>CAYMUI010000019.1:0-16776 GCA_964393645.1 uncultured Desulfobacterales bacterium | reverse complement strand
GGAAGCAATAAGAGAGGTGAACGAGTCTTTTGGCATAGACACCTTTGATTCAAATGCAGAACTTGTAAATAAAGCAAGGATTGTAGTGTTATGTGTAAAACCTCAGAATATGAAAGAAGTGCTAAAAGAGATAAAAAGTGCTATTACCGAATCCCATCTTGTAATTTCAATTGCAGCAGGGGTTCCTATAAAGGCAATAACCAAGATTTTGGAAAAAGATGTTCCTGTAATCAGGGTTATGCCAAATACTCCTGCCTTTGTTCAGAAAGGCATGAGTGCCATTGCGTATGCTTCTAATGTGAAATCAGAGTATGTGAATTGGGCTTTGGACATATTTAATTCTGTGGGAGATACAATCGTGGTAGATGAGCAGATGATAGATGTCATTACTGCTGTATCAGGCAGTGGCCCTGGATTTATTTTCAGAATAATGGAGTGTATGGTAGAGGGTGCGATAAAGCTTGGGCTTGAAGAAAAAGACGCTGTTAAGCTTGTGATTCAGACATTCATTGGAGCCTCTTTCCTCGCAAAGGAGTCAGGAAAGTCTCTCTCTGAATTAAGAGAGATGGTTACTTCACCAAAAGGAACCACAGAGGCAGGTTTGCTTGTATTTGAAAAGAGGGGTCTTAAAGAGGTTATAAGCGAAGCGATACAGGCTGCTTATAAAAGATCCGTAGAGATAAAAAGTCAATGGGAGAAGTAGAGTATGATAGAAGATAAAGTTAGTGTTATGGTTGTAGAACCTAACAAAGAAGATAGGGATTTGTACATAAGGCTTCTTTCCACTTTGGAAGAACTGGACATAGAAGGGATGTCAAATGGAAGAGAGGCATTTGAAAAGATAAAGCGATTTCCTCCTGACATACTTGTGGCAAACATAGACATCCCGGATATGGATGGAATAGAACTTTGCAGAAAACTAAAATCCGATCCAGATTCAGAACTATGCGAGATATATGTGATCATAATAAGCGAAAGAAAAGGAAAAGATGAGAAGATAAGGTGTATGAGTGAAGGAGCAGATGACTATCTGACAAAGCCTGTGGATCCAGACGAGCTTATAGCGAGAGTGAAAGTGGCAGCGAGAATAGCCACTCACACCAAAAGGACAGACTTAGAATACAAAAAGATGTTCAGTAAGATAGATGTACTCCTTATTCAGGAAGGAGGATGTGCTCCTGGCTACAATCCTGTGACCGCTTTTATTACATACCACTTAGAGAGCATGGGTAGAAAAGTATATGCTACAAAAGAGGGCTTTAGATCTCTGGTTCACGGAAAGGATGAAGACTTCGTAAGACTTGTGTATGATCCAGAGCTGTACAAGAAATTAGACCACATACCAGGGGTCATTCATGTAGCGCCTCTTTCAGAAGCCCCCGGTGCTCTTTTAAGAGGAGAAAGGTATCCTGATTTTAAGAAGAAGGAGCTTCAAAAGAAAGCGGCAAAAAACATCATAGAAAGGGATGTAAAGGTGATAGTAGCTATCGGAGGAAATGGCACTTTTAAAGGAATAAGTTCACTTTGTGATTTCCTTCCTACCGGAATCCAGGTATTCTTTGTTCCAGTCACTATTGACAGTGACATAGCGGGTACCGAGTGTATCGGAGAGAACACGGGTATAGAAATGGGGGCAGAAAAGATAAGAAGGTACATGGCAGATGCCAGAACCCACAAAAGGGTTTACATAATAGAAATGATGGGGGCAAGTAGTGGATTCCATGCACTTCACAGTTGCTTAGGTGCCAGAGCTCATCTCGCTGTTCTTCCAAACAGCAAGATTGATCACAAGAAGGTGGTAGAGGCTATAAACAAAAGAGAAGACGGTTGCGTTATTGTGGTAGCAGAGGGATACAAAAGAGAAGAAAGAAATCAGAAAAACATAAAAGACAACGCCGCCGAATACTTTTACAAAGAGCTTCTTGCCACTGGTATCCCTATAAAGAGAAGAGTTGTATGTGAACCATTTTCAAGAGACATCAGAGGAGCAACCCCTAACAACCAGGACATCACCCTTGCTCAAAGAATGGCGTATAATGTGGCAAGGTACATAAAAGCTGGTGCATCAAGGCTTATGCCGGCTATCAGCTCGGGAAGGGAGTATGCGATCCCGTTCAGTGAGATAAGAACAGACAACATGGTAGAAGAAGATCTGCTTATACTTTCAGATCGTCTTACAAATCGAGGCTATACGGAGAAGAAAAATGAGGATTGATCAGGTGCCAGAGGAGATCTCCCCTTTTATAATTCCCAGACCAGAGGGCAAGATGTATTATAGGTGTCTTGGGTGTAGAGAAAGATTTGGCATAGACAAACTGCTTTACACATGTCCTAAGTGTGGAAGTGTTCTGCTCCTTTATTCTGAAGGAAACAGTTTGCTTAAAAGCCTGAATGGAAGCCAATGGAGAAAGATATTTGATTATAGAAGGATGCTCAACTATGCTCCTGTTAAGGGCATATTTCTCTTTTATGAGTTTGTTGCACCTGTAATACCTTTAAGCTCGATAGTGTATCTGGGAGAGGGTCAGACCCCAATCGTTAGAGCAAATGCAAGATTGAGAGACATGGCAGGGGTGGACTTTTATTTTAAATACGAGGGACTTAATCCAAGCGCATCTTTTAAAGACAGGGGAATGGCCTGTGCTTTAAGCTACATAAAGTATCTCTCAGAAGAAAAAGGACTAAAAGACATAATTGCCATATGCGCTTCCACTGGAGACACTTCTGCATCTGCTGCCCTTTATTCTTCGTACCTTGGGGAAGAAATACGCTCTGTTGTGATACTTCCTGAAGGAAAGGTTACTGTTCAACAGCTCTCTCAACCCTTAGGACACGGCTCGGTTGTGATAGAGGTGCCGGGTGTCTTTGACGATTGCATGAAGGTGGTGGAGTATCTGTCAGAGAAGTACAATGTTGCACTTCTTAACTCTAAGAACAGCTGGAGAATACTCGGACAGGAGTCCTTTTCATTTGAAGTAGCTCAAAGTTTCGACTACGATATGGAGAACAAAGCCGTGGTTGTGCCAATAGGAAACGCAGGAAACATCACAGCTATTATGAGCGGGTTTTTAAAGTTTTACAAGGCAGGCATTATCAAAGATCTTCCAAAGATAATAGGAGTTCAATCAGAACATGCTGATCCTGTATTCAGATACTATGAGCAGCAGGAGGAGAAGAGAAGATTCGTGCCGGTAAAAGTAAGACCAAGTGTGGCTCAGGCAGCAATGATAGGAGATCCTGTTTCTATGCCAAGAGTTATAGAGCTGGTAAAAGAGTATGATTCCTTGGCTGGTAGAAGAAGGTTTTATGTGGTTCAGGTAAAAGAACAGGAAATAATGGATTGCATGATTACTGCCAACAGAAACGGAAATATCGTATGTACTCAAGGAGGAGAATCTCTTGCGGGACTTGTAAGAGCAAAAGAAAAAGGATATGTATCCGATTCAGACACGGTAATATTAAATTCCACGGCTCACATGCTCAAGTTCATCTCTTTTCAGCAGATGTATTTCGAAGACTCCTTCCCCCCTGAATTTGAGGTAAGACCAAAAGAAGAGCTTAAAAATCAACCTTTAAAGATCTCCCCTAAAACGGGAAAAGATCGGTATTCGGAGTTTATAAAGGAAGTTGCTGAAAAGATAGCCCACATCCTTAATCTAAAGGAGAAGTGAAATGGCCAGAATAGAAGATTACAAAAATGCCGCACAGCTCGCTAAGAAAGAGCTCATTCCAAAAAATCCCAAGCGCATAGCCTCTATGTGTGGCGCCCACTTTGATGGAAGTTCTGCCGAAAATATCAGCTTGGAGCTTGTTTTTTTAAACAGAAAGGTGCATATTACATGGCCTGATTTAAGGATGTCTTATAAGGATGAGAAGAAAGAACTTCCTATTCAAGAACAGGTACTTTTGCTTCACTACATGAGAGGGTGTCTTAACGGTGCAGAGATTGTTGGTGAATGGATATCTTACAAGGATCTTCCCGATGGAAGATTTTACATGGACGCATTTGAAAGAAGAGCAAAGATTCCGATGCTGAGGGTCTTTGGGGAGAAGCCAGAGCTTTTACCAAAAGTGGCCAAGGACCTCTTTAATGCAGTTGAACATGACGAGGGAGATTTTTCTGTTCTTATTAAGGCACTGCCTTATGTTCCTGTGCTTCTAATCTTGTGGAAAGGAGACGATGAGTTTCCTCCAGAGGGAAGCATACTTTTTGACAGAGGAATAAACAAGATCCTGTCTGCAGAAGACATTGCTTGGCTTTCTGGTATGGTTGTTTATCCGTTAATAGCAAAAATAAAGGAGTATCAAGATGAAGACACTCGTGGGAGTCGTAATCGGAAGTAAGTCTGATCAACAGGTAGCCTCTTCCTGTACAGAGATTTTGGACAAATTTGAGATTCCTTACGAGCTTAAAATCATATCTGCTCACAGAACTCCTGAACTTGCAAGAGAATATGCAGAAAGGGCAAAAGAGAGAGGGATAGAAGTAATCATTGCCATGGCAGGATGGGCTGCACATCTGGCCGGCTTTATAGCAAGCCACACAACCGTGCCTGTAATCGGCGTTCCCGTGGATTCTTCTCCTCTGCTCGGTATAGACGCCCTTTTGTCCACGGTTCAGATGCCGCCGGGGATTCCCGTGGCAACAGTGTCTGTGGGAAAAGGAGGGGCGAAGAACGCGGCGGTGTTGGCTGCTCAGATCCTTTCTATAAAGTATCCGGAGATAGCAGAAAAGGTCAAAGCGTACAGAGAAGAAATGAAGAAGGGCTACAGCGTTGAAACCGGAAGTGCTTAAGATTGGAGAAAGGGCGCTAAAAAAGGCAGCAGAAGTAATAAAAAAAGGGGGAGTTGTGGTATATCCCACAGAGACCTTTTATGGTATAGGAGCAGATGCCACAAATGAACGAGCCGTAAAAAAGGTGTTTCAGATAAAAAAAAGAGCAGAGCACATGCCTATCCTTCTTATTATAGGAAATGAAGAGATGCTTTCTTCCGTAGTGAAAGAGGTGCCAGAGTCTGCTCTCAGGCTTATCAGAAAGTTTTGGCCGGGGCCTCTTACGATAATATTCTGGGCAAAAGAAGATGTAATTCCGGCTCTCCACTCCTCTACCGGAAAGATAGGGGTGAGGCTTTCAGGAAACTACACAGCGAGACAGCTTTCCATACTTTCTGGCGTGCCAATTACTGGCACGAGTGCAAACATATCTGGTAGTCTTCCGTGTAAAACCGCCCAAGAGGTAATGGATCAACTCCACGGGGTTGACCTGATTTTAGATGCGGGCGTGGTTTACTCCGAACTTGCTACCACGGTGGTGGATGTGACAGAGAAGCCTTTTAAGATCATAAGAAAAGGCGTGGTGTCAGAAGAAGAGATTTCAAGGTGTTTGGGAGAAGGTATCCATGCTTAAGACAAAGTATTACGGAAGATTTGGGGGCGCATTTGTTCCTGAAGTTCTTGTGGCAACCTTGTCAGAACTCGCAGATGCATTTGAAGATGCAAAAAAAGACCCTTCTTTTTGGCAGGAGTACGAAAAGATACTTTCTGAATATTCCTGTAGACCCACCCCTCTCACATTTGCTTACAATTTGAGCAGGTATTTTGGAAAAAGCATATACATAAAAAGAGAGGATCTGAACCATACAGGAGCACACAAGCTGAATAATGTTATAGGACAGGGACTTTTGACAAAAAAGATGGGCAAGAAAAGGGTAATAGCAGAGACAGGAGCTGGTCAACACGGAGTTGCTACCGCCACGATGGCTGCAAGGTTTGGTTTTGAATGCACGATATACATGGGCGAAGTGGATGTAGAGAGACAGCGTCCTAATGTGTTCTGGATGGAACAGCTTGGGGCAAAGGTTGTACCTGTAAAAGATGGAGCAAGAATACTTAAGGACGCAATAAACGAAGCACTTAGAGATTGGGTAACCAACATGGATACCACCCACTATGTACTCGGTACAGTGTGTGGACCTCATCCTTTTCCCGAGATGGTGGCGTATTTTCAGTCGATCATAGGAATAGAGGCAAAGAAACAGATACTGGAAAGAGAGGGCAGGCTTCCCACTCATGTTTACGCTTGCGTTGGAGGCGGATCCAACGCAACCGGCATATTTAGTGCGTTTCTGAGTGATCCGGTAGAGCTTGTAGGGGTAGAGGCAGGTGGAAAGGGGCTTGATACAGGGATGCATGCCTCAAGACTTGCTTCAAAGGATGCGTCCGTTGGGATTGCGCACGGATACAAAAGCTACTTCCTCCAAACAGAAGAAGGACAAATGAAGCATACTTACAGTGTTGCAGCAGGTCTCGATTATGTAGGGGTTTCTCCGATTCTGGCAGATCTGAAGGAAAAAGGAAGGGTCAGGTTTGAAGCAGTTACTGACAAGGAGGTGTTAGAGGCATTTCGTCTGGTTGTTAAAAAAGAAGGGCTGATCCCTGCCCTTGAGTCATCCCATGCCTTTGCCCAAGCCTTCAAAGAGATGGATCAGCTACCAAAAGACAGTGTTGTCCTAATAAACATGTCAGGAAGGGGAGACAAAGACATATTTACCATTGCCGATGCAATGAGAGACCCTGGATGGATGGATTACATAAAAAGGAAGGCCGAGGAATATGCAAGATCTTGAACACTACATATGGGAGAAGAAAAGACAGAAGCACATCCTCATAATGACTCACATAGTAGTGGGTTATCCTTCTTATGAAGAGAGCTTTCAGTTGGTAGAAGCAATGGTAGATGCAGGGGTTGACCTTGTAGAACTGCAGATTCCATTTTCAGAGCCAATTGCTGACGGTCCCGTGATTCTAAAGGCAAATCAGGAAGCATTAAAAAACGGGGTTACTGTACAGGGTTGTTTAGAGCTTGCAGGAGAAATCGCCAACAGCTTTGAAATCCCTTTTCTAATTATGAGTTACTACAACATTGTTTACAAACACGGGATAGAGGAATTTGTAAAGACCTTAAAGAAAAAGTCTCTCAAAGGCGCTATTATTGCTGATCTTCCTCCAGAAGAAGGGCAGCAGTATTTTTCACTGATGAAACAGTGGGGGCTTTGTCCTGTTGTTTTATTTTCTCCGACAACTTCTGAGGAAAGGATGCGTTATATTTCCAACTTTGGAAGCGGATTTGTGTACTGTGTGGCGAGAAAAGGGGTTACAGGTGCGAAGACGGACTTTTCTGAACAACTGGCAGACTATCTTTCCAGATGCAGAAGGGCTACTAAGCTGCCGCTTGCCTTAGGTTTTGGGGTAAAAGAAAAAAAAGACATAGACTTCCTAAAAGGTCGGGTAGAAATAGCAGTTATAGGAACTCAGACCTTACGAGTTTTGGAAAAGGACGGGATAGAGGGTGTAAGAGAGTTTTTAAAAAATCTGAGGGAATAAGTTGAAGTGGTCTCAATAATAGTATAGCATTGACTTGGGTTTGAAAAATGAAATGGCTTATGACAAAGTGGCTTATTCTTACCGTTTCGATCATGGTGGCATCCTACTTGATAGATGGAATAAAGGTAAGCGGATTTTTTAGTGCCTTTTTTGCAGCAGCAATCCTCGGGATATTAAACATCTTTTTAAAACCCGTGTTATTGCTTCTCACACTGCCTGTAAATATTCTCACTCTCGGTCTTTTTACCTTCGTCATAAACGCCGTGATCCTGATGATGGTTTCAGGAGTGATAAAAGGTTTTGTGGTTTCAGGCTTTTGGTCTGCTGTTTTTGGATCAATAGTGATAAGTATAATCAGTTGGATTTTGAACGAGATAGTTTTCAACAGGATCGAACTTAACTACATGCGCAGAGACGATCTCATTGAACTGGAAAAAAAAGACAACAATACATGGGGGATCTAACATGGAACAAGAGGTTCAAAAACTAAAGGAGCAGCTTTTTTACGAACCAAGGCATGTATGGGATGAAATAGATGAGGAAGAGAAGAAAAGAGCGTTTTCTTTGGCAGAAGAATACAAAAACTTCCTGAATCATTCGAAGACAGAAAGGGAGGCGGTTTCTTTTATTGAAGCGTATGCGAAAAAAGTCGGAATTCCCGTAATAAAGACATTTAGGAACAAGGTTATAGCTCTTGCAAGACCGGGAAAGGAGGATGTCCTTTCAGGAATAAGACTCATAGTGGCTCACATAGATGCACCAAGACTGGATCTAAAACAGAGACCCGTATATGAAAAATGGGACATGAGCTTTCTCAAAACCCACTACTATGGAGGAATAAAAAAGTATCAGTGGCTTGCAAGACCTCTTGCGATACACGGAAGAATAATAAAGGCAGACGGAAGTGTTGTGGACATAAAAATCGGAGAAGATGAAGATGAGCCTGTCTTTACTGTATTGGATCTTCTTCCCCATCTCGCAAAAAAAGAGCAGTATGAGAAAAAGCTTGCCGAGGCAATAGAGGCAGAAAAGATGAATGTGCTTATCGGGGCTCTTCCCTTTGGAGATAAAAAGACAGAGAACAGATTTAAGCTCGCAGTACTTAAGAAACTTCACGAAGACTACGGGATCGTGGAAGAAGATCTTATTAGTGCTGAACTTGAAGTTGTGCCCGCTGGAAAAGCAAGGGATGTGGGCTTTGACAGATCGCTTGTTGGTGCGTATGGTCAGGATGATAGAATATGTGCATTTTCTGCACTCAAGGCCATTTCAGACTGCGTTCAGAATCACAAAACCGCTGTAGCACTTTTTGTGGATAAGGAAGAGATAGGAAGTGATGGTGCAACAGGAGCTAAGGCAAAGCTTTTAGAACTTTTTTTATCTGGTATAATTAAAGATATGGGAAAGCAGATCTCAGTTGACGACATATACGATATGCTTTCGAGATCCAAAGCACTTTCTGCGGATGTGAACGGAGCACTCGATCCAGATTATGAGGACTTACACGAGAAACAAAACGCTGCAAGGCTTGGATATGGAGTGTGCGTTACCAAGTTTACAGGGCACAGGGGAAAGTATGAAGCAAATGATGCGGATGCAGAGTACATAGGCTGGATAAGGAGGCTTTTTAACGAAAACAAAATCATATGGCAAACAGGAGAGCTGGGCAAAGTAGATGAAGGTGGAGGAGGTACTGTGGCAAAGTTTATTGCTCGCTATGGCATCGAAGTAGTGGATTGTGGTCCAGCTATACTTTCTATGCATTCTCCTTTTGAGATCTCCCACAAGGGAGATCTTTACATGACTTACAAGTCCTATAAAGTATTCTTTGAATCTTCAGATTGAGTCGAGATATGCCAGAAATAAGGAATTTTAGTATTATTGCACACATAGATCACGGAAAATCCACTCTTGCTGACAGACTGATAGAAAGGGCGGGGCTTGTGAACGAGCGCGACCGGGTGGAGCAGATATTAGACAACATGGATATTGAAAGGGAAAGAGGAATAACCATAAAAAGCCAAGCCGTTACCCTTCCTTATAAGGCAAAGGATGGAAAGGAGTACGAGCTGAACCTTATAGATACGCCGGGACACGCTGATTTTTCATATGAGGTCTCAAGAGCCCTTGCCTCATGTGAAGGGGTCTTGCTGGTGATAGATGCATCTCAGGGAGTTCAGGCACAAACCGTTGCAAATATGTATGCAGCAGTGGAACACGACTTAGAAATAGTGCCTGTTATAAACAAGATAGACCTTCCTTCTGCTGACATCGAACGCGTAAAAGAGCAGATAAAAGAAGAGCTCGGACTTGATCCTGATATGGCAATACTTTGTTCGGCAAAAGAGGGTATAGGAATAGAGGATGTCTTTGAAGCAATAGTAAAGTACATTCCTCCGCCATCAGGAAGCCCTGATGATCCTCTAAGAGCCCTTATATTTGACGCACAGTATGATCCCTACAGGGGGGTGATAGTAAGCTGTAGAGTGTTTTCCGGACGGATAAAGCCAGGGGACACCATCCGTCTTATGTCTAACGGAGCAGAGTATAAGGTGGAAGAAGTCGGGATATTCAGATTAGAAAGGCAGAGGAAAGATTCTCTTTCTGCAGGAGAAGTAGGTTATATCATCGCTGGAATAAAATCGGTAAGAGATACGAGAATAGGAGATACCATTACTCATGCTGACAGACCCGCACCAGAACCATTGCCCGGCTTCAGAGAGGTGAAACCTGTGGTATTTTCGTCCATTTATCCCATCTCTTCAGAGGATTACAACGAGCTTGCTGATGCCCTTGAGAAGTACAGACTCAATGATGCTGCCATAGTGTTTCAGAAGGATTCGTCTCCTGCACTGGGGATGGGATTCAGATGCGGATTTTTGGGATTGCTTCACTTAGAGATCGTGCAAGAAAGACTTGAAAGGGAATACGGACTTTCTATAATCATGACCCCTCCTTCTGTTCAGTACAAGTTTCTGTTAAAAAACGGGGAAGAGGTCGTAATAGATAATCCCGTAAGTTATCCTGATCCTTCAAAGATACAAAAGTCCTTTGAACCTTACATAAAGGCATCTATCATAATTCCAGACAAGTATATCGGGCCCGTAATGGATCTCTGCCGTGAAAGAAGGGGTGAAAATGTAAGGTTTGATTACATATCCAGAGGCAGGGTCGAAGTGAAAGCAGATCTTCCATTGGCAGAAATTCTGTATGATTTTTACGACAAGCTAAAAAGCATTACTCGTGGATACGGCTCTTTTGATTACGAGATAGCCGACTACAGAGAAAGTGATCTCGTAAAACTGGACATCCTCGTAAACGGCAAAAAAGTGGACGCCCTGTCTCAGATTGTGCACAGAAGCAAGGCGAGACAAAAGGCTCTCGTTATCTGTAATAAGCTAAAAGAGGAGATCCCCAGACATCTGTTTAAGATCGCTATTCAGGGAGCAATAGGTGGAACCATAATTGCAAGAACCACGATTCCTCCTTACAGAAAAGATGTCACGGCAAAGTGCTACGGAGGAGATGTGACCAGAAAGAGAAAACTACTTGAGAAGCAGAAAAAAGGGAAGAAAAGGATGAAAATGATAGGCTCTGTGAACATTCCCCAGAGTGCTTTTGTAGCAGTGTTGAGTTCTGGTGAGAAGTAATGAGACGGGACGGTTTTTTCACTTCTATAAAAGAGCTTCTGATTCAGATAAATGAGGTCCTTCCTTTTGACTTAGAAGATGGGCAGATATGGAAGCTGTGGAAAAGTGTCGTGGGAGAGCATACAGCCCGGTACACCCAGCCTGTGGCTATAAGAAACAAGGTGCTTACAGTGTGGGTTTCTTCTTCTATCTGGTTGCAAGAGTTAAGATACAGAGAAAAGGAAATCATTCAGAAACTCAACAGGATGTTGGAAAGAGACGCAGTGGAGAAGATAAAGTTTCAAATGATAAAAAGATAACCTCAACTGCTCCATCTTCCCGGAATAGAGGTTCCACAAAACTTACACTTTCCGTTTACGATATTTATCTCAGGAATGTAATAGCCTTCTCTTTTTATAAGTAGCTTTCCACAACTGTGACAGTAGGTATTGGTTGCAGAATGCCCCGGCACATTTCCGATGTACACATAGTGTATACCCTCTGATATGGCAATCTTTCTAAACTCCTCCAGCACGGACACAGGAGTAGGAGGCAACATCTGAAGCTTATACTGAGGAAAAAATCTTAAGAAATGAAGTGGATAGTCAGGACCGAGCTCCTTTAAGATCCATCCGCACATCCTCTTTACCATTTCTGGGTCGTCCGTGTAGGTTGGAACCACCAGGTTTACTATCTCAAACCATATCCCCTGCTCTTTTAAGGTCTTGAATGTGTTTAACACGGGTTCGAGTTTCCCTCCGTTTAGGCATTGATACAGCTTGTCGCTAAAGGACTTCAGATTAACACTTGCTGCATCCAAGTACTTACAGAGCTTCAGTAATGGTTCCTTGTTTATAAAACCGTTAGATACCATAACATTCATTATCCCTTTTTCCTTAGCAAGCCTTGCCGTATCGTACATGTATTCATAATAAGAAACAGGTTCCGAGTAAGTGTAAGCTATGGATTTAACACCGAGGCTTTTTGCGTAAGAGACCGCCTGATCCGGAAAAAGTTCCATGTATTCCACATCTTCCGGTCTTTTTTGAGATATTTCCCAGTTCTGGCAATTAAGACATCTGAAATTACACCCTGCTTCTGCTACGGAAAATATCCAGCTTCTCGGATGGAAATGGAAAAGAGGTTTTTTTTCTATGGGGTCCACATGAGCAGCACATGGATTTCCGTATGCAATGCTGTAAAGCCTTCCGTTGTAATTTATCTTTGACCTGCATATGCTTCTATCTCCAGGAGAAAGCTTGCATTCGTGAGGACAGGTAAGACACTGTACAGTATCATCTGCTTTTATGTAGTGGTATGCTTCTTTTGAATATTTCCACAGCTTCTTTGGGGCGTCTCCTTCAAATATGTGACCCTTTACGCTTTTGTTACATTTTGCCCTTTTCGTCTCTTTGTTCCAAAATATCGCCTTTGCATCTACAGGGAGAAACAGAGAGGCTATCGTACAACCTAAGCTTTTTAAAAATTCTTTTCTCGTAAGCTTCATTTGAGTAGCCCTGATGCTCGGTTACCTTATCTCCAAGATTATAAGTTTTACAGATTTCCTTCAAGGGATTTTAACATGATCACGGCACTTGCTATCTTAAAAAGGACTAATCCCAATACAGCAGATATAACTCCACAAAAAGGAACAAGTGTGCTTACAAGTATTGTGCCGAAAGATGCGCCTATGAGATCTGCAGCAAACAGTTTTGAGGCAGGACTGTGTTCCTCTCCTATTATCTCTGCCACCATGGGGAATTGGAGACCACATAAGAGAGAAAAAAGGAAAGGGTAAAGAAAGAAGAGCCACTTGGGAATCCGATTTAAAAAGAAGATACCAAAAAGGCATATCCCGAGCATACTTAGTATGCCCACCTCTGAAAGGATCAACCATTTTTTTGAATATCCTTTGCTTTTTATACCAAAAAAGGCGCCCGGAAGAAGACCTAATAGAAACAAACTGATAATGGTTCCTACTTTAAGGTAAACATATCCGTAGCAGATCTGAAACAAGAATATGACGAGCATTTCAACTCCCATAAGGGAAAGCCCGGTGGAAAAAAGCAGGTATTCTTCTTTTTTAATAAACATCAGATAGACGAGACAGCCTGCGAAAAGAATGGCAAAAAAATAAACAGGTTTTGTATGAAATTTTTCAAACCACTCTTGGATAGCGACGCTAACAAGAACGGGCGTAAGATCTGTATTAACTCTTTTGTCTGAAAGAATTACCTTCTTCAAATAAGCAATCCTGTCCGGAGTAACATTTCCATAAAAGTAGGGTTCTGCATATACGGTTTTTATGTGAAGTGTCTTAAGCCTTTTTGGAATGTCTCTGTAGATCGGTCTGTTTCCGGCGATAAAGTAGAGTTCACTTCCAGGAATAGGCTCTACATACCTGAAGCACGAAAGGAGAGTGTTGTACAGTATCGAAACCTTTTTTCTCCTTACTTTTCCCATGTAGTTGGGCGAATATCTTGTGCTTATCAGTACAATCCCGTCCTTTGTCAGGCGAGATTTAACAAGAAGAAAAAACTCCCTCGTAAAAAAACGGTTTATCTGAAATGTGTCAGGATCGGGAAGGTCTATGACGATCGCACTGTATTTACTTTTAGTATCTTTGATGAATTTTCTTGCGTCTGTATTTATGATCCTTAGGTTCTTACATTTGGGGATGAGTCTTAGCTCTACGGCCACTTTTGTTACGCAGGGGTCCAGTTCCACATAGTCTATACGCTCTGGACGGTACTTTTTTAGCTCTTTTATGGTCATTCCAAGCCCACCAGATACAAGTAAGACCTTTTTTACATGCTTGAGCTGGCACAGTGCATAATGTACTTTTTCTTCTGCTTTTATGATGTCCCTTTGAAAGTAAAAAGGCGTATCAGACTCCCACACAGTAAACTGATCCTGCTCCTTTGTAACCACAATTCTTCCATACGGGGATTCTAAGTACTTAACAACATTTCCGTAATGCAGAGACAGGCTTTTTACTTCAATAGTTTTGTTAAGACAGACAAAAAAGAAACCCGTTCCAATAAGCATAAAAGGAAGACATGCTTTCCAGCCCTTGTTTGTCCAGGTCAGGTAAAGGCTGATAAGCAGGGCGGCAGAGGAGGTTATCCCGATAATTGAAAATGGCTTAAACACATATATCAGAACGAAGCTCGTTACTAATCCACCCAGTATGTCTCCTATGTTGTCCGTTACATACAGGATTCCTGTGTCGAAGTTAAACCCGAGTTTTTTCAGTGTCTTCTGAGAGTAGGGAAGTATGAAACCGATTGTAAAGCAGTAAAGAGAGGTAGTAATAAACACATATCCCAATGTCGGGTAAAAACCAACAGATGCTCCGTGCACGAAAAACATGTCTTTTACGGCTCTTATTACTAAGATCTGTACAATGGGAAAGACGGACGCAAAAAACAGGACAGCAGAATAACCCACAATAGAGCCTTTAAAAGGCTTGCAGCAGAGACTTCCTATGCCCCCGAGTGTCAGCCAGCAAAATACAACGACAGATATGGTGAGTTCGTTTCCGTGAAACTGGCTTAAGAATTCTCTTATTATTAATATCTGGTTGGCAATAGAAGATATGCCAACCCCTACAATAGAGGCAACAACGAGGCTATATGTTAGCTTACTCCTCCTCAAACGCTTGAACCTGATATGTGAAGACCTCTAAGTCCCCTTTTTTCCACTCGTCAGACGGAAGACCTGCTTTCATGCACAGGTGACTCAAGAAGACCTCTTTGTCAGGCAATTGTTCCCACACCTGAGGAAGAAATGTGGCGGTATAGAAGCCTTTTTTTATTATTACCCCGTCTATTCCTGGTCTAAGCTTTTTTAGAAGGTCGTTTGCATCTTTGTATTTTAAAGGCTTTGGTTCAGTAAGAACGCTTACCTCTATTTTTATGTCATCAAATTCGTCCTTTCTGAGCGGGAAAAATCTCGGATCCTCAAATGCTGCAGCTATTGCATTGTCTTCCACACTTCTTATAAGAGGCTCCTTTGGTATGATGTGACCTATGCAGCCTCTTAGCTGACCGTTTTTTGTGAGTGTCACAAATGCTGCTCCTGGCTTTTTAAACACATCTGGAAGACCTTCTAAAGGAACCCTTTTTAGTCTTCCTTCAAAAAGCTCCTGTCTTATGGCTTCTCTGGCTACTTTAAGCAAAAATTCTCCCTGTTCCTTTGTAAGATAGGTGGTGTTTTCATTCATACTTTTTACCTCCGAACTGTTATTAAGGCTTTTGCTCAGCGCTATTGTGTTTGTAAATAGTATAGCACACAAAAAAAAGATAATTACCTTTGCTTTCATATCATTTCCTCCAGCCGGTTTATCACTTCGTTTACGCTTATAGCCTCCATGCACTTTACTGCCTCACATTCTCTTTTAAAACACGGGCTACACGGAAGTTCTGCTCTCAAAACCACATGCTTGTCTCCATAAGGACCGGTTCTTTTTGGATCAGTTGGGCCAAAGAGAGCAAGCACCTTGGCACCTGACATGACAGCTATGTGCATTGGCCCTGTATCTACACTTATAACAGCATTTACCCGTGAATAGAGGTAGCTCAGTTCTCTTAGGTTTAACATGCCAGCAAGATTTATCCCACATCCTATTCTGTCTATAAGACCTCTCTGCTGTACTGCTCCAGTGAATAAAGGTAATATCTCTTTTTTTACGAGCTCTCGGGCAAGTTGTGAAAACCTTTCCATTGGCCAAAGCTTCGTCTTCCACCTGGAATACGGATTTATGGCTACCATTGGGAGACCTTTTTGATTTAAACTCAAAAGCAATTTGTCCACTCTGTTTCTTTCCGATTCAGTTGCACAACAATACGGCCATCTCCAACTAAGCTGATCGCAGCCTAAGTACTTAGCTACTTGAAGATACCTGTCTATTGCGTGTTGCTCATAGTTTACCGGAACCGTTTCCTTTACAAATATCCACCCGTATTCTCTTGCTCCATCGCAGCCAATCTTTCTTTCTGCCCTGCATATACCAGCAAGTATCCCGCTTTTAAAAAGTCCCTGAATATCAAGGACGATGTCATACTCAGACTCTCTCAGCTCTTTAACAAAGAAACGAACCTCTCTTAACATGTTAGCCCATGTGCGAGGTTTAAGGAGGCTTTTTTTCCACTTATTTCTTTTGCAAGGAATTACCCTGTTCAACTTATTGTAACAGCTTATCAGAGAGCAGATCTCTTCATCTACACACCAGTCTATCCTGAGCCCGGGAAAGTTGTTTTTTAAAACTTCTACGAGGGGGATGGTGTGTACCACATCCCCAATGGAGCTAAGTTTGATTATTAGTATGCGTTCATCTCCTCTTATCATTCTCTAATATCCAGGTTACGGCAGAAAAAAGGTCATCTGCAATGTAATCGGGCTTTATGTTCTTTTTCGGTAGCCGGTATTCTATTTCTCCCAGTCCATACCCGGTTTTTACCATGATTCCCTTTATTCCAGCATTTTTTGCAAGCTCTATGTCGTCGCACATGTCTCCTACTACATATGATCGGGAAAGGTCTATTTCCATGTCTCTGCACGCCATCTCTATCATCCCTGTTTTTGGCTTTCTGCAGTTGCATCCATCCTCTGGAAGATGTGGGCAGAAGTATATAGCATCTACATTTGCACCTTCATTTTTTAAAAGCCTCTGCATGTGTCTGTTTACTTCATGCACAAGCTCAATAGGAAAGTATCCTCTCGCAGGACCGGACTGATTTGTCACCACCACAACTAAGTAGT
>CAYMUI010000018.1:0-2127 GCA_964393645.1 uncultured Desulfobacterales bacterium | reverse complement strand
CATATCTTTATTACGGGAACGGATATAAGGAAGTTTATTCCACTCATTATAAACAGCAGTATAACGCAACCCAGAAATCTTCCAAGCAAATAGTGAGACCTTGAGACAGGGTAGGAAAGAAGTGTGTAAACAGATCTTTTTTCTAAATCCCTCCATACCGTAGATATGCCTGAAAATATACTGAGAAGAAGCAGTATAAAAGAGTTAATGCTGAGACACATACTTATTCCTACTTCCTGACACTGTCTCATGGAAAAGGAACTAAAAACCGGCACACATAAAAACAAGACCCACAAGGCAATTATGACAAAAAACACTCTATCTTTTACGAGAGACTTTAAAGTGAAATAAGAAAATATAGCTATATTTCTCATCTTTGACCTTCTATTCTTTTAGCAAGCTTACATGCTGCTTGTTTAAAAAAAGCTTTTTTCCCTGCCAACTTACATGCTTTTTTAAAATACACAATTGCTTCTTTTTTGTTTCCCATTGCTAAATAAAGCTGGCCTATCTTATAGTTACAGAAGGCTTTTTCTTGAAACTTAGAAAGCATTTTAAAATATTCTATCTCTTTTTTGTAAAACTTTTTGCTCTCTGACCGAGGTATTTTATCATTTAGAAACAGGTCATTAATGTATCTAAGAGCATGATGTAATAAGATCGGTTTTACGGAATTGTCAGCCTCTTTTATCAGCCTGTCGTATCTTTTTAAGACTTCATCTGGCTTGAAATTTTCCTGTTCCAAAAGAAGTCTATTTACTTTTGCTATAGGATTCAAAGCGTAACCTTTTGTTAAAGAAGCAGCAATCTCAAACTCCTTTTTTGCCTCTTCTATTCTACCTTTTTTCAGCAATGCTATAGCAAGCTCGTTGTGTGCTGGCCCAAAGTCAGGAGATTTTCTTACGGTATCTGAGTAAAGTCTATAGTTGTCCTGCCATATGTAATTTCTGTAGGCAGTTGATAGGCAAAAAAGAAGCATATATCCTGCTAAACCCAAATGAATGTATCTTTTATAACTGGCATTGCCGAACATCTTAACAGCATTTGCAGTAAACAGTGCCATACCAAAGGATGAAATATAAATGTACCTTTCTGCAAGAGGGGTCCACGCAAGTCTCCTTAAAGGAACAAATACAGCAGGAATCATAAAACAAAGCGCCCAGAAAAATGAGATTCCAGAAATCTTTTCTTTTTTTGCTGCATAGACGATGGCCAGCATCACAACTATTCCAAAAAACAGATAAAACCTGCCATTAATCTTTACGATGGCAAAGTTTAAAGGCCACGGGACAAAAAGCTTTTTAAAATAAAAGCCAATAACCTTAAAAAACACTCCAACCTGATAAAGCAGGGGGCCTGAAACTGAAATTGTTTCCTGTTTCTTTCCTCCTTCTGGAAGGAGCTTTTCAATTGACACGGCGCTAATTTTATGATGAGTCCAGAGTCTTAACTCTGGATAACGCATCATTAAGTAGCTTATAGCAACAGAAAACAAGATGAACAGAAAAAAAAGCTTTTTCTTATATGAGAATTCTTTTCTAAGAAAATAAAACACAAGCATAAGTGAAAAAGGAAAAAAGCCAGCAGCAGATTCTTTACACAAAAGACCTGCAAGTGAAGAGATTCCAGAAAACAGGATCCCTAAGTAATTTGGATACCTGAGCAAAAGCATCAATGCCAGAAAACTAAAAAAACCTGCCATTAGATCTGTTCTTGCAGAGATCCAGTTTACTGCTTCAGTGTTTATTGGATGGATTGCAAATAAAAGCGCGGAAATTCCTGCAAGTGTAACATTTTTCAACAATTGCAAAGAGATGTAGTAAACCATCAAACTGTTTAAGAGATGAAAAATAATATTTTCCAGGTGCATAATAGATGAATCACAGAAGTGAAAGTATCTGTCTATGTAAAAAGTGGAATATAAAATAGGCCTATAATAGTATGGCCGGCAGTGGGGGAAAAATATCCCTTTGCTAAACTTAGAGTTAAGAATTCTTTCTATCACATCATAGTCATCCAGAGAATTAAAAGAGGCAAAATTTAGAGGATAATATAATGCTAAAACACAACCTGTTATCAGTAGTATCCAGTACTTTTTCTTCATTTTTAAGTAAAAACGCCCTTATG
>CAYMUI010000017.1:0-23626 GCA_964393645.1 uncultured Desulfobacterales bacterium | reverse complement strand
TTACATATCCAGAGATATACAAAACTCAAATAAGAGCAATATTAGAGGCTGCTGCTGAAATAATGAAAGAAGGGCTTCCGGTAAATCCAGAGATACTTGTGCCTCAGGTCTGCACTTTACAGGAATTAAAATGGGTGTATGGATATGTAGAAGAAGTGCGTAAAGATGTAGAGAAAAAGTATGGAATAAAAGTTCCTTTTAAATTTGGCACTATGATCGAGGTGGTAAGGGCTTGTATGAGGGCTGGTAGGATTGCTGAACTCGCAGAATTTATGTCATTTGGTACCAATGATCTTACCCAAGCAACATTTTCCTTTTCAAGAGAGGATGCAGAAAATAAATTTTTACCTCTTTACAATGAAAAAGGTATACTCCAGCACAACCCATTTGAGGTTCTTGATGTAAAAGGTGTGGGTAGACTTATGATGATTACAGTGGAATGGGCCAGAAAGACAAGGCCTGACATAAAGATCGGAATATGCGGAGAGCATGGAGGAGATCCTTACTCCATAAGATTTTGCCATTATATCGGATTAGACTATGTGTCCTGTTCTCCTCCACGGGTTCCTATAGCCAGACTTGCAGCAGCTCATGCAAAATTAAAAGAAAAAGAGTATGATCCTTTTAAAAGTTAACTGCTGAGCAGCTATTCCTTTTGAGACAGAATCTCTTTTATCTGCTTGCATCTTTTTTCTATGTCCGGGGAGTTTATTATGTCCGAGATAATCGCGACCCTTTTACAGCCGTAGCTTAATACTGTATTTATATTGTTAAGTCCTATTCCTCCTATAGCAACATATGGAATAGGGCAAAAGCTGGACAGTTTCCTAAGCGCTTCCAAACCAACCACTTTTTCTTTTTTTTCTTTGGTAGATGTTTCAAATATCGGGCCAAAGCCTATGTAATCGGCTCCTCTTTTTATAGCGTCTTTTGCTTGTTCCAGGGAATGAGTGGATATTCCGATAAGTTTGTCTTTCATAAAAGAACGGGCATACTCTATAGGTATATCTTCTTGTCCTAAATGAAGTCCGTCTGCATCCAATATAAGCGCAACATCTAAGTCATCATTTACAATGAAAAGTGCGTTGTACTTTGATGTGAGCGCTTTTATGTAAAATCCTATCTCGATTATCTCCTTTTTTGGTCTGTGTTTTTCTCTAAGCTGAATTACATCTGCTCCACCTTTCAGCTCCTTTTCCACAATCTCAAGTGGATCTCTGTTTCCACACAGACTTCCAGGAGAAAAACAGTAAAGCTTTGATTCTTGAAGTCTTCTTTTTAGCTCGTCTTTATTCATCGGTTTAATCTTTCCAAGATTAATGTAGCCACTTTTTTCCCAGACTTAAGCATTCCTCCAAATATAGGCCCCATTCTTGGGCCTCCAAATGTGTTATTTGCTGCCATTCCTGCTACATACAATCCAGGAAACACTTCCTTTGTGTTTTCGACTGTAAACTCCTCTCCTTTGTCTGCCCAAAGGGGCATTTCTCCCATAATATCTCCTGTTTTCGTGTTTAATCTAACCCCAAGCTTTCTTCTTACAATATGGCATATTTCTGCAGGATGTCCTGTTCCATCCACAACGAATTTTGCTTCTATTCCTATAGGATCTACATGCAATTCCAATTTTTCCACTGGAGACCAATTTATAACAAGCCCTGATACTACAGGAGAATCTTTTTCTTCTCTGAAAAGCACATCCGTAACTTTTATCAGATTAAATATCGGGGTGCCACTTTTCACGCACTTAGATATTACAGTGGCTGTAGCTTCTATACTGTCCATAGTGTAATAACCCGGTTTTTTTGATCTGTAGTTTATCCCTATTTCTTCTACTATGGAAAGCGCATCTTCCTGAACAACTATCTCGTTAAACATCATTCCACCCCCCCACATTCCACCACCAGGTGCAAGCTTTGCCTCAAATATTGCAGCTTTTACTCCCGCCTTTCCTAAGTAATAACCTGCTATCATGTTTGCTGGGCCGGCACCCACAAGAGCCACATCTAAGCGCAGATACTCCAAGAGTTTTTCCTTGTAGGATTCTATTATCAATTGAGAAATTAAGGTGTCTTCAAGCTGCATGGCTATCCCTCCTTCCATGGCCATATCTTTTCTAAGTACTCCAAAGAACTCCAGAATTCTTCATCATTATGTACCTCAAGTGTAATGACAGGCATTTTGTTTGTTTCTTTCGAAATTATATCAAGTAATTCCTCGAAATTTATAAGACCATTATTAATTCCTCTATGTTCGTCCCAATTTCCAGAGTTATTATGTAAATGAAGCTCGCCAATAAATGGAGCTAAAGTCTTTGCCCATCTTTTGAGGGGAAGAATACTGAATACATGTGCATGTGCTGGATCAAAACATAATTTTACATTTTCGTATGAATTAAGTTTTCTTATCACATAAATCATATCTTCTGGTCTTTTTTCAAAGACATTTTCTAACATCAACCTCGAATTAAACTTTTCTAATTCCTTAGCTATGAACTTCCATATCTGTAAAGAATTTTCCAACCATATGTTCCTGACCTCATAGTATTTCTTTTCATCAAATCCGGTATGGAATACCACAGAACTTGCTTTAAATATGGGCACAAGATCCAATACTTGAATAAATCTAAATTTTGCCACTTCTTTTACCTTAGGATCAGGAGATCCGGGGCACAAATCCATGTAAGGAGCATGCAGTGTGACAGAAAGACCATGTGAATGCAAGCTTTTGGCAACATATTCATAGTCTTTCTTTGAATACTCATCTAATGACTTTGAGTTAAAGGCTATTTCGGGATTTACTCTGTTTTCTATAAAGGCATCCAAATAAGATTCAGCGAGCATGTCAAAAGGGATACTCACATGGATCTTTGATTTGATATCCATTAGTTGTTACCTCTTTTTAATTTTTGCTGTTTTATAGTATAATTTTGTTCAATTGAAAATCAAAAAAATCTTTTCAATTGCTAACTCCAAGCAAAAGTGATAATTTACACAAAACTTTAACAGGAGGTTTGTATTAATGGCTAAGATAGACTTTGGCGGTGTTATAGAAGAGGTGGTAACAGCAGAAGAGTTTCCTTTAGAAAAGGCAAAAGAGGTTCTAAAGAATGAAAGGATCGTTATATTGGGATACGGGGTTCAGGGACCTGCGCAGGCTTTAAATCTAAGAGACAATGGATTTGAAGTAATAATCGGCCAAAGAGAAAATAGTCCAAATTGGGAAAGAGCAATAAAAGACGGGTTTATTCCTGGAAAGACGCTCCTTCCAATAAAGGAAGCGGCAGAGTTAGGTACAATCATAATGAACCTTCTTTCTGATGCAGGACAAATGGCCACATGGCCCATTGTAAAAGAGTGCTTGCATGAGGGAGATGCACTTTACTTTTCTCACGGTTTTTCTATTGTTTATAGAGAGCTAACCGGCGTAGTCCCTCCAGAATATGTAGATGTTATAATGGTTGCGCCTAAGGGCTCTGGAGCAAGTGTAAGGCAGAACTTTTTAGAAGGAAGTGGTATAAATGCAAGCTATGCTATATTTCAGGATTATACCGGCAGGGCAAGGGAGAGAGTGCTTGCTTTGGGAATTGCTATAGGCTCAGGATATCTTTTCCCTACTACCTTTGAAAAAGAAACATTTAGCGATCTTACCGGAGAAAGAGGGGTACTTATGGGTTGTCTTGCTGGTATTATGGAAGCTCAATATAGAGTTTTGAGAGAACACGGGCACTCTCCAAGCGAAGCATTTAATGAGACAGTGGAAGAGTTAACACAAAGTCTTATTAGGCTTGTAGGAGAAAAAGGAATGGACTGGATGTTTTCCAACTGCAGTACTACCGCGCAAAGAGGAGCATTGGATTGGGCGCCCAGATTTAGGGATGCTGTTTTACCACTTTTTGAGGAGCTATATGAGAGTGTAAGGAGTGGTAAGGAGGCAAAAAGAGTGCTGGAAGCCAACAGCGCTCCTGACTACAGAGAGAGATTACAAAAAGAGCTCGAACAGATGAGAAATTCAGAGATGTGGAGAGCAGGGGCTATGGTAAGAGCCCTTAGGCCAGAGAACAGAAAAAAGAAAAAGTAAAAGAGAGGAGAAAAAGATGAGAACATACAAAATAGCACTTATTCCAGGAGATGGAACAGGTCCTGAAGTAGTACAAGAAGGTGTAAAAGTGCTAAATGCTATATCAAAAAAATTTAACATAGATTTTCAGTTTAATGACTTGGGGCTTGGAGGAGATAGATATTTAAAAGACGGGACACTTATTCCTGACGGCCTTATAGAAGATCTTAGAGAAAATTATGATGCTATATACCTGGGTGCTATTGGGCATCCTGAAGTAAAGCCTGGCATATTGGAAAGGGGGATACTTTTAAGACTCCGTTTTGATTTGGACTTGTATATAAACTTAAGACCTGTGACGCTTCTGCCGGGAGTATACACCCCAATCAAAGATAAAGGTCCCGAGGATATAGACTTTGTTGTGGTAAGAGAAAATACAGAAGGGATGTATGTAGGAGCAGGAGGATTTCTAAATAAAGGGACTCCTTATGAAGTAGCTATTCAAGAGTCTATCAACACAAGAAGAGGAGTAGAGAGATGTATTAGGTATGCATTTGAGTATTGCAGAAAAAGAAATAAGAAAAGGCTTGTAACACTATGTGCCAAGACAAATGTTTTAAACTATGAGTCAGACCTTTGGCTTAGAGTATTTGAAGAAGTAGCAAGAGACTATCCTGACATAAATACTAACTATCAGCATGTGGATGCATTATGTATGTGGATGATCAAAAATCCCGAGCAATTTGATGTAATAGTTACTAACAATATGTTTGGGGACATAATAACTGATATAGGAGCAATAATTCAGGGGGGGCTCGGAATAGCAGCAGGTGGAAATATAAATCCCGGAAAAATAGCCATGTTTGAACCGATCGGTGGTTCTGCTCCAAAATATACGGGCCAAGGAAAAATAAATCCCTTAGCTGCTATATGTGCTGCTCAAATGATGCTGGAATATTTAAATGAAGAAAAAGCAGCTTCTCTTCTTATGGACGCTATTAAAGACACGGTCAAGAAGCTGAAAAGTTTGGAAGCCGGTCGTATGGGATACAGCACGAAAGAAATAGGAGATATGGTAGCAAGTTATATAGAACAAAATGGATAAGCTTACTCTATGCTTAGCATGTATTCATTGTGAACCCGGTGAAATAGAAGAAAATTTAAAGAAAATAAAAACAGTCTGTTCAGAAGCTAAAAAGAAGCAAGCACAGTTCGTATGTTTTCCGGAAGCGTGTGTTAGTGGATATGTGTTGAATCCAGAGGAGCTTTTAAAGCCTTTTCCTGCAAGCTATGTGATTGATGAGCTTGTTAACATTTCCCGCACATTTAGTTTAACCATTATGGCAGGATTTATAGAATATGAACAGCACGATACAGCCCCATATATTACTCAGGTCATAACGAATAGAAATGGTCTTGTGGGAAAATATAGAAAAACCCATCTTTCTCCGTTAGAAGAGAAATGTTATGTAGCTGGAAATAAAATCGAGCTATATACTGTAGATAATTTTTGTATAGGGATTCAACTTTGTTATGAAACACATTTCCCCGAGCTTAGTACCATAATGTCGCTTATGGGAGCAGATATTATATTTGCTCCTCATGCATCACCAAGAGGCAGTGCTAAAGAGAAATTTAATAGCTGGTTGAGACATCTTTCAGCCAGGGCTTTTGACAATAGTGTTTTTGTCGTTGCTTGTAATCAGGTAGGAAAGACAAAAGCAAATCTTTACTTCCCAGGTGTTGCTCTGGCATTAGGCCCAGATGGTAGATTAATAGACTTTTTGCTCACGGAAGATAAAGAGGATATACTTATAGTTTGTGTAGATAGAAATTACCTTCTGCGCATCAGGTCTCATAAGATGAGATACTTTCTTCCTCGCAGAAGACCAGAGCTTTATTTTCTCTTAACAGAAAATAAAAGAGCACCCCTTTAAAGGGGTGCTCTTTTTATTAAACCTTGCTTCTATACGCAACCTGTTGGCTTGGGAAGACCTGCCATCTTGCATGCACCTTTACCTGGGCCTGATGGAAACAGCTCATAAATCTTCTTGAGAGAGTATCCTGTTACCTTGCTAAGAATTCTGACCATCGGAGCAATTCCGTTCTTTTTGTAATAATCCTGGAGAACCTTGATCACCTTCCAGTGCTCGTCTGTCAGCTCCTCTATTCCTTCCTGCTGTTTCACATATCTTACCCACGCTTCATTCCAGTTTTTGAAATCGTCTATAAAACCGTCTTCATCTACATTGAATACATGTCCTTCAAATTCTACTGTTGGCATCCTTTTCACCTCCTATTGTTTTTCTTTTTATTGATTTCTCTATTAGGTTTAAAAGCCTATATCTAAAATCAACTTTGTTGTCAACCAGAAATTGGAATCTTTGATAGCGGGGGCAGGATTTGAACCTGCGACCTTCGGGTTATGAGCCCGACGAGCTACCTGACTGCTCCACCCCGCAGCACCTTTATATTTATACGCTTAATCTCTTTATTTGTCAAGCATTTCCCAAAGTTTAATTTAATCTTCTTGACAATATACATACTTCTGGATAGGAGTCATGGTATGAACTTTTTGGATTGGTTAGTCATACTTTTATACATAAGCGCTATACTAAGTATAGGCTTTTATTTAAGTCGGAAGCAACATACTCAAGTAGATTACTATTTAGGAGGGAGAAGTATCCCTTCTTGGCAGATTGCTTTGTCTATGGTTGCTACTCAAGTAAGTGCTATAAGTCTCATAGGTGCTCCAGCTTTTATAGCTTTAAAAAAGGATGGTGGGCTTTTCTGGTTACAGTACGAATTTGCCATTCCCATTGCCATGATATTTATTATGTATACAGTAGTTCCCATATACCACAGGTTCAGGGTAATTAGTATATACGAATACTTGGAAAAGAGATTTGGAGTTCGAATCAGATCAATAATAAGTTTTGTATTTATGATAAGCAGAAGTCTTGCAGCAGGAGTGGCTTTGCTTGCCACTTCTATTGTGGTTAGTGTAATGGTAGGACTTCCTATTACTATTACTATAGTTACTGTTGGAGCAGTAGCGATTGTATACACTACTATGGGAGGAATAAAAGCAGATATATACTCTGACATACTTCAGCTTTTTGTACTGTGGATTAGTGCACTCGCGTTACTTTTTATATTAATGAGTTATACAAGAGAAGTATTACCAGATCCAGAAAGGCACAGGATTTTTAGAATAATGGGAACAGGCTTGGGAGACAGAGATATCTATGGATTTTGGCCAATGCTTTTAGGAGGATTTTTTCTTTACTTATCTTATTATGGATGTGATCAAAGTGAGACTCAAAGACTTCTTACTGCAGAAAATGTTAAAGTAGCTCAGAAAGCGCTTTTAATAAACGGGATGCTAAGGTTTCCTTTAGTGATCACTTACTGTAGCGTTGGCATATTCATTTTAAGTTTCATAAAGCAACATCCAGAGTTTGCAAAAATAATAAGTACCAGAAGTCCTGATTTTTTGATTCCTATATTTTTGTTACATTATATGCCTCACGGACTTTTGGGGCTTGCTGTAGCAGGAATATTTGCAGCTTCTATGTCGAGTATTGATAGCACATTGAATTCTTTAAGTGCTGTTACATGGAAAGATTTTTTGCAGAAGCTGGATTTTTTACATGATGTTAAAAAGGAGCTCTTTTTTTCCAAACTTCTTACACTGCTGTGGGGTATACTGTGTACATTGTTTGCACTCTACATGGCAGAAGGGCCAGAGACAGTACTTGTATTGGTGAACAAGATAGGCTCTGCATTTTATGGTCCAATACTTGCTGTATTTTATCTGGGAATATTTACCAATAAAGCAAATGAACATGGAACAATATTGGGTCTTATTGTAGGAGTGTGCACAAACATACTGATTTGGCTTTTGCTGGGCAACCGTATTTCTTGGTTTTGGTGGAATCCTATCGGATTTTTTACAAGTTTTTTTATTGGATATCTGTTTAGTCTGTTTTCATCCTATAAAGGAAAAGCTGATTTAAAGCTGCTTTCTTTTTATAAACCTCCGCGCAGTTATGTGGTGCTTTTGTCTTTTACCTTTATGGTGATAATATTCGTGTGCTTGTTTTTGCAAGAGGTTCTCTTGTGAGCCCTTAGGGAATACTTGGAATCACTTGGAATAAACAGAAAAAATTGTTAGATTATAACTAACAGTAAAAGACTGGAGGGACCTTTTATGGAAGGTATGCATTATGAAGGCACGATAATAAGACCTCCCAGCGAAGCTTTTAGTATATTATTACAAGTGACCCTTGGATGTTCTCACAACAAATGTACATTTTGTGGCACATATAAAGACAAAAGATTTGCCATCAAAGATAATCAAACCATATTACACGATATAAAGTTTGCATCTAAGTATATGAGAAATCAAGACAGGGTATTTTTAATGGATGGTGACCCTCTTATTATCCCACAAAAAAGGCTTGTTTGGATTTTGGATAAAATAAACGAATACTTACCATGGGTAAGAAGGATAGGCATTTATGCTAATGCAAAGAGTATAAAGATGAAAAGCTTGGAAGAATTAAAAGAGTTGAGACAAAGAAAGCTCGGAATCATTTATATGGGTGTAGAATCAGGGGATGATGTGGTTCTTAAAAGAGTAAGGAAGGGGGTAAGCTCAAAAACAATGCTTGAGATGGGCAAAAAAGTAATGGAAGCGGGTATAAAACTGTCAGTAACTGTACTTCTCGGAATAGGTGGGAGAGATAGGTCTTTAATTCACGCAAGAAAGACAGGAGAATTACTTACTGCCATGGATCCAGATTATGTTGGTGCTCTAACCTTAATGCTTATTCCTGGAACTCCGCTTCATGATGATTATATACATGGAAGATTTGAACTTCCAAGTCAGGAGGAGCTTTTATTGGAACTAAGGGAAATGGTCCGTTACACAGATTTAAGTAAAGGGATGTTCTTTTCAAATCATGCTTCTAATTATTTACCTCTTAAGATTAGATACCCTCACGGCAAAGAAGAAGCTTTAAAGATGATAGATAAAGCACTTGAAGGGGAGATTCCGCTTAGACCAGAGTGGATGAGAGCCCTTTAATCAAACAAGGCATCAACAAACCATTTTGGTTCAAATGGCTTCAGATCGTCGATTGCTTCCCCAATTCCAACAAAGATAACCGGTATTTTAAGCTGATGGCTTATTCCTACTATTACTCCGCCTTTTGCTGTTCCGTCCAGCTTCGTTAAAATTATGCCGGTAAGCTGAAGTGCGTCATGGAACATCTTAGCTTGAGAGATGGCGTTTTGACCGGTAGTTGCATCAAGCACAAGCCATATCTCATGAGGAGCTCCAGCAAGTTTTTTATTGCACACTCTTTTTATCTTTTTTAGCTCTTCCATTAGGTTTTTCTTTGTATGCAGTCTTCCAGCGGTATCGATTATTATCACATCAAAACCTTTTTTCTTAGCTATGTCTATAGAGTCAAACACAACTGCTGAAGGATCTGTTCCTTCCTCTTTTTTTACCAGTTCTGCTCCAGCTCTTTCTGCCCATATGGAGAGCTGTTCAACTGCGGCTGCCCTAAATGTATCGGCAGCCACAAGCAAAACTTTTTTTCCTTCTTTGTTCATTTGATAGGCCAGTTTCCCTATGGTGGTAGTCTTTCCAACACCATTTACTCCTACCATCATTATGACGAGAGGTTCATCTTTTGGATAAATAATCTCTTTTTTTGGAGGGGTTTCCAGGAAGTTTAGTATTTCTTCCTTTAAAGCTAACTTTAACTTATTTAAGTCTTTTAACTCTTTCCTATTTACTTTTCTTCTTATTGTGTCTATAAGGTTTTGTGCGGTTTCTACGCCTATGTCTGAGGTAAAAAGTATTTCTTCTATTTCGTCTAAGATCTCCTCTGTTATCTCCTTTTTTCCAAAAAATATTCTGTCGAGTCTTCCTGTGATGCTATCTCTGGTCTTAGATAGTCTTTGCTTGAACTTTTGAAAAAAACCTTCTTTTTTTTCGTCTCTTTTTTTCAGGAGCATATTTTTCCCCTTATCTAAAAGAGTTTTGTGCTATCCAAAAGCATAGTTACTGGGCCATCATTTACTAAGTGAACTTCCATCATTTCTTGAAATATACCCGTCTCTACATGTATATTCATGTTTTTAAATATTTCGACAAACTTATCGTAGAGTTTCTTTGCCTTTTCTGGTTCCGCAGCATCAGTAAAAGACGGTCTTCTGCCTTTTCTACAGTCTGCAAGAAGAGTAAACTGAGATACAATAAGAGCTGCTCCTTTCACATCTATTAAAGACTTGTTCATCAGTTTCTGATCGTCAGGGAATATTCTTAGATTTGCTATCTTGTTTGCGAGATATTCACAGTCTTTTTCTGTATCTCCTTTAGCAATTCCCAGAAATATCAATATCCCTTTTTCTATCTTACCAACGCTTTTTTCACCTACTTTCACCTCTGCTTTTTTTACTCTTTGAACTACTGCTCTCATTTTATAGGTTCCGCTTTACAATTTGATCAAACATTTTAATAAATTTGTCCACTTGTTTTTCATTTACCATCTGAACATCTAACTGCCTTGTAAATCCAACTAACATTCCTACAAGTTTAAGCTTTTGCACCATCTTATCTATTTCATACCTCCCTATTCTGGCTACCACCAGGTCACCTCTTAGTTCAGTTGTAAAACCTTGTCTGTTTAAAATTTCTCCTATCAATCTTGCTCTCCTTGATCTTCTTGATATATCTGTAGCACCTCCAACAAATCTGAAGTATATATAGTTTGCATTGATATTATTGCTTATGTAAGCATCTATAAGATTAAAGTGGTATCCCAATCTAAGGCTTATGTTTGCGTATTCCTTAGATATTACCGCAAGATTCTGGCCAACATACTGAGGAGTTGCCAGCGGAGCCGCAAATGTGCGGGTAAGACTTGACATAAAGCTACCGAAGTCTACCGGAACAGGTTCTGTACTCCATATTCCTGGTGTAAGAATCCCCTCTATTATAGCCTTCATGGGAATAGAGCAAATGTCTTCGAGCTTTATCTTATTGCCTTTTACCCCTTTTCTTAATCCACCTCCTATGTCCACGATCACTAAGTCTATAGGGATAGAGATGTCCAGTTTTTTTGCAGGATACTTTTTGTTCTGTACATAAAGGCTTATATTTATGATTTCTTCTACTGCCTTTTCATGTACGAATCTTGTAATGTCATGATAGGTTTTGCAGTTTTTTGGAGAAAATGAACTATCCATAGGATTGACAAGATTAAGAGGAACAATCTTTTTTAATATCCTGTTCAGGAGTCTGTACTCGTATTTACTGCTCGAAGGTTCTTTTTTAAGTGTACTATAAAAGAGCTCTTGTACTTTTCCTTCGTATATAATGTTTCTTTCAGCATCTACCGTGATCTCTTGCCCATTTTTTAATACCTTTGTTGCTGTTCCTGTATTTAATATGGCTGGAACTTTGAATTCTCTCGCAATAGTTGCGAGATGGCTTATAGGAGATCCTATGTCAGTAACAATAGCGTTGGCTCTCTTTATAACCTTTGCAAAGTCTGGTAATGCATTCTCTGCCACAAGGATTGCTCCCTTAGGAAAGTATTCCAAGTCTTCCTCATCTCTTACTATAAAAACAGGTCCAAAAGCAATCCCTCTTTGTGCTATATTGCCTTTTCCCGACATGATTATTTTAGCACCTTTTATTTCTCTATTTAAAAAAGTTGACTTTTTACGCGTCTCTATGTTTAAAGGCCTTGTCTGAAGTATATAAAGATTTCCATCTTTATCATATGTGAATTCAATATCTTGAGGTTTGAGGAAGTGTTTTTCTATTTTTAGTCCTATTTGAACAAGCTCTTTTAGTTGCTCGTTGGTAAGAGATGGTATGTTTGTCATTTCTTCGGGTACAGGTTCAAGTGATGTTTCTCCTTTTTCCTTTGGTACAAGCATATCCTCTTTTTTTACTACGGTTACCCCTTTTATCTCGTAGGGTTCTTGCCTTGATATGACAAATTGATCTGCTGCGGAATAGCCAGATGCCAAAGGTGCTCCAAGTCCCCATGTGGCAGATATGATCATGTTGTTAGACTCTGGATTTTGAGGATCTAAGGTGTACATTATCCCGCTGACCCTGGAGTCTATGAGAACCTGACAAGCAACGGCCATTGCTACTTCATGTTCTCTGTAGCCTTTTATTCTTCTGTATTCCATTGCCCTTTCAGAATAAACACTTGCTACTACCTCTTTGTATGAATCTAAGATGGCTTCAGCTGGTTTGTTAAGAAGGCTTACATATTGTCCAGCAAAAGTACTTTGTTCGGTATCTTCTCCCCATGCACTACTTCTGATTGCAAAAGATGGTTCTTTTTCGTTTTTCTGGCGAGATTTAAGTTTTTTTATAGACTTTCTTATTTCTTTTACTAATTGTTCTGGCAGGTCTCCTTTTAAAATTCTGTCTCTAATCTCTGATGAGACATCAGAGGTACTTAACCATCCTTCTTGCCACCTTTTGCACAGCTCTTTGATCCTGTTCCAAAGCTGATTTTGTTCAAGATATTCTTTAAAGGCTCTTGTAGTTATAGCAAACCCATCGGGTATTCTGATTTTGAGAAGATTTTTTAATTCTCCCAGATTTGCATTTTTTGCTCCAACTATATCTACGCTGCTCTTATCTATGTCTTCATAGAAAAGAACAAATTCACATTCTGGAACTGCCAGATCTTCATCCAATTCGGCCTTGATGTAAGAGTAGATTTTGTGAAATGCATCAAACAGATTCTTGTACTTGTATGGAGCCATGTCGTCTAAGGATTTTATTAGCTCGTGAACAAGATCAGAAATCTTATAACATGAGACGTAAATATACTCTAAGTTAAGGTTTTCTGCTTCTAACTTTCCTGTCATCTCTGTCATAAGATCAAGTACACTGTTATTTATTTCTAAGATCCTCTGAAATATGGTAAAAAAATCCACAAAGCTGAGCTTTCTTCTTTTAAGCCAGCCTTTTATGGGAAAAATTATGTAACGGCTAATGTCCACCGCCACCTTTAAAGATACTACCTATTATAAGCCCTGCTGCAATAGCGATCAAGACAGCGGCTATTCCGTATATGGTACCATGTTGGAAGGCGAAGAAAGAAATGAGTTTTGGCAGGCCTTTCAATTGTGCTTTTAATTCATATGTGTGTCTTTCGACTATTTTATTTTCCTTTATTCCGAGGATCTCTACCGTGTATAAGCCGGGTTTTAATTTTGAAGGAAGACTTACACGGCAAGAAAAGGCTTTTATATTATCTCCAACATCTTTGTAGCTTATTACCTTCTCTTTGATAGCATAAAGTCCTTCTTTTTGTTTTAGTTTTAATAGTTCTCTGAAAAGAAAGTCCCTGTCCCTGGCTGGTTCTACTTGGACCTGAGTTTTTAGCATATCAAAGCCTATTTTGTTTAAAAGTGGACTTTTAACATTTCCCGCATATACTAAATAGAGTCCGGGAAGATTTTTAAAGACCACATCTTCGGTATTCATCCAGAGCAGACCCCACACTTTTCCTTTTCTTTTGAAGACAGTGTCTTTTTTTTGTCCGATAACCTTTATGATTAACTCCATATCTTTTAATAGCTTGCCTTCAACATTAAGACTTGTCCCGTGATATGTTGCGCTTATTATAACGGGATTAGGTTTTATACTTATGTTCCTGATCATTGTTGATGAAGCCGACAAGACCCATACCAATTCAACTAATATCAGGACAGCCACAATATAAATCTTTTTCATTAATGACCTCCTTTGTAAGCAATCATAATATCGGGGGGGAGAAGAAGGCTTAGAAGCATTTTTATCATAACAAGTAAAACAATAGAGGCCAGAAGTATTTTTAATTGGTCTGCTTTTAATCTTCGACTGATTCTCGCACCTATCTGAGCACCTATGGTAGAACCAAGCAAGAGAAGGATAGCCAAGATAAAGTCTACAGTATGGTTGGTCCTTGCTTGCATTATCGTTACATTTACACATGTGAATAGTATCTGAAAAAGACTTGTTCCAACCACAACATGCATTGGCATCCTGAGCAAGTAAACCATTACAGGTACCATTATAAATCCTCCGCCAACTCCCATAATAGCTGCCAATATTCCCACAAATGTACCCAAAAGGAGTGGAAGCAGAATAGAAAACTGAACTCCTGATTTTTCAAATCTTACCTGCCATGGTAGTGCTTTTACAATCCTTGCATAAAGAGATTCCTTTTCTTTTTCCTCCTTTTTTTTCTCTATCCATTCTTCAAATTCTTCTTTTTTTCTTAGTGATTGAAGGCTTTCTATGAACATATAGGAACCTACAAAGCCAAGCATGATCACATAGGTTATTTTTATCAAAAAATCGGCATTACCCAATTCCCTTAATATTTTAATAATTTCTACTCCCACGGTCCCACCTATTACACCGCCTATAAGAAGTAGGATTCCCATTTTAAAGTCTACATTTCCCATTCTGTAGTGAGCGAGAGTACCAGAGGTTGAGGCTCCAACAATCTGATTTGAATCAGAGGCTGCAGCTACCGTGGGCGGGATTCCCACCATTATGAGGAGCGGGGTCATTAAAAAACCGCCTCCTACTCCGAATATCCCTGAAAGAAGGCCTACAAGCCCTCCCATTCCAAAAATAAGCAATGTGTTTACACTGCTTCCCGCAATTGGCAAGTATAAATGCCACATCCTTTTTCCTCCACACGAATGTCCATCTGTTTTTTCTGCAAAATGTGTTCCATACATATTACGCATGATTTTTCAAATAAAGCCCATTACAAAGTCAGGCAAAAATGCCAGAAAAATCACACGATACCGGTTTAAAAAGGAGATCAGGCATTCAAGATAAGTTAATAAGGCAAAATAATCCTATTTTATGGCAAATATGCCCTATAATTAGAATAACTCCCTTACCACGATGGTCTGACTCCTGGAAGGCCCTACGGAGATTATAGAAACAGGCAAGCCCGTAACTTCTTCAATAAAAGATATGTAATCTTTCGCCTGTGTTGGAAGGTCTTTGTGGTCTTTTATGTTCGAAATGTCCTCTTTCCAACCAGGCAGCGTTTCGTAAACGGGTTCGCACTTAGCTATGTCCTTTAAACTTGCAGGTCTGGAATAGATAAGTTTTCCGTCCAACTTATAGGCTACACACACTTTTAGTTTTTCTATTCCGCTAAGAACATCAAGTTTAGTTATAGCTAAGCTACTTAATCCATTTAGTCTTTTAGAGTCATTTACCATTACAAGATCAAGCCATCCACATCTTCTCCTTCTTCCTGTGGTTGCCCCAAATTCTTGGCCTTTCTTCTGAATGTAATCTCCTATCTCATCTGTAAGCTCGGTAACAAATGGCCCAGATCCAACTCTTGTGGTGTATGCTTTTACAACTCCCACGATATGGTGCAGGTAAGATGGGCCTATTCCTGCGCCACTGCTTGCATTTCCTGCTACTGTATTAGAAGATGTTACGAATGGATATGTGCCGTGATCTATATCCAAGTGAGTTCCTTGCGCACCTTCAAATAGAATGTTTTTCCCTTCTTTAACAGCTTTTTCTAATTCAATGGAAACATCTTTTACATAAGGTAAAAGCTGCTCTGCCATCTGGAGATATTCTTTAAATATGAGATTAGAATCAACAGGTTCTGCATTTAGAAACTGGGTCAAATAAAAATTTTTTTCCCTTATGTTTTCTTCTATTTTTTCTTTTAAACCTTCTGGATCCTTAAGATCTATCATCCTTATTCCTCGTCTTGCAATCTTGTCTTCATAACACGGACCGATTCCCCTTCCGGTTGTGCCAAGTTTTTTTGAACCCTTAGCTTTTTCCCTTGCAAGGTCAATGGCCTTATGATAGGGCATTATTAAATTGGCTCTTTCACTTATTACGAGTCTGTCAGGATTTACATCTACAAATTCTTTTTTTAAGCTGTTTATCTCATCCAGTAAAACCTGAGGATCTATTACGGTCCCGTTGCCTATCATGCAAATTTTGTCTTCATATAAGATTCCCGAAGGTATGAGGTGAAGTATAAGTTTTTTCCCGTTTACATACAGGGTATGTCCTGCGTTATTTCCTCCTTGAAACCTTACCACAATATCTGATTTTTGGGTGAGAAAATCCACGATCTTCCCTTTACCTTCATCTCCCCATTGTGTCCCTATAATCACTATATTTGGCATTACTTTTCTCCTTGAAGTCTCTTTTTTATTTTTTCCCAAGTGTCTTTCAAGGTTACAATCCTGTTAAAAACAAGTTTTCCCGGTTTTGTATCTTTTGTATCAACGCAAAAATAGCCAAGTCTTTCAAATTGAAAACGATCACCAGGTTTTGCATTTCTAAGACTTGGTTCTAAATAACATCTTTTTAAAACGATTAGGGATTCCGGATTTACATAATCCAGAAAGGTCTTGCCTTCTTCTACATCTGTTGGATCTTCTTTTATAAAAAGTCTGTCATAAAGTCTTACTTCTGCTTCTATGCAGTGTCTCGCAGATACCCAGTGTAAAGTGGCTTTTACTTTTCTGCCGTCCGGTGCCCACCCACCTTTTGTTTCTGGGTCGTAGGTACATATAAGCTCTTTTATGTTTCCATCTTTATCTTTTATTACATCAACACATTTTATGTAATACGCATATCTTAATCTTACCTCTCTGTTAGGAGCTAAGCGGTAGAATTTTTTTGGAGGATTTTCCATAAAATCATCCTGCTCTATGTATATTTCTCTGCAGAATGGCACCTTTCTGGTACCCATTGAAGGGTCTTCGGGATTATTTATTGCTTCAAGCTCCTCTTCTTTATCCTCTGGATAGTTTTCTATGATAACTTTTAGCGGCCTTAATACCGCCATTACTCTCGGAGCTCGTTTGTTCAAATCCTCTCTAATACAATGTTCTAACAGCGCTATATCTACTATACTATTTCTTTTTGCAACTCCTATTCTTTCGCAAAAGTCTCTTATTGACTCAGGAGTATATCCTCTTCTTCTGATGCCCGCAATAGTTGGCATCCTCGGATCATCCCATCCGTCCACAATTCCTCTCTTTACTAATTCTGAAAGCATCCTCTTACTCATAACAGTGTAGCTTAAGTTCAGTCTTGCAAATTCTATCTGTTTCGGGTGATGCACACCCAACTGATCCAAAAACCAATCGTACAGTGGTCGGTGATCCTCAAATTCTAAGGTGCACAAAGAGTGAGTGATTCCTTCTATAGAATCTGACAAGCAATGAGCAAAATCATAAGTTGGGTATATGCACCACTTCGTTCCGGTTCTGGGATGAGGTGTGTATTTTATTCTGTATATTACCGGATCTCGCATATTCAAGTTTGGTGAAGACATGTCTATTTTTGCTCTCAGGGTCTTTTCACCTTCTTTAAATTCCCCGTTTCTCATCTTCTCAAAGAGGCGCAGGTTTTCCTCTACACTTCTATTTCTGTACGGGCTTTCTTTTCCAGGTTTAGTAGGTGTGCCCCTGTATTCTCGAATCTGTTCCGGAGTCAGGTCACAAACATACGCCTTTCCCATTTTTATAAGCTGAACCGCATATTCATATAACTGTTCAAAGTAATCAGATGCATAATATTCTCTATCTTCCCAATCAAATCCCAGCCACCGGATATCCTCTTTTATGGCCTCGATGTATCTCACATCCTCTGTTTCCGGGTTTGTATCGTCAAACCTGAGATTACAAAGTCCACCGTATTCTTCTGCAATTCCGAAGTTAAGACAGATAGACTTTGCATGGCCTATATGCAAGTATCCGTTTGGTTCTGGAGGAAATCTGGTGTGAACTCTTCCTCCAAATCTGTTTGTCCTTAGATCCTCTTCTATGATCTCTTTTATGAAATTAGGCGGCACCTTGACAGTAGCTTTTTTCTCTTTCATATCTCCTGCATTCCTCTATAAAAGATCTTACTTTGTTCATGTCTTTTTTAAAACGAATCGGTTTTCCGAAGTTATCCACCATGTTTGTTCCTGTGCAGGAATCCACGCCATACGGTTTTACTATTGAGATTGCTTTATAAACATTGGATGGGTTAAGTCCTCCTCCAAGCAGAACCGGTTTGTTTAATTTGTCAACAATCCTTTTGGCTAAGTTCCAGTCACATGTCCTTCCTGTTATGCCGATATATCCATTAACAGGTGGTTTGTTCACATAGGTGTCTATTAAAAATATGTCAGTGTAAGGCTCAAAAGCCTTGAGCTTTTCTATCGACAGTAGCCACTTGTTTCCTTTCGGGGGCACAGGGATACTTCTCATAATCATAAGCTGGGGAAAAAGATTTTTTATTAGAACTTGTCTTTCTATGTAACTTTCAATTTCTGCTGTTATATCCTCACAAAGATGCAGTATATCTGGTTCATAGTATTCAATTGCTTTTTTAAGAACTTCTATGTCTTGAAATAAAAATATCATGGAACTTTTCTTTTTGGCTTCTTTACACATAGAAACCACAGTCTTTAAGTTTTCCTGCTTCCATCTTTCTTTTTCAAGCACAACGCTTCCAATATGATCGACTCCCATGTATATCAACTCTTCTGCTTCTCTTGGATCCTGAATCTCATATATTTGAATTATCATAGACAAACCTGTTATCTGCATCTTTAAGAGATGGAAGTAGAAGATCCTTTTCAGACAAGATGGGATTTTTAATCGGCCAGTTTATATTTATATCTGGATCGTTCCATATAATTCCTGCTTCACATTCAGGTGCGTATTCATCCGTGCTTTTATAAAGCACTTCCGCAAATTCGCTCAGTGTACAAAAGCCGTGTGCAAAACCAGGAGGTATGTACAGCATTTTTTTATTTTCTGCTGATAATATAACTGCTTCCCATTTTCCATAAGTAGGAGAACCTTTTCTTATATCTACTGCTACATCAAATATCTCACCTGTGATTACTTTTATAAGTTTTCCTTGTGCTCTGGGAGGATTCTGATAATGAAGACCTCTTATGACCCCTTTTCTTGAGTAAGAATGATTATCCTGCACGAAATAATCCTTTATGCCTGCTTTCTTGAACTCTGAGTACTTGTAAGACTCCATAAAGAAGCCTCTTTTGTCCTGAAACACCTTAGGTTCAATGAGTATAAGATCTGGTATCCTAAGTCTTTCAAAGTTAAATGGCATCTTCTAATACTTTTCGAGCATTTTGTATATCTTTTTTTATTTGTTCAGCCAGCTCTGAAGGTCCTTTAAATTTCTTTTCATCTCTGAGTCTTTTCACAAATTCTACTCTTATTTCTTTTCCCAAGATGTTTTTATCAAAGTCTATTATATGTGTTTCCACAGAAAATGCACCGTTTCCAAAAGTAGGATTATACCCTATATTGGCCACCCCTTTGTATGTCTTATCGTCTATGTGTACCTTAACAGCATATACTCCGCTCTTAGGAGTGAGTTCGTCTATTAGTTTCAGATTAGCGGTAGGATAACCCAAGAGTTTTGCCCCTCTGTTTTTGCCTTTGACTACTGTGCCTGTAACTTCATAGTTTCTACCCAAAAGAGTCTTTGCTTCTTCTAATTTCCCTTCTTGTACAAGGTTTCTTATCTTAGTACTGGATACTATGGTGCCATTTACGGAGACAGGACCAACCACTTCCACTTTGAATTGATATTGCTGAGCCATCTTTTTCAGAAACTCTATGTTTCCTTCTCTATTTCTTCCAAATGCATAATCATAGCCCACTACTATACATTTTACTCCGATCTTTTGAACCAGTATTTTTTCTACAAAGTCTTTTGCAGACAGAGTGGCAAACTCCTTTGTGAACGGAAGACACAGAATAACATCAATACCAGCTTGTTTTATAAGCCTTAGTTTTTGAGGAGTAGGAGTAATTACAGGTGGCCCGTTACCACTGCGGAGCACTTTTATTGGATGAGGGTCAAAAGTCATTACCACGGACAATCCGTTTATTTTTTTAGCTATTTGTTTGACCTTTTCAAAAAGCGCAAGGTGACCTTTGTGTACCCCATCAAAGTTTCCGATGGTAAGAACGGGGTTTTGAAGAGGAGATTTTAATTCTGACAAGTCTTTTATAATGCTCATTTTCTGGAAACTTTCTTGACAAGAGTTTTAGTTTAATATAATTTTTTAGTGCAAAAGATCAATATCTTTTTGCCGAAGTGGCGGAATTGGCAGACGCGCTAGATTCAGGATCTAGTGGGGGAAACCCCGTGCGGGTTCAAATCCCGCCTTCGGCATGAAAAAAAGGAGGTTGGCAAAGCTAACCTCCTTTAAATTTTTTGTAATATGAGAATAATATTTTTTGCGGGAAAAGGAGGGGTCGGAAAGACAAGTATTTCTGCGGCTACTGGCATAAAAGCCGCGGAAATGGGATATCGTACTATTGTGATGTCTCTTGATATTGCCCATAGTTTATCAGATATCTTTGATCTAAATAAGGATCTGTTAGACTTAAGTAAAGGAAGACCTGTAAGAATAAACGAAAACTTGTGGATCCAAGAGCTGGACATCTACGAAGAGATAAACAGAAATTGGGGCGAAATATATAGATACATTGCTACACTGCTGAACACCACCGGAATAGATGAAATCTTAGCGGAAGAGTTGGCCATACTTCCTGGAATGGAAGAGATAAGTTTACTTCTTTACATAAATAGTTATGTAAAGCAAGGAAAATATGACTTAATTGTTTTAGATTGTGCTCCAACAGGTGAGTCTATAAGGTTTATAAGCATACCCACTGCTCTGGAGTGGTATATGAAAAAGATATTTAAATTGGAAAAAAGGATAGTCGGATATGTAAGGCCAGTAGCTCGTAGAATTTCGGATATACCTATGCCGGGAGACGAATATTTTGATGCAATAGAAAATTTGTTTAATAGACTGAGAGGGGTAAATAAGATATTAGAAGACCCAAAGATAACCAGTGTAAGACTTGTGACTAATGCGGAAAAGATAGTTTTAAAAGAAACCCAAAGGGCATTTATGTACTTTTGTCTTTATCACATGAATATTGATGCTATAATAGTAAACAGAGTATATCCAGACAGCAAAGACGGTTTTATAAGAATGTGGAAAGAGGCGCAAAATAGCTATCTAAAAAAAGCAAAAGAATATTTCGATCCTGTACCAATATTTACTGTGGGTATGTTTGAGGGAGAAGTTTTGGGGTATAAGGCATTAAAGGAGCTTGCTACCCGGTTGTACGGAAATTCAGATCCTACGACCCACTTTTTTAAAGACGAACCTTACAGGTGGGTTAAAGAAAATGGAGATTATAAGCTTATAATAAAGCTTCCATTTGCTGTAAAAAAGGATATCGAGTTGCACAGGGTTTCAGACGAGTTAATAGTAAAGTTAGGAAATGTAAAAAGGCATTTTTTACTGCCGCGTCAGGTAACGGGCATACACAAAGTAAATGCTCGTTTAAACGGGCAGGAGCTTCATGTAATATTTAAAGGAGAGGAAGGCGATGGTCATCAAAGATAAGGAAGAAAAGAAAGAATCTAAGGAACAAGTGGTATGCCCTGTGGGAAGATTTTTTGCGGAGATCTTTTTGCAAAAGGATTCCCCATTCTTAGAGCATCTTACCAGAAGTAAGATCGAGTTTTTAAAAGCAATAAGATGTATCATAGATCAAAAAATAGAACAGTTGGAAAAAAGAACAGAAAAGAAAAGAGCCACAAAAATAGAGGTGGAATAACTTAATTGTCCGAAAAAACGATTGGCTTACTGATTGAAAATTTTGTTAACTACTTAAAACATCAAAAGGGCTACTCTCATAACACCCTAAGGGCATACACAGTAGACTTGCGTGATTTTTTTTCTTTTTTGCTTGATAAATGCGGATTCTCTGAAAAGGATAGTATAGAGAAGGTTTCAATATACGAGATAAGAAGTTTTATTGGCAGCATGTACAAAAACCATAAGAAGTCAACCGTAGCAAGAAAGTTATCTTCTCTTAGATCATTTTTTAACTTCTTAGAAAAGACAGGTATAATAAAAAAAAATCCTGCATGGAATATATCATTTCCTAAGTCTGAAAAGTACCTTCCCAGACACTTGAATGTAGATGAGGCGTTTAAGATATTGGATATAAAAGATGAAACATCCGATTGGAAGTTGCTTAGAGATAAAGCAATGTTGGAGTTGCTCTATTCTTGTGGTATAAGAGCAGGAGAGCTCGTTTCTTTAAATGTAGAAGATATAGATATGCAAGAAAAAGTGATTAAGATAAGAGGAAAGGGTAATAAAGAGAGGATCGTTCCGATAGGCAGATATGCTTTGAAAGCATTAAAGGAATATCTGTCTGTATTAGGTAACATAAAAAAAGGTAGATTAGCTGGTGCGCTTTTTCTCAACAGGGAAGGTAAAAGGATATCTGACAGAAGTGTGAGAAGGATTGTAAAAAAATACGCGGTGAAAAAAGGGCTTAGTTGGGATATAAGCCCACATTCTTTGAGACACAGTTTTGCTACTCATCTGTTAGAAGGAGGTGCTGATATAAGGGTTGTGCAGGAAATGTTAGGACATGCTAATCTTTCTACTACTCAAAGATACACTCACTTAACTTTGGATGCTCTTATGCAAGTGTATGACAGAGCACATCCAAGAGCAAAGGAGAAAAGGGATGAATAAAGTATATTCTACTACCATTTTGGCTGTAAGGAAGGATGGCAGTTCTGTTATGGCAGGAGATGGTCAGGTTACCTTTGGTGAGACAATCATGAAGCATAAAGCAGCCAAGGTAAGGTTTATATACAAAAATAAAGTCTTGGTTGGAATCTCGGGAGCTGCTGCAGATGCGTTTAGTCTTATAGAAAGATTAGAAGGCAAACTGGAATCTTATAGAGGTAATTTGGTTAGGGCTGCTGTGGAACTTGCCAAGGATTGGCGTACAGATAGAGTGTTGAGAAGGCTTGAAGCACTTTTGTTAGCAATGGATACGGAACATATGCTTATTATTTCTGGAACAGGAGATGTTATAGAACCTGACGAGTCTGTTGCGGCTATAGGTTCAGGAGGAGCCTATGCACTTGCAGCGGCTCGTGCTCTTATTGCACATTCTTCTTTAAGTGCAAGACAAATAGCTTATGAAGCCATGAAGATAGCGGCATCTATATGTATATATACAAATGAAGAAATCATTATTCATGAATTAAATTCAGGAGACAGAAATGGATAAAGAGAAGGTAGAACTGCAAATAAGTTCAGAAGAAATGCTTACTCCGAGACAGATTGTAGCTGAACTGGATAAATATATCGTTGGTCAGGATCAAGCAAAAAGGTCTGTGGCTATAGCACTTAGAAACAGATGGAGGAGACAGCAAGTGCCTCCGGAACTGAGAGATGAAATTGCGCCCAAAAACATCATAATGATAGGTCCTACTGGAGTAGGTAAAACCGAGATAGCCAGGAGATTGGCAAAGCTTGCGAATTCTCCTTTTTTGAAAGTAGAAGCGACGAAGTTTACAGAAGTAGGGTATGTAGGAAGAGATGTTGAGTCTATGATAAGGGATCTAACCGAGCTGGCAGTTAATATGGTA
>CAYMUI010000016.1:0-22380 GCA_964393645.1 uncultured Desulfobacterales bacterium | reverse complement strand
AAGTCTGGATAGTCTATTAAAATGATCAAATCGGGTCTGTTTTGTCTAAGTACTTTTTTGACCTTTATCCCGGTGCTTATTATTTTAAAAATCTTTGTAATAACCTCTGTAAAACCAACTACTGCCATTTCTGAAGAATGAGCGATGAACTTTACCCCAGCTTTTTTCATTCTGTCTCCACCTATGCCGACAAAGTTCACATCAGGATCTAAACTTCTTATGGACATTACAAGGTTGGCTCCGTGGAGATCACCGGATGCTTCACCTGCTATGATAAAAATTGTTTTAGACACTTTTTATTTAGCTCTTTTGAGTTGCTTTTTATTTCGTCTATTATACAAAGAGCCACTTCTAATGCCTTCTTACCGTCATCTCCGCTTACAACAGGTTTATGTCCATTTTTAACCGCATTTACAAAAGCTGTAATTTCATCGGCTAAGGGGTCGCTGTCAGGAAACTCGACCCTTTCCATAGTTAATTTTGGAAATCCGAAGTTATCTTTTCTTGTTTTATCATGACTTATTATACTTACTCTCCTTTTTCTACAGTCTGCTGAAACATATGAGTCAGGCTGAAACACTCTGATTTTTCTAAGCACTCGACCAGAGATTCTGCTGGCAGTGAGATTAGCGGCGGTACCATTTTTAAACATTAGTCTGGCATTTGCAATGTCTATTTTGTCCGTAATGACTGACATTCCAACAGCGTGTATATCTACTGGTTCGGCTCCTACTATATCTAATACGATATCTATGTCGTGGATCATAAGATCTAAAACCACATCCACATCTGTGCCTCTTGGGGTGAAAAGATTCATTCTGTGAGCCTCTAAGAATATAGGTTCTTTTACTAATGATTTCATCTTTATCACAGCAGGATTAAATCTTTCTACAAGACCTACCTGAAGGATCGCACCTGTTTCTTTTGCTTTATTTAGCAGTATATCTGCTTGGGTTATGTCATAGGTGATAGGTTTTTCCACAAGTATGTGAACCCCTTTTGTTAGAAAATCCATAGCCACATGGAAGTGCACTTCTGTAGGAACCGCAATACTTACAGCATCCACCAAATTTATTATATCCAGATGGCTTTTAAACCCCCTGACTTTGTGTTTGTTGGTTATTTCTTTCAATCTATTAGAATCTATGTCCACTACCCCTACAAGAGTTACATCAGGGATGGAAAGATACTTTTCTAAGTGATACTGGCCAAGATGACCAACTCCTACTACTGCAACTCTTAGAGGTTTGTTGTCCATAGATTCATCTCCTTGTGTCTTTTATAGAAACGATGCATATTCCGTGTTTATTTGCATAAGAAATCATTTCCTCTTTGTCAAACATAAGCGTTTTTTCAGCTTCTATTGCCAATAGTGCCGCTTTTACCTCTTTCATAGTTTTTACTGTGTTTAGTCCAACAGAAGGAAGATCAAATCTTAAGTCTTGGTTTGGCTTGCACACCTTTACGACCACAGCACCTTCTTTAGCTATCTTGCCTCCCCGAATTATGGTTTCATCTGTGCCTTCTATTGCCTCCACAGCAAGAACGGTTTTATTCTTTACAACTACACACTGTCCTATATCTAACTTACCTATCTCCTTTGCCATATTCCATCCAAATTTTATGTCTTCTTCTTCCTGCCTTGTTGGTTTCCTTTTTGTGAGACAGCCTGCCGGTGCCACAAGTTCTGGAAGATAACATACAGAACTTATTATCTCTATACCTTCTTTCAAAAGCTCATCAGCAACAGCGCTAAGTATTCCATCGTCGTGAAAAAATAGTATCTTAGACATCAAAGAAAGCCCTTTTAAATCAGGAACGATTCCTTCAAACATTCTTCTTTTTTTTATAGTGCCCGCCATGACCGCTTTTTTCACATTTTCTCTTTTTAGAGCTTTTATTAGATGTCCAAACTGACCGAGCTTTATCCATGTTATTTTATCTGCTTCATTTTCAAGTGCTTTGTCCGTTTCTCCTTCGTGTGCAATTGCCACCACCTTTATTCCTCTCTTTTTGGCTTCTCTTGCTATAAGGATGGGAAACTTTCCCCCACCTGCTATGATTCCGAGCACCTCTTCCATTGTCTTATCTTATGATCCCCCTTTTTGAACTTTTGAGAAAGGATAAAAGAAGCTCCAGTTCAGGAAGTTTTGGAAGTTCTGCCTCTACCTGTGCTATTCCTTTGCTCATATTTTTATGCTTTCTCCATATGATCATGTAAGCCTTTTTAAGAGCTTCTATTGTTTCTTTTGAAAAACCTTTTCTTCTAAGTCCGATGCTGTTTACCCCGAACAGCTTCGCCCTTGGTCCTGTTTCATCTACAGAGGCCAGCATAAAAGGGGGGATGTCTCTATCTACGCCACACTTTGCTCCTACAAATGAGTATTCCCCGATCCTTACGAATTGATGAACTGCAACAAATGCAGATATTATTGCATGATCTCCTACTCTTACATGACCACCAAGAGTGGCCGAGTTTGCCATGATAATGTTATCTCCTAAACGGCAGTCATGAGCGATGTGGACATATGCCATCAGATAGTTATTATTCCCTACTACTGTGACACCGTCCTCTTTTGTACTTGCCCTGTTTATGGTCACAAATTCTCTTATTACATTATTGTCTCCTATGATTACTTTTGTCTTTTCTCCCTGATATGTTAGATCCTGAGGAGGGGTTCCAATAGATGCAAATTGATAAATCTTGTTTCCTTTTCCTATTATTGTGGTTCCTTCTATTACTACATGGGGACCAATTTTTGTGTCTTTCCCTATGTGGACATCGTTTCCTATAACAGAATAAGGTCCTATTTCTACTCCTTCCTCGATGCTTGCATTCGGACTTATTACTGCTGTCGGGTCTATTTTCATTATTGCTTTAGCGTTGCTGCAAATATTCCTTCCGCGACAAGCTGATTGTCCACAAATGCTTTTCCCTGTAATTTCCATACCCTTGAGCCTGTTCTCAAAGCTTCTACTTCAAGCCTCAGTTGATCTCCTGGTACTACCGGTTTTCTAAACTTTACTTTTTCAATGGACATAAAAAAAATAGGTTCATTTTCTTTTGGTTCAGCTCCATTTGAAATGGTAAGTCTTGCCAAAACCCCTCCTGTCTGTGCCATGGCCTCTATTATCAGAACTCCGGGCATTACCGGAAATCCCGGAAAGTGACCCTGAAAAAAAGGCTCATTAGCGGTCACATTTTTTAATGCTACGGCTTTTTTTCCTAATTCTAATTCCACCACCCTGTCTATCATTAGAAAAGGATAACGGTGAGGAAGAATTTTTACTATTTCTGTGTAGTTAAGAGGTGGTTTCATTTTCTTTCCTCTCTTTTTCTAAGTTTTTTACTCTTTTTTCTATTTCTAACAGTTTTTTATGCATTTCAGGAAGCTTTTGAATCAGGACCGAGGTCTTTAAAAAAAGAGCGTGAGGCATGGCAGGGGTGCCAGAAAATATACCACCTGCTGGAATCGATTTTGGCACACCTGACTGAGGACCTATTATGCTACGATCTCCTATTTCCACATGATCTACTATGCCCACCTGTCCAGCTATTATTACATTTTTTCCAATACTTACACTGCCAGATATTCCTGCTTGCGCTATGATTAAACTGTTTTCCCCAACTACTACATTATGGGCTATGTGGACCAGATTATCTGTTTTTACCCCTCTTTTTATCCAGGTCTTCCCAAAGGTTGCTCTGTCTATGCAATTCCCTGCTCCTATTTCAACCTCGTCATCTATTTGAACAAATCCTTTTTGAGGGATTTTTACATGTACATCACCGTCTCTTTCAAAGCCAAATCCGTCACTTCCTATTACTGTGCCTGCATGGATGATCACATTTTTTCCTATTATAGTGCCGTCTAATATGGTTACATTTGGGTATATAACCACATTATCCCCTATTTCTACATTATTTCCTATAAATACCCCGGGGAATATATTTACATTGTCTCCTATTTTTACGTTGTCTCCAACATAAACAAAGGGGTATATGGACGGATTTTGTCCTATTTCAGTATTCTTTCCGAGATATGTGAATTCGCTTATTCCTGAATATCTGGGAAGCGAATCGAGAAAATAAGCAGCGATTTTTGCTAATGCCAATGCAGGATTAGGCACTATTATTTGGGGACCTTTAAAAAGATCTGTTTCTTCTGATACAAATAAGGCAGAGGCTTTGGTTTTGGATACCAGATCCTTGTATCTCTTATCCCCAAAATAGGAGATTTCACCAGGTTGTGCCAGCTCTAAGGAATTTATTCCAACTATATGAAGATCTTCCTCGCCTTTTAGTTTTCCATTCACCAGTTCTGCTATTTGCTTTAAAGTGAGAACCATAACTTACTTTATATTGTCAAAGTCTTTTATAACATCTGCTGTTATGTCTATTTTGGGTGTGTTGTATAAAACACCCCCTTTTGATTTTTCAAGAACAAGTGTATAGCCTCTTTTCTTTGCGATGTTTGAAATTACTTTTGTTAGTTCTGTGAGCAGTTTTTGTATCCCTTTTGCTTCCTCCTCTCGCAACTCATCCTGCGCATCTTCTAAGAAGTATCTGTACTCTTGCTGTTTTCGTTCAAAAAGCTTTCTCTTTTTTCTTAATGCTTCAGGGCTGAGCATCATTGCCTTTTTTTTCAGTTCATCCTGAAGTTTCTTCAGTTCTGCTTCTTTTTGACTCAATTTTTTTTGAAGCACATCTCTCTTGTCTTCTAACTTACGATACAGTCTCTTTCCTTTAAGAGACTCTCTGATACACTTATTCAGATCTACCACAGCAATTTTTATTTTCTCTGCTGGAATTCCAGACGATACAAATGAAAAAACTGTGCACAGGATAACAAGGATTCCGATACAAAGTGTCTTTCTCATTTATCTGTCCTCCTGTTCAAAATTTTTAGATGAGATATATACGTTAATTTTAGCTTATTGTAAATGTATAAAATCATTTTTGTAGGTAACTTATTCCTCCATTTCTTCTATCAATTGCATATGAGCTTGTCTCTCTATTCTTTTTTACAAACTCTTTTACTTCAGCTACGGTTTTTGCTACTTCTCCATAATGCTTAAATCTACGCCTTTCTGTACTCATTACTATTGCTATAGCTACTGTCATAATAGGAAACTCTTTTATATTTCCCAATCTATCCTTAGATATAATCTTTCCAGAACGCAAATCTTCTTTGTCATAAAAAGAAGGGACTATCTCATCAAAGTAAGAAATTACCTGTTCAGAAATAGACTTTGCATATAACGGGGGCACAATGAAGACAAAATCGTCTCCACCTATATGTCCCACAAAAGTATCTTCCCGGATCTGGTTTACAGAGTTTACTAATACTCGAGCCAGCATCTTTATGACCTCGTCTCCTCTTAAAAATCCATATTTGTCATTGTAAGCCTTAAAGTTGTTTAGATCCACATATCCTAAAGCAAAATCTTTTTCTTGTTCTATAAGTTCTTGTATTTTGGTGATTATGCTTGTATTTCCTGGCAGTTTAGTGAGAGGATTTGCATCTAAGGTGCGCTTTGATCTTGCTCTCATAACTTCCAATGCCTTGATGCACACTATCTCATCCAGTGGATACACCAAGAAGTCGTCGATTTGAAGTTTGGTAAAATCAAGCGAATTTAACTTTTCCTTAGAGCATAAAATGAGGATAGGGACTTCAAGCAGAAATTCCATCTTCTTTATGGATTCCAGCATGTCCTGAAGAGAAATGTCGTATTCTAATTCCAAATCTATTATTATAGATTCTGGGATTTCAGAATAAAGGTTCTGTATAAACTCTTGAGGATTAGAACAGAATGTGCCTTCTGCTTTCATTTGTTCGAGGCATCTTTTAAACAGCTCTTTTTCTTTCACAAGAAACAGGAATTTCTTTTTGTGCACAGTACCTTTATTAAGACTCATTCCAGTTTATGGTATATAAAGTCTTATCCATTTCAGAAAATATCTCATCCATAATTTTTGGGTTCAGCTCTAAGATACTGCACAGCTTTTCGTCTATACTGGGTAATACCAGTTTGTCAGGAGCCAAACGGTATAGATGGGAGAGAAAATCTGCTAAGCTTATAACAGCAGAAAAAACGCGATACTTATTGGATTCGATTATGTTATGATGAAAAACAATAGCTTCCGTAAGAATAGGGGGAAAATGCCATTTTTCAGTGATCCATCTATTTATAGTGTCATGAGATATACCTATAACCTTTTTTTCAGCCTCAAGATCAGATAGGTTTTCTGCTTTTTGAATCATTCTTATTTTTACATCGATGTCTGGAAAGTAATTTTTTAATATAACTTTTCCCATATCATGCAAGAGTCCAGCCACGGTTAATTCGTCTGATTCTTTGATATCGAGGACTTTTGCAATAATTCCAGCAATGGTAGCGCAATCACATGCATGATTCCACATCTCTTTTATTTCTTCATTTATGTCCCCGAACACAACCGTGCTTATCAGAAGTCCTCTTATAGCATCCAATCCCAACAGAATAACAGCGTGTTTTATAGAGCTTATTCTGTTTGGAAATCCATAAAAAGGTGAGTTAACAAGTTTCAGCACCTTAGCACTTAGTGTCATATCTTTGCTAATAATCTCGCTTATCTTAGACGGATCAGCATCTTTTCTGTCTATTATCTTCCAGACCTCGTGCACTACTTTTGGAATAGAGGGCAGTTTTTCAATTAACTGTTCTTTAAATAGTAGGGTGTTTATGTTATTCATTTTCGGAAAGTTTTTTATTCCAGAACGACTTTAAAGCGTCTTTTATCATGTTTAAGCAATCGCCACTTTTAGTAGAAAATGCTTTTTCTATAAGTTCTAATTTTTCTTGTAAGAGTCTTTTTCTCTTTTCTTCATTCATGTGCTCTTCAATAACAATGCTTTCGATTCCTATATTTTCTATACGACGGATGATATCCTCGGTTAGTTCGGTTCCTTTTTTACAAAGGATCATTTTTCCATTAACAGTGTATATGTCTTCTGCCAAGACCATACCCGGTTTAGCTTTTTGCAAAGGGATAGTTACTGTGGGCATAAGGAATAGCCTCATCATTTACTTTTTTCTTAAGACTAATAAAAAAAAGGATTTAGTTCAACAAATAAGACAGCATTTTTCTTGAAAAAAGAGCCCAAAATCTGATAATGCAAAACAGAGAACAATCAACTCTATAAAAAGAGTATGCCATGAAAGAAAAGATCAGTGAGTTGGAAAAGTCGAATTTTAAAGAGATTCTTTTAGAAACAGGTGCTGACAGGATTGAAGATAGGCTTAACATAATAGAGATATTTCTGGATACAGAAGGGCATGTTACTATAGAGCAATTATGTGAGCTTTTAAGAAAAAGGGGATATAAATATGAGCAAGATTTTGTGCAACAGTGTATGGAAGATATGGTTAAATTGGGGTTTGCACAAAGAAAGAACTTTGAGGGAAAACCCGTTTTGTACGAACACAGGCACTTAGGAAGGCACCATGATCACTTAATTTGTACAAAGTGTGGAAAAATAGTTGAATTTAAAGACGATGAATTAGAGCTTTTACAGAGAAGGATTGCTCAACGATATGGTTTTTACATGCTTCAACACAAAATGGAAATATATGGACTCTGTCATTCTTGTTTGTCTAAGAGAAAACCGCTCATGCCTCTTACCATGGGAAAAGAGGGTGAAAGGCTCGTGATAAGAAACATAATAGGAGGAAGAGGGATAAGAGAGAGACTCGTATCTATGGGGATTAGAATAGGGGATGAGGTAGAGATAATATCAAATCCCGGTGCGGGCAGACTCATTATAGCGTGTGGCAATACCAGGTTTGCTCTTGGCAGGGGAGTAGCAAACAAGATTTTGGTATCTATTACATAAGCTTTTTAAAGATGGGCAGGAGCACATCCCTTAATCGTCTGATAAGTCTTTCTAAGATGCTTTGGTTTGCATATCTTATTTTTTCTTCTTCACTTACCAGATGAGGAGCAAACCTGAGTTTATGTTTTATTATTGCTAAGTTGTCGTCTAAAAGAAACCTCTCGTATATGTATCTTAATACAGGAAGATCAAATTCTTCTTTGTAAATAGCAGCTCCCCAATCAATTATATATGGATAGCCATCGGTACTTATTATTATGTTATTGGCTTTTTTTAAATCGCAGTGAACAATACCCAGGTTGTGGATTTTCATTACAAGCTTTTCTAACGAATCGAAGAATGTTTCAGGCAGCTTTTCACCTTTTTTTATTTTTCCCAGACTCGTACCCGGTATGTCTTCTAAAATTAACGCAAGACCGTCCATGATACCATAAAATTTAGGTATTCCTTTTATTCCGTTGAGCTTACGATATGCTTTTGCTTCTCTCCATACTAAAAATCTTCCTATCGTGTTTCTAAAAAATGAACCGTTTTTTCTGTAATCTTTCACTATAAGTCTTTCCCCATTTATCTGGGTTCTCCACACGATTGGTCTCGTATTCCCTGGTCTTCTTTTGATAATCTCAACTTTATTCATATCCACCCGTGTGTCCGAAACCTTTTTCTCCTCTTTCAGTAGGATTTAATTCTTCTGCATCTTCTATTTCCGCGTGTATGAGTTTGCTTATTACCATCTGAGCAATTCTATCCCCTCTTTTTATCTTAAATGGCTTATCACCCAGATTTATCAAGATTACCTTGACTTCTCCTCTGTAATCAGGGTCAATGGTACCAGGGGCGTTCAACATTCCTATACCATATTTTAGGGCAAGACCACTTCTGGGTCTGATCTGTGCCTCAAAGCCTTCTGGCAGCTCAATGGCTATTCCGGTTGGGATAAGCGCTCTTTGTCCGGGCATAAGTGTCAATTCCGTTTTTACTGCAGCACATATATCCATTCCTGCGGAATTTTTCGTCATATACTTTGGAAGCGGAATGTCTTTGGCGTGTTCGAGTCTTTTTACTTTAATTTTTACTACCTTCATACCTTCCACTTAACTGCCCACACGCAGCCAAGATGTCTCTTCCTCTACTTTTTCTTATAATAGCAGTAAGATTTTTTTCTATTAAGACCTTTTGAAACCTTAATACCTGATCCCACGAAGGTGAGGAAAATTCTAACTCTGGCGCAGGGTTTAAGGGGATAAGATTCACTTTTGCTCTTATTCCTCTTATCAGAGCTGCCAGTTTTAAGGCGTCTTCTTCACTGTCATTTATTCCTTTTATGAGGACGTATTCAAAGGTGATTCTTCTTCTGTTTGGGAGAGGAAACCTTCTGCAGGCAGAGATAAGCTCTTTTAAAGGATATCTTTTGTTTACTGGCATAAGAAAACTTCTTGTTTCATCTGCAGCCGCATTAAGGGATACAGCAAGGTTTACTGTACAATCTTCTCCCAATCTGTTTATTCCGGGCACAATCCCGCATGTAGAAACAGTAACTCTTCTGTGAGAGAAGTTCATTCCATAGGGATCAATCAGTATTTTTATGGATTTTAGCAAGGCGTTGTAGTTTGCCAGTGGTTCTCCCATCCCCATGAACACTATGTTTCGAAGTTTTGAAGGCTCATCCATATCTCTTTTTACTTGCACTACCTGTTCCACTATTTCTGAAGTTCTCAGGTTTCTTTTAAAACCCTGTTTTGCAGTGAGGCAAAATCTACATCCCATTGCACAGCCTACCTGAGAGGAAATACATAGTGTAAAATATCCCTTTTCCAATTCTGGTATTAAGACAGACTCAATGTAATATCCGTCTTTTAGTCTAAAGAGATACTTTTTTGTGTGGTCTTCTTTAGACTCCAGCACTCTTACAAGTTCTAAAGGATTAAGTTCTGCCTCTTCTTTCAACAAGTTTCTCAGCCTCTTGGGAAGATCACTCATTTGTTCAAAAGAAGAAACGGCTTTCTTTAGAATCCAGTGCCAGATTTGTCTTCCACGGTAAGGTTCAAATCCCTTTTTTTGAATCCAGCTTTCTAATTCTTTTCTGTCCAAAGACTTTATGTCTAACATGGCCTTAATTTTTCATTGTTCTCATTTTTGCAAGTTCCCAAACATAGTCATACAGATGAAGGCCTTTACTTGCTGCAACGAGTTCTCCATCCTCTACCCCAATGCTTTCTGCCATGTATTCTTTTAGTAGCTGAATTGCAGCAAGGTTTGCGGGAAATCCGTTCCACAAGTCCCAAGATCTAAAGTACACGAAGAAATGCAGTTTTCCATCTTTTATTCTCGTGTCTATTCCTCTAAGACATGGAGGGTCTTTCATATATATACAGTCAGGTTCTCCCACTGTCATATATGCTTGGTTCGTATTGTATCCATCTTTTTTATACATTTTTATAACTTCTTCTATCTGCTTTTCAAGGTAGTATCCATAGGTATATTCTTCTTCCTCCTTCTTTTTTGCACACATAAGATAAGGAAGATATTCGTAGACATATTCTTCACTTACAGGATTGGGTATCCCTAAGGATGGAGGAATGTCAGGAACAAGAGGTCTTGTTCCAGGATACTTTATGTGTATGGTTACATAATCGAGTTCTAACCTTTTCTGTCCTTTATAACTGCCCCTTTCTATTACATATTCTCTCCCTTTTTCTAATATTCGATACACAGCCTGAAACCATGCATCTGGAATGTCTCTTGCTTCAATAAATTCCAACTCAAGAACCATCACTGTCCCCCTTCTTTTTGTTCCATTACCTTAAATCTCAATCTTAGATAAGCATTTTGAGCATCTTCATTATCAGGAGACAGTTCTATCACCTGTTTGTAAAGCTTCAGAGCTTCTGAATAATCTCCTCTTTTTTCCATAAGTTTTGCAAGTTGAAGCAAAGTGCTAATATCATTTGGTTTTATCTTCAGAATATATCTTATATGTTTTATTGCCAGTGCATCTTTTCCCTGATACAGGTAACACAAGACTATGTACTTCCTGAGCGTTATATCCTTAGGATTGTATCTTATCCCTTTGATCATGTAAGGCAGTATTTTATCACATCTGCCTTTTGGCCAGAGATAACTGAATATAAAATAATAAGGATAAACTAACCTCGGACTCAATTTTACGAGAATTTCTGCTTCCTTATATGCCATTTCGTCTAACTTCTGTGCTCTGTAAATCTGAAACAGCAGTTCGTGTGCGTCCTTATCGTTTGGTCTTTTTTTTATGTATGCCTTTATATGAGCTAACGCGCTATCCATTTGTTGAGATTCATATTCCAGTACAGCCAAGTTATAAAGGACCGTCTCATTTTCTGGTTCGATAGCAAGAATTTTTTTATACACATCTATCAGAGCATTTTTGTTTCCCTTTTTTTCTAATAATTCTGCTTTTAAAACAAGGGCTTCAACTGAATCAGGATCTATAGATAACGCCTCTTCTATATATCTTTCCGCCTCTTTTAACGCCCCTTTTTTAAGAAGGGTTTTAGCAAATTCTATGCGAGACTCTAAATCATTAGGTTTTAATTCCAGAAGCTTAGCAAAGTAATAAGATGCTCGCTTTTCATCTCCAATGTTGGTATAGAGCTCGTATATATTATAATAAACTTCCGGGTTCTTATCGCCCACATCTATTGCCATCCGATAGTACGTAATGGCATCTTTATATCTTTTTATTTCAGCACACAAGGAACCTAAGACCTCGTATATTGAAATGAGTGTTTCTTTGTCCAGTTTTTCAGAAAAATCTAAAACTTTTAGGTATTCACTTATTGCCTCTTTAAGCATCCCTTTTTTCTCGCATTCTTGTGCAAAATCGATTCTGATGTTTAGTAATTCGTTTTGTTTTTCAGGAAAAATGGAAAACCCTTTGTTCAAAAAATCCCTTTTCTTATTCAGGTCTTCAATGCTTTTAAATTTATTGATCCAGTCTTCAAAGGAAGGCTTTATAATCCATGTAATATGTCCTATGTTTTGGTTTTTAAATTTTATCCATATCTCGGGCTTGTACACTTTAAACATATCTCTGTTTGGCAATAAAGAGAAGATAAGCTTTTCTTCATAAACAAGAGACATTATGTCTAATTGTGGGCAAAATAGTCTTACATGAAGATTAAACGGAACATTTGTGGAGATACTCAATATCTTAATCCTGTCCTTAGGGTAAAGCCTTAATGTGTCTCCGTTTAAGATTTTTTTTACTTCACCGTTCTGCATTACATCCATGTAGTAGAATTTGTGAGAGCTGAGAAATAATCCGTGCCAGACATATAATCCATAAAATAAAATCAGAGACATGCATAAAAAAAGAAATATTCCTCTTTTATAAAAAGGAGGCGTTTGCTTTCTTTTGAATCTTCTTCTTTGAGATGTTGTCCTATCTTTTACCAAACTCTTCTTCCCATATCAGCAGTATGGGGCTTGCAACGAATATAGAGGAGTAAGTTCCCACAGTAATACCCACCAGCATGGCAAAAGCAAAATCGTGTATCACTTTTCCACCCAGCAAAAACAGTGCGAGAACCACAAATAGTGTTGTAGAAGAGGTAAGAACTGTTCTGCTTAAGGTTTCATTTATGCTTCTGTTGACTAAGATGGAAAACGGTTCTTTTTTTGGTTTTTTGAGGTTTTCCCTTATCCTGTCAAACACTATTATAGTGTCGTTTAAGGAATATCCCACAATGGTAAGAAGTGCGGCTACAATGGCTAAGGAGATTTCTTTCTGAGTAATTAGAAATGCCCCAACAGTAATGGTTACATCGTGAATCAGAGCAATTATAGCTCCAAGTGCATACCTTAACTTGAGGTACCAGCATAAAGCTAAGGTAACCACCATAGCGATAAATATAAGCCAGGTTACTTTTGCTCCTAAGGAAAAGGCCGTGTATACAGAAATGATTAGAGCAATGGCCATTATCATACTCATCATCCATTTCATTTCAAATCGGCCAGATATGTATATGGCAATAAACAGGATAGAGTAAAAGATGGCAAGAAGTGCCTTTTGTTTTAACTCCTTTCCTATTTTCGGCCCGACCATCTCGACTCTTCTTATGTCTACCCCATTTTTAAATCTTGCAAGAAGAGCATCTTTTACTTGATCATGTACACTGGCAAGATTTATATCGGTTTTCCTAACTCTTATCAGATACTCTGCTTCTTTCCCTTTAAATTCCTGTATTATGCTGTCATCTAAGTGTACGGGTTTTAAAGCCTTTCTTATTTCATCTATGCTTTTTCTTTTGTCAAATCTTACCTGAATAACTACTCCTCCTGTGAAGTCTACTCCATACCTTGGCCCTTTCCACAATAATAAAAACAAGGTGATAAGTATAAGAGTGCCTGAAATAAAGTAGGCAATTTTTCTCTTTCCTATAAAGTCTATGTTTATTCCTGGTTTTATGATTTCCATTTCTCTTCCCTCTATATCATCACTTTTTTAAGACCTTTTACCGCATACAAATAATCAAACACGATTCTGGTTACAAAGATGGCAGTGAACATGTTTGCCACAATTCCTATGCTCATGGTTACTGCAAAGCCTCTTATAGGGCCTGTTCCAAATTGAAATAATATTAGTGCAGCGATAAGAGTGGTTAAGTTTGCGTCTAATATGGTGATAAAAGCTCTTCCATAACCTGTATCAATGGCAGCGATCGGCCCTTTGCCAGCTCTGAGTTCTTCTCTTATCCTTTCAAATATAAGTACATTTGCATCCACTGCCATACCAATAGTGAGGATGATTCCTGCAATTCCCGGAAGCGTAAGGGTTGCTCCAAACATGGCAAGTCCTGCCATAATGAAAAGGATGTTCAAAACAAGAGCAAAATCAGCGATAATTCCAGACAGGTTGTAGTATATCGCCATAAAAAGAACCACTGATACTCCGCCTACAAGAGCTGCTTTTAACCCTTTCTCTATAGAATCCCTTCCAAGACTTGGGCCAACAGTTCTTTCTTCGATTACCTTTACGGGTGCTGGCAGGGCTCCTGCCCTCAAAACTATTGCGAGGTCATGAGCTTCCTGCATCGTGAATGCACCTGTTATCTGCGCCCTTCCGCCGGTGATTTTATCTTGGATTACGGGAGCAGAATAAACCTTTTTGTCCAGAATAATAGCGAGTCTCTTTTTTATGTTCTCTTCAGTAATTCTTGCAAATATCCTCGCCCCTCTTGAATCAAAGGTAAGAAGAACATACGGTTCATTTGTCCTCGGGTCTATTTGCACCCTCGCATCAGTGATGTATTCGCCAGTAAGGAGGGTTCTTTTCTTTAGTAAAAAAGGTATCTTTATCTGTCTGCCTGTTTTTGGATCTTTTCTGATCTGATACAGAATCTCATCTCCTGGTGGGATTCTGCCTTTTAAAGCTTCTTCCACACTGTGTTCATCGTCTACAAGTTTAAATTCTAAGAGTGCCGTTTTTCCTATCAGTTTTATAGCTCTTCTGGGGTCCTTTATCCCTGGCAACTGAACAAGTATAGTGTTGTTTTGCTGTTTTCTTATGTCTGGTTCACTTACGCCAAATTGATCCACCCTGTTTCTTATAGTCTCCAGCGCTTGCTCTACTGCCATGCTCATGATTTTATTCTTTGCCTCTGGTTTGAGCCTGAGGCTGACAAGTCTTCTTTTTTGAATCATCTTTAATTCCGGGAAATCCCTTTTTATTATGGAGCTAAGTGCCTCTCCGTCCTTTTCTCTCATAAGATGAATCTCTATCCCCTTTAATCCAACCCTTTCCATCTTGAGGTATCTTATTCTGCTTTTACGCATTTCATGTTTCAGGTCATCAATCATTCTGTCCAAATGTGTTTCTACTGCTTTGTTCACATCTACATCCAACACAAGATGAATCCCACCCCTTAGATCTAATCCTAAGTGAATCTTTTTGTCAGGGAGTATCTTTTTCATCCAGTCAGGCAGTGCATTGTAGACGGGAAGGCTGGGGGTAAGATATATCAAACCTATCAAAATTGCACATCCCGCTAAAATAGATCTCCACAGGATTCCTTTGTTCATGCTTAATTCTCCGCCTTTTTATTCTTGCAATTCCTGTTGGCTGCCTCTTCCAATAACATATGAAATAGAGTTTTTTTGGACCTTTATTTTTACTTTTGGTGCTACCTCCAGAGTGACAGTATTATCAGATATGTTTGTTATTACCCCGTGTATTCCTCCTGCAGTAACAACCTTATCCCCTTTTCTTAGGGAGGCTATCATTTCTCTGTGTTGCTTTACCTTTTTTTGCTGTGGCCTGATTAAAAGAAAATAAAAAATAATAAACATGAGAATAAGAGGAATAAATACACTGAGTCCTCCACCCTGACCTTGTGCTGCCCCTTGATTTGTTCCCATGGCATAAACTAAAAAGTTTAGCATAAAATTTCCTCCTTTTGATTTTTTTGGTTAATCTTTCTATAAAACTCTTCCCTAAATTCCTTGATTCTGTTTTCTATAATAGCCTTTCTTATCTCTCTCATAAGATCCTGGTAATAAAAAAGATTATGTATCGTGTTAAGTCTATACACTAAAAGTTCCTTTGTAACAAAGAGGTGTCTTAAATATGCCCTTGAAAAATTTTTACAGGTATAGCAGCCACATTCTTCATCTATTGGTCTTTCATCTTTTGAATAACGGGCATTTTTTATAGCAATTTTTCCATGTTTTGTAAAAAGTGTTCCGTTTCTGGCATTCCTTGTAGGAATAACGCAGTCAAACATATCCACACCAGCTATTACTGCATCTACAATGTCTTCTGGTTTTCCAACACCCATAAGGTAAACTGGTTTGTCTTCAGGAAGAAGCGGTACAGTTTCTGCTATTATTTTGTTTCTTATCTCTTTTTCTTCTCCCACAGAAAGTCCTCCAATGGCATAACCGTCAAAGTCCATTTGCACAAGTTCTTTAGCGCTTTTTTCCCTCATGTCCATATAAACTCCGCCTTGTACAATACCAAATATCGCCTGTTTTCTATTACCTTTTAATGCATCTAAGCATCTTTTTGCCCATTCGGTAGTTCTTTGAACCGACTTTTCTATATAGCTTTTTTCAGCAGGATACGGGGCACATTCATCAAATGCCATTATTATGTCAGAACCAAGGGATTTTTGAATAGAAATCGAGTCTTCAGGTCTTATAAAGTGTTTTGAGCCATCCAAGTGAGATTGAAAAAGTACCCCTTCGTCTGTGATTTTCCTTAGTTTTGCCAAGCTAAATACTTGAAATCCTCCGCTGTCTGTCAATATAGGACGATTCCAGTTCATAAATCTATGAAGTCCTCCCAGTTCTTCTATGAGTTTATGTCCTGGTCTTAAGTAAAGATGGTATGTATTAGCCAGTATTATTTTGGTTCCCGTTTCTATAAGGTCGTCAGGAGACACACTTTTTACACATCCATAAGTCCCAACAGGCATAAAAACAGGGGTTTCAAAACTGCCGTGCTCGGTCTTTAGAATCCCAACTCTTGCATGTGTGTATTTGTCTTTGTGTAATATGTGAAATTCTATCCCCATATTAAAACTTTTTATTGTATAAACATAGCATCTCCATAACTGTAAAATCTGTATCGCTTTTGGATTGCATGTTCATACGCTTTCTTTATCAGATCTAATCCTGCAAAGGCGGCAACCAGAAAAAGAAGAGAACTCTTAGGAAGGTGAAAGTTTGTTATCAATGCATCTACTACCCTAAATTTAAAACCAGGGGTGATCAAAAGATTTGTAAACCCTTTCTTAGGCACTATCCTGCCTTCTTCTAAGGCTACTGTTTCAAGCGTTCTTACCACAGTGGTTCCCACAGCTATTATTCTACCCCCTTTTTCTTTTGTTTTATTTATAAGTTCTGCCGTCTTCTGAGGAATCTGATAGTATTCTTCACCTATTTCGTGTTTTCTTATATCTTCTGTTTTAACGGGTTTAAATGTTCCATATCCTACATGTAGTGTTATATAGCTAATTTTTACTTTTTTTTCTCTAAGTTTTTTTATTAACTCTTCAGAAAAGTGGAGACCAGCGGTTGGGGCTGCGATAGAGCCTTTTTCTTTGGCAAATATGGTTTGGTATCTTTCTTTGTCTATCGCGTAAAGAGGATCATTTTTTTCTCTTTTGATATAAGGTGGTACAGGAACATAGCCTTTTTTTTCTAAATATTCATTTAGATCTGAGTTGTAGTCAAAACTCACTTTTACTTTGCCGTCTTCCAATACTTCTTCTATTATTCCTTTAAGACCGTTTTCAAATACAATTACAGTGCCTTTCTTAGGTTTTTTTGTCTTTATAAGACAAATCCTTTGATTTCCCTCGCCACTTAGCACAAGCAATTCAGCTTTTCCGCCTGTGGTTTTTCTTCCGTAAAGTCTCGCAGGGATTACTCTGCTGTTATTTACCACTATCAGATCACCTTCTTTGACAAACAGGGGCAGTTCAAAAAAAAACCTATCCTCCCATTCTCCTTTGTTTTTATAAAGAATCATGAGTCTGGATTTATCTCTTTCTTTTAAAGGCACTTGGGCGATCAGTTCTGGAGGAAGATAGTAATCATATTCTTTAATGTCAAATACTCCCATAACCTACTTTATTGTCTATTGTTGTGTTGTTTTGATCTATAATAGGTGGCTCTATGATAAGACCTGGTCTTGCATTAAGATATGCCTCTATCATAAAAAGGGTTGCCCTGGAAGAAAGTTCGGGATAGGCAATCTGAACCCTTTTTGGTTCAAAGCTGTATTTTTTCAATTTTGCTATAACTTCTGCCATCCTTTCTGCAGGATATATCATCGCAAGTCTTCCTTTTTTCTTAAGTATACTTTTGGCTGAAAGAATGATCTCATCCAAGGAAATAAGAAGTTCGTGTCTCGCAATAGCCTTGCATGGATCTGGGTTTATTTTTCCGCTACCTCTTTTTCTGTAAGGAGGATTGCAAACCACCACATCTGCTATGTTTTGAGCGAGAGGGATTTTCTTTACATCTCCTATGATAATGTGCATTTTATTTTGGAACCCATTTAATATGGCATTCCTGTGAGCTTGACAAGCCAGCAATTTCTGTATTTCTATTCCAATCGCACAGGAGATTTCCTTTTTTAGCAAAAGGATAAGCAGAATTACTCCACATCCTGTTCCCAAATCAACCACTACATCCCCTTTTCTAACTGTAACGAAGTCTGCCAGTAATACAGCATCCACAGAAAACCTATATCCGTGCTTAGACTGAATTATGCGAAGTCTCCCGTCCAAGAAAAGATCCAGCTCTTCTTCTGGTCTGAGTTTGGGATTATGGGAGTTGAATAGTTTCATTTGGATCAACCTTATTAAAAACCAGTCCTGTAAGTATCTTGGGATAAAAATAAGTGGATTTTCTGGGCATAATTAACGAGTTTAATGTGATTTCTTTTATAGCTTCTATCTTTGTGGGATTCAAAAGAAACGCCATTTGGTATTTTCCGCTTCTTACCTGATCTATGGCCCTTCCTATGTCTGTGGTATAGTGAAATATACTGGTGTTATCTAAGTCTTCCCTTGAAAATCCAAGTATCTTTTGAAAAATAAGTCTTGACAAAACCAATACATCTAACTTTTTCAAAGCAGGGTGCACATCAGTTCCGATCTTATCCTTGGCAGACTCTTTTAAAGAGAGAAAGTATATGTCTTCTGAGCCATGGCAGAAGAACGCAAACGCATTATTTTCTTTACCCAATTTAAGCAATACTCTTTCTATTTCGTGTTCCTCTAAGATAGAAGATTTTCTCACTTCAAAAAATTTTTCTATTTCTGTCAAAAACTTGTTTAATTCAAAATTTTTTGCTTTTTTCAATAACCTGTGGGAAGGAAGAACGGTCAGCCCCTCATCTTCCATATTAGCCAAATACATCATAACAAATTCATAGGACCTGTTGGGATTTCGTCCGTATCTCATTCTCATCATGTCTCTATAATTTCTGCTGGTTTCATATCTGTGATGTCCGTCCGCGATAACGATTCTTTTTTCTTTAAAAAGCTCGTGGAGTTTTTGAAAAAGGGAAGGTTCATTTTCTATTATCCACATCTTATGCTTCGTTTTGTCCCTGAACTCAAACTCTATTAATGGAGATTCTAAGTTCACTTTTTCTTTGACGATTTCTATTACCTTATTATGAGGATCACTATATAAACCAAATACCTGGCTGAGTTGAGCACTGCATGCCTTCATAAGTCTAAGTCTGTCTTCTTTATGGGCAGAAAATGTTCTCTCATGAGGCAGAATCATCTTTGATTCGGGATCTTCTATCTTTACAAGCCCTATAATTCCCCATCTATGTTTAAGTTCGCCTTTTATTTCATAAGATATGCATGTCAAATATACACAAGGTTTTTTGGCACGCACAAGAATTCCCTCTTTTTGCCACTTCTTAAACAGATCTGCTGCTCGTGTGTATTTGTTATCCCAGTCTGTATCACCTATCTTTTCTTTTCCCAGTATCAATCTTATTACATTGTAAGGGTTAATTTGATGATAGTACTCCTGTTCTTCCTCCGAGATCACATCGTAAGGAGGAGTTAAAAGAGAAGATATATCTCTACCAAACTTCTGTAGATTGTATGTGATGCCTCTAAATGGTGCAAAAAGTACCATATACCAACCCCTTTTTTGGTTTAAATTATACATAAATATACGGCAGAATCTATCTAAAAAACAACTCAGATGATTTCATTCAGGGACAGACAAAAAAGGTTGACAGCATATTGTATATGTGCATATGATATGCATAAATAAATTTTGGATACGAATTAATATGGGTGATACAAGAAAAGAAATGCTATTTAAAGATTGTGTTTGTTTTCTGATAGGAAGAGTGTCCAGAAAGCTCAACAAGATAACAAAAGAAAGCATAATGCCTTATAAACTCACCACCTCCCAATTTTTCCTGTTAATCGCACTTTATGAAGAAAATGGAATCCTTATTAGCAAACTGGCAGAAAAGGTTGCATTAGATAAGGCCACTCTTACAGGCATAATAGATCGGCTCGAAAGAGACGGACTTGTAGAAAGAAGGGATGATCCTAAGGATAGGAGAGCGATTAGAGTTTATCTTACCCCAAAGGCAGAATCCCTCAGAGAGGAACTTTTAGAGATATATCACAGAAACAATTCCAGATTCCTTTCCGTGTTATCTGAAGAAGAAAGAGAAGTGTTTGAGAGGGTAGTTCAAAAATTAGAAAGTATAAAGGGATATACGGATGAAGAGTAAAAAACTCGAGAAAATGGAGAGACTTTTTAATCCAAAATCTGTGGCGGTTATAGGTGCATCTGACAAATTTGATAAGCTCGGCTTTCATGTAATGAAAAGTCTTACCTCAGGAGGATACCAGGGCGAAATAATTCCTGTTAATCCTTCTGCTAAAGAAATTATGGGGATAAAAGCATATCCTTCTATAAGTGCCTATGGTGGAAATGTGGATCTTGCAATTATTGCTGTTCCAGCTAAGTTTGTTTCTCAGATCTTTGATGAATGCCATGAAAAAGATGTTGGCGGAATTGTTCTCATAACTGCCGGTTTTAAAGAAATAGAAGATCCAGAAGGAGCAAAAAATCAGGAGCTTTTAAAAGAAAAAGCCGACTTTTATGAAATACCCGTTATAGGTCCTAATACCTTTGGTATGGTAAATCTTGTTTATGGCCTGAATGCTTCTTTCACACCAGAGTTTTCCCAAACTAAAAAAGGAAACATAGCTTTAGTAAGTCAGAGTGGAGGCATGTCTCATCTTTTAAGTTTTTTAAGTCAAAGACAAGATGTGGGCTACAGTAAGATAGTAGGAATAGGAAATAGGCTTAATGTGGACTTTTATGAGATGTTAATGTACCTGAAGGACGATCCAGATACCGATGTTATTGCTCTATACATAGAAGGGATAGACAATCCGGTTCCAATGATGCAGGCGATTGAAGAGCTTCATGCGCACAAACCAGTAGTTGCATATAAAACCGGCAGTTCTAAAAGTGGGGATCTGGCTTCCAAATCTCACACAGGTTCTATGGCTGGAAGATATGAGCTTTACATAGGAGCATTAAAACAGGCTGGAGCTGTTGTGGTAGACAGTGCGGAAGAGCTCATGGATACAGCAAAGGCATTAGCTACAAGCAGCATTCCTTATGGTAACAGAGTTGCTGTATTATCAGGCCAGGCAGGTCCAGGGATGGCAGCGAGTGATGTGGCGGAGAAAATGGATCTCGTTTTACCTCCTTTTACCGAACCCACGCAGAAGAGGATAAACGAACTTCTTCCCCCTATGGCAATAAGAATAAATCCTGTAGATATGGGACCAGCTTGGTATAATGCAGATGCAACAAGAGAAATAATAAATGTGGCTATGAGAGATGATAATATAGACGCTGTTATCTTACTGATAATGTATGCATCCGCCAATATAAAAGCAGTAGAAGGAATCACCAATATGCTTCTTGAATGGAAACAAAAGAAACCAATTATAACATGTATTTCTGCACCCCCTGGTATATGGGATAAAGAAGTGAAATTTTTAGAAGAGAATCTGGCCATTACTAATTATCCTACTCCAGAAAGGGCTGCCAGAGCATTAGGAAATTTGTGGAGATACAGAAAAATTTTATCGCGGAGATAAAAGAGATGAAGGTTATAGAAGATGTGATAAAAGAGGGAAGAAAGAGTCTGTCTGAGTATGAGTCGAAGTTGGTGCTAAAAGAGTATTCTATACCTGTAACAAGAGAGGTACTTGTAAAAGAAAAGGAACAATTACCAGAGGCTATAGCCCAGATAGGCTATCCACTAGTTATCAAGGGTTGTGCTCCAGAGATAACTCACAAAACAGAACTTGGTCTTGTCTTTACAGATATAAGAGATGAAGAAGAAGCATATATAGCTTTTGAAAGAATCTATGAAAAGGTAAAAAAGATAAAAAATGGCGGTGTTCTGGTTCAGGAAATGGTAAAAGGGAAAAGAGAGCTCATGGTGGGAATGCTGAGAGATGAACATTTTGGTGTATCCGTGATGTTTGGGTTGGGGGGCATATTTACAGAGGTATTAAAGGACATTTCTTTTAGAATTGCTCCTTTAAGTAAAACAGATGCTATGGAAATGGTGAGGGAAATTAAAGCGAGCAGGATTTTAGATTCAGTAAGAAACATGCCGGCAGTTGATATAGATCAATTGGCAGAGCTAATCGTAAATGTAGGGAGAATAGGACTTGAAAATCAAGAGATAAAAGAGATGGATATAAATCCTATCATAATATCTGGGAGCCATCCTATCGCAGTAGACGCATTGATAGTGCTTGGGTGATGGACATTAAAGGGCTGGCTCAAATCTTTTTCAGATCCTCTGCCGGACAAACCGGTAGACTGGGATCAGCTCCTGGATGAATTAAAGAGAAAGGTTTTGAAATATAGTGTCTATTTTGGACATCCTAAGTATATAGCTCATATGATCACCCAACCTTCTGCTCCTTGT
>CAYMUI010000015.1:0-29015 GCA_964393645.1 uncultured Desulfobacterales bacterium | reverse complement strand
AAAGGATAAATGAACTGGCAGAGGCTCAGAAAAGAACAGAGCAGAGAATAAATGAGCTGGCAGAGGCTCAAAAAAAGACAGAACAGCGACTTGATTCTCTTGCTCAGAAAGTTAATGAGCTGGCAGAGGCTCAAAAAAAGACAGAGGAAGAGATCTATAAACTTGTGAAGCGTATGGATATGTTTGAAGATCGCTTGGAAGGAATATCTAATTCAGTAGGATATTCCTTAGAAAATAAGGCATATAAATCTTTGCCAAAAATTTTATCTCAAAGGTATAACATAAATGTAATGGATCGCCTTTTGAGGAAATATTTTCTCATTGGAAAGAAAAACATCCAGGTCAATATATATGGTCATGGGAGAAGAGATGGAGAGGATGTAGTAATAATTGGAGAATGCAAGGTAAGGCCATCTAAAAGAGAAATAGTTCGTTTTAAAAAATATGCACAAAAGATAGCAGAGACAGAGAGAAAAAGCCCGTTTTATATCTTCGTAGCTCATGACTTCCCACCAGACATTGAAGAATTTTTAAAATCAAACAACATCCCCTATATTTGGTCTTATGAATTGGACTGAAATTGCTTACAGATCCACTTTTACGAAAACAGCTCTATAAACATTACAGAGAAAGCAAAATTTACCGTCACAGACATCGCTTCCTTTCCCTGTTCTTTCATTTGTTCAACTCTGCATCCTGTTAGTTGGTTTGATCTACAAGGCAAAAAACAAAGTTTAATTTTACAATTAACCCTAACAGAAAGTATTTTTCAAACAGGCTCGCCAAAAATTGACAACAATATCATTGGATTTTAAAATTGAAGTGGAAGCGGAAGGCTCCTGGTGGGGCCCCCGGACTTCAAATCCGGTGTACCGGGCTAAAACCCCGGTAGGTGGGTTCGATTCCCATGCGCTTCCGCCACAAGGACCTAAAGGCAGTTAGGTTAGCACCTAACTGCCTATTTTTTAACAAGAGTGCTATTAATCTTGGCTATGAAAGACAGAGATAAGATAAAAATTTTGGTTGTCGAAGATGATCCTTTAATAACTGAATTTTTATCCACCGGTCTAAGGTACGAAGGATACGATGTAACAGCAAAACACACAGGCAAAACGGGACTAAAAGCTTTGCAGGAACACCCGTTTGACTTGATGATATTAGATGTCATGCTCCCGGACATAGACGGTTTTGAACTGTGCCGACACATCCGGGATTATGGATTTGACATACCGGTTCTTATGCTTACGGTCAGGAAAGAAATTTCAGACAGAGTAAAAGGTCTGGACAGTGGAGCTGATGATTATCTTACCAAGCCTTTTAGTTTTGACGAGCTGTTGGCTCGGATAAGAGCTCTGCTGCGCCGCAGTGGAAAGGTTAGTGAAAACAAAAAACTTCGAGCTGGAGATATCGTTCTTGACCTGGAAACCCGTCAGGTTACCAGAGGCGGAAAAAAGATTGATCTTACTCCAACAGAATTCGGACTGCTGGAACTGTTCATGCGTCATCCTCACCGCGTGTTTACGAGAGAAACGCTTTTAAATCGAGTTCTTGGTTATGATTATAACGGGGGTACTAACATTATAGATGTCCATATCAGTCACCTCCGTAATAAGCTGGGTGACAAACCTCCTCGTTTGATCCGAACCATTTATGCTGTAGGTTATGCCTTTTACCCAGAGGACTCAGGAACATGAAAATCTGGGAAAGACTTTCCTTACGAGCGCGTCTCGGACTTCTTTATGCTGTTTTGTTAATTTCTTCTGTCCTTTTGGTGGGTGTCTTTTCTTATTGGAATATATGGCAACTGTTTATCACCAATAAAAGCACTCACTTGCGTGCTCGAGCAAAACCGATTATAGAGCACTGGATCAGTGATAATAATTTAGATAAGACCGCTTCTACAGGGCTAAAACTAAATCCTGAAAATGCTCTTATCTTGGCTCGCGATCTAACATCCCGCAATACTGTAGCGATCATCTTGAATCGAAAAGGAGATGTGGTTGCTAATGGAAGACGACTTCCTGAAGAGCCAGAAGCACCACCTCCTAATAAACGCTACTTTCTTAAGGCGTTAGCGGGAGAAAACGAGGTCACATACCGTGATTATGTAAAAGGGAAACCAGTACTTGTCTTACTTATTCCTCTCAGGCCAAAACCTGCAAGCCCCAAAATATTTGGTGTAATTCAGATGAGCACATTGCTTACGGACATAAAAGAAATTCTCTTCCAGCACGGAGCCACACTTATTTCCTTAATGGCGGTTATTTTAATCATGGGAATTTCTGCTGGTTTCTGGTTAATCCGGATCAGCTTAAAAGATCTTCACCTCCTTTTAACAAGCTGCGATCAGATAAGTAAGGGGAATTTCTCCCAGCGGGTACCCATAAAAAACCATAGTGACGAAATCGGGCGCTTAGCTGTCTCTTTTAATCAGATGGTAGAAAAACTTGAAGCCACTTTTGTGTCTCAACAGCGCTTCGTAGCTAATGCTGCTCACGAATTGATGACCCCACTTACTGCATTACGAGGTTCATTGGAAGTGCTGTTACGCGGTGCTCAAGATGATCCTTCAGCAATAGCCAGACTTTCAAAAGGAATGTATAGAGAGGTAAACAGGTTGATCAGGCTCTGTGAACAGCTTCTGGGATTATATCGCTTGGAAAACACGGTCAATGTGCACAAACAGTCCATTGACTTGTCCGATTTTTTTAATGATTTCGAGCTACAAGCAAAGGTACTGGCGCGTGATCACCCTTTAGTCGTCCAGTCTGGTCCCAGTGTTAAAATATTAGCTGATCCAGATCTTCTAAAACAGATAATGCTTAACCTTTTGTCTAATGCTTTGCGCTATTCTCCGGCACAAAGCCCTGTTTTTATTGGATGGAGGGTTCTTTCAAAAGAGGTTGAAATCTGGATCTCTGATCAAGGACAGGGCATGGATACAGAAACACTATCACATGCTTTTGAGCCATTTTATCAAGGTAAAAGTAGCAAAGTTTCAGGGGAAGAAGGTCTGGGTTTGGGATTGACATTAGCGAAGTCTATGGTCGAAGCACACGGAGGGACTATTAGGATCCAAAGCGAATTAAACAACGGCACCACGGTTTACTTTACACTTCCTTTAAAACAGCCAGTCTAAGAATCTTAATATTTTCTTAATGTTTTCTTTGGGACTTATTAATCCTTTTTGATTAACCTTTAAACAGTATTAAAAGGAGGATCTCAAAAATGTGGAAGTATATAAAATTACTTTTTATTGCATTGATGAGCAGTTTATTTGCAGGATGTACATTAGGCCCTCTCCCCCCTGTGCCACCAGAACTTTTTAGTATAGGCATGATCTGGATAATAATTGGATTGTTAATAGTGGGAATTCTATTTTTATGGAAGAATCTAAACTCTACTAAGTTCACAAGAACAGATGATTTGATTAAGCTTTTAAATCTTATTAACAAAAGGCTAACAAACATAGAAAAGAAAGTAGACAGGCTAAAAACAAAATAGGAGGGTGTAAACTATGAAAAAGAAGGTGATTGTTTTTGCGGTACTGACCTTTTTTGTGCTTTTTTGTCCTTGCATAATCCCTTATTCTAAGGCTCAGCAACCTGCAACACCTCCATTGCTTATGCAACCTGCTGCTGTGGTTCCACCAGCACCATCTTTACCCGGCACCCCATTTCCTCCACCTGCTGGTCTGCCCGGTACAGCTCAGATCATTCCTTTAAAAACTTTGTTAAGTAATCTGTCTGCTTCCGTTGTAACTGTCCAAAAGCTGACTCATCAGCTCGTACCCGGAAAGGTCTGGACTATGCGAGCACCTGCAGGAGAAATAGAGGTAAAGGCAGGCATATTGTATCAGGGCAGTGTTGTAGCAGTGCTTCATTTCAATCCACAGGACGGAACTGTTCTTCCACTTGGTATGCATCCGCGTATCTATCAGATCCAAACCAGCAACACAATTCAGATGATTAAGAGTCAACTACCAAGTATAGTCAGCAAACTAAAAATCTTGCCTACTGCTGAATTTAGAGAACCTGAAGCAAGCTGGGTATTTCCTGTTGCTCTGGGCAATACCATTGTTGCCCATCTGAAGGTCTACTACGATGGTGTCCACATTGTACCTGATTATCCGGCGAATCAAGAAATGGCTTACTATGGTCAATAACATAAGATCTGCTTTAAACAAGCACATGTTATTAGTTACATTGACAGCAGTGGCAGTGGGGCTGGCATGTATCATTCGCCAGCCCTTGAAACTGCTCGTGTTAGCAGTGGATTGGAATACAATATCTACCTTAACCGGACTGCTGTTAATTACTACAGCAGTAAAGGAAAGTGGGTTGTTTTATGTTCTGGCTTATCGTATTGCTCGTAAAATCAGTAACGAACGCTTGCTTGTATTGTCTCTTGTATTTCTTGCTGCTCTGCTTTCCATGTTTTTAACGAACGATATAGCATTGTTTATACTTGTGCCATTAACATTAACCCTGCAGCAAATCATCAGAAGGGATTACAGCAGACTGGTCTTCTTTGAGGCTATCGCCGTAAATGTGGGCTCGTCTCTGACTCCAATAGGCAATCCCCAAAACATATACTTGTGGCATCAGTGGGGAATCTCTTTTTATAGCTTTGTAAAAGAGATGTTCCCTCTTGTTTGCACCATGTTCTTTTGGCTGGTTACCATGAGTGTTCTGTGCTTTGAGTCAAAGAGAATAAGACTTACCGATAACTACAACTACACGGTAGACCGTAAGCTATTTATCATGTCCACGATACTATTAGTAGGATTTGTTGCTTCTGTAGAACTGGGATATAAACTGTATCTGTTACCCGTTATCTTTATGTCTGTACTGACTGTGCGCAGAGATGTGCTCCTAAGATGCGATTGGGAACTTATCTTCCTCTTCATAGTTATTTTCGTTGACATAGACCTTATCAGCCAGTTTAAACTTGTAACTCATCTGCTTAATGTCCTGGATTTTAACAATGCCAAAACGCTGTTCCTTTCTGGAGCGCTGTTTTCTCAGTGTATTAGCAATGTTCCCGCTGCTATTTTACTTGCTAAGCACACTAATAACTTCAAAATGATTGCTTATGGTGTCAATGTCGGAGGAAACGGGATAGTCATTGGCTCATTTGCCAATCTGATCGCCCTACACTTTCTCAAAAGAAAAACAGATTATCTTTCCTTTCATCTCTATTCCTTACCCTATTTTGTAGCAACTCTTTTTTCATGCCTTTATCTATTGATTTATTGAACAACCAGTCAGCCACAAAAAACTCTTGATTTTTGAATCTCGATTCATATCATTAAATCAGGTTCACAAAATGAATATACGCTCTAAAAACAGAAATCTCCTTTTAACATTGCTAATTCTGTTTTGGATTACTCCCTCTGTTTCTAAAGCCCTGTCTTTAAGGGAAGCAATAAATGAAGCCCTAAAAAACAACTTTCTCATAAAACAGAGGATGGAGACAGTATCAGCATCTAAGGAACAGAAAAAAATAGTAAAAACTTTGCTCTTGCCAAAGCTTTCCTCTTCTTATTCATACCAAAGATTAAAGGAGAGACCTTACGCACTTTTTGAAAACCCCCTGCTGCCAGAAGAAAAATATAGAGTCCATTTAGGGGACAGAGACAGAACTTATTGGAATATCACTATAACTCAGCCTATTTTTACAGGATTTTCTCTTATTACTCGTTACAGAATAGCGAGTCTGGGAATAGATTTAAGTAAAGAATACAGGCATCAAGCCGAATTAAACATAGTAAAAGAGGTTAAGACCTCTTATTTTCAGGTTCTTTTAGCAAAAAGATATGTTCAGATAGCAAAAGAAGAGGTTGCTCAACTCAAATCCCACTATCACGATGCAAAGCTTTTTTTTAAACAAGGAATCATTCCTTACAATGACCTTCTTAAGTCAGAGGTTGCTCTTGCTCAGGCAAAACAAAGGCTTGTAAAGGCAAAAAGTAACTTAAGGGTGGCCATTTCAAAACTAAATACCATTCTTGAAAGGCAAATAGATGAATCAACCCAAATAGAAGATATAGGCACTTTTGTCCCCAAGTCATACAACTTGGAACAGCTTTATCAACAGGCATTAAAAAGAAGACCAGAGATAAGAGCCTTGAAGATCGCCATAAAACAAGCGGAGCAAAAAATAAGGCTTGCAAAAAGCGGATACTATCCAAGTATATACCTTGTAGCAAGATACGAACAAACAGGGACAGATCTGGGAGCAACAGAAAATGATTATGGAAATACTAAGAACGCCAGTATAGGGATTCAAGCAAAATGGAACATCTTTGAGTGGGGAAAAACAAAAGCAGAAGTAAGAAAGGCAGAACACGAATATAGACAGCTCTGCTACGAACTGAAAGAAACAGAACAGATGATAAAGTTAGAGGTAAAAAGTGCGTTTGAGGAGCTCAAAGTAGCAGTTGAGAATCTTGAAACCGCAAAAACTGCTTTTAAACAGGCAAGAGAAAATTACCGGATAACAGAACTCAGATATAAGGAAAATCTGACCACATCCACAGAAGTGCTTGACGCGAGAACCTATCTGACAGAAGCAGAAGTAAATTACTACGATGCTCTTTACGGATATATGATTGCTAAAGCAAAACTGGAGTACTCCATAGCGGAGGAATTTTCAGAATGAAGTTAACCAAAAAAAATGTAACCGCCTTTGTGCTTCTATTAATCATGCTGATGCTACTTGTATATGGAATACTGATGATAAAACACAGGATGGAATACGCGGTTACGGACGCGGTTTTCGTGGACACAGAAGATATAAACAATGTGGGATTTCAAAAAGTAAACGGAAAAATAATTGTTATGACCAAAAAAGAAGGAGAACAGGTAAAAAAAGGGGAACTTTTGGCAAAAATAGATCCTGAGCCTTACGAACTTATAGTCCAAGAGCTTGAACAAAAGATCGCTGCAAAGAGAAGCAAAAGAGAAAAGCTCTACATAAAGCTAAAAAAGACGATCGAAATCTTAAACCTAAAGGAAAAAATAGCACTGGACAGGGTAAAACAAACAAAAGACGAAATAGAAGCACTAAAAGATAGTATCTCATCTTTGGATGCTCAGATCCAGCAGCTTAAGAGAGATACATTAAGGTACAAAAGACTTTACGAAAAAGGTGCGGTCGCTAAAAGAACTTACGAAACAATTGAAACAGAGCTTATATCAAAAAAAAGACAGAGAGAATCTCTCGTAAAAAAGCTTTTCTCTTTAAAGACCCAGCTTTCTATTGCAAAAAAGGACATTCTGCTTGTAAGGGCTAACAAAAAAGACATAGAAGAATTAAGAAGAGAGATAAAGGCTATAAGCAAAGAGATTTCGTCTCTTGAGGCAAGGCTTAAAAATGCAAAGCTGAATCTAAAATACTGCGAACTCACAAGCCCAATAAATGGAAGGGTTGCAAAAAAGTACAGAAGCGTGGGAGATGTGGTAAATCCTGGAATGCCGGTTTATGCATTGATAGATCCAAAAGACATATACATACTGGTATTACTTGAAGAGACAAAACTGAAGGGAGTGGAAGTAGGATGTCCTGCATACATAAAGATAGACGCGTATCCTCACATGAAATATAAAGGCGTGGTAAAAGAGATACTTCCCGCCAGTGCAGCAAAATTTGCTCTTGTGCCGAGAGATATCTCTGCTGGTGAATTTACAAAGGTTGTACAAAGAATGCAGGTAAAAGTAAAAATCACAGAAGGAGACACCTCTAAACTTGTGGTAGGAATGGGAGGAGAAATAGAAATAAAAAGGAAGATATAATGGAATTTTCACAAATTCACAAAAGAATAACCCCATTAGAAAGGGCATTTCTAACAGCAATACTTATTGCTGGCGTTTTTATGGCAATACTCGATACCACGGTAGTTGAAGTGATTTTGCCGAAGATAATGGCGCCTCTTTCTACAGACATATATGGGGTGCAGTGGGTGGTCACTACCTATATGATTGCTGCTGCTACGGGTCTGCTTTTAGTGTCCAACATAAGTACTGCCATAGGATTAAAAAGAGTGTTTCTGAGCGGCCTCATATTCTTTACTGTTGGAAGTTTTCTCTGTGGTCATGCCAACACATTATCAGAAATGATCATCTTCAGAGCAATTCAAGGACTTGGAGAGGCCTTTCTTGTAGCAACAGCAGAAACTATACTTTTTACCATATATCCTCCTGAAAAAAGAGGACTTGCAATGGGAATATACGCTCTTGCTGTAAGTTTCTCTCCTGCCTTAGGTCCCACACTCGGAGGATACATAACGGAACACTTTTCGTGGAGATATGTGTTTTACATAAATGTACCCATAGGGATTCTGGATACAATAGCAAGTGCTGTCTTTATTCCGGCTGTTATGGAAAAAAAAGAAAAACTGAAGCTCAACTACATGAGCTTTATCTTTGTTTCCACTGCCACCATATCTCTCCTTACTTTGCTTTCTAAGGGTCAGGAAAAAGGATGGTTTCAATCCATGCTAATAGTAAAGCTTACTTTTATTTCTGCTGTCTGTTTTTTGGCATACTTCATATGCGAGCTGATCTCAAAAAGACCTCTTTTAGATTTTTCTATATTTAAGATAAAAGAGTTTCGCACAGCTATAACCATCTACTTTCTGATACTTGGCCTTTCCATGTATCAGGTCTTTTTTCTTTTTCCTCAATACTACGAAAGACTTAGATTTTTAAGCACATTCCAGACCGGCCTGTATCTTATGCCTATGGCCCTTTGCGTAGCTGCATTTTCCATTATTTCGGGTATCCTGAGTGACAGGATAGGCCCGGAAAGAGTTCTCATAATGTGTATTGTGCTTTATCTTCCTTCTGTCTTCGTTATTCTTCCCAAGCTAAACTACTATACACCAAAAACAAAGTCTATTTTTATGATTATGAGCTGGGGGATAGCAATAGGCATGTTCTTTGCTCCTGTAACTACGCTTGCCTTGAAGAAACTTGGAGAAAAGACAAATCTTGGCGTAAGCCTTATGCATTATGCCAGATTTATAGGAGGATCTTTTGGAACAGCTCTTGCCACAAATAGACTACAAAAAAGTATTGCATTTCACTACGATGAAATATGCGCGCTTCAGGCACAAGACTTGTACTATGGGAAGCAATTTTTAATGAAATGGTATTCAATTTCATCTCAGTACTTTCCACCTGACATTGCTCTTAAAAAAAGCAAGGCATTGTTTCTGTATGTGACAAACATACAAGCAATGAGCTATGCGTTTAGAGATACATTTATGGAATCTGGCATATATGCAGTCATTGGCTGCCTTTTCCTTGTATTATTCATATGGGAGAAATACCATGGGAAAACAGCTCAGCAGAAGGGAAAGGGAAAGGTTACAACATAAAAGAGAAATTATGGATGCTGCGCTAAGGCTTTTTTCAGAAAAGGGTTATCACAATGTTTCAATGGAAGAAATCGCAAAAGAAGCGGAATTTTCTGTGGGAACACTTTACAATTTTTTTAAAAGCAAAGAGGAGCTTTACAAAAGCCTTGTGCAAGAAGTAGCGGATAAGTTTCACTCACTTCTTATAAAAGCAATAGAAAGGGAAGGAGACGAAATAGACAGATTAAGGGATTATCTAAGGAAAAAAGGTGAAATATTCAAAGAGAACTTAGACATTATAAGGCTCTATTTCGCAGAGACAAAAGGGGTGAGCTTTTCTGTTATTGCTGGATTCGAACAAGAGCTAAGAGAAAAATACTATGATTTCCTGCAAAGGCTTTCAAAACTTTTTGAAGAGGGTATAAAAAAAGGGGTGTTTGAAAAAATAGCAGAACCTTTTCATCTGGCAGTTGCCATAGACAATGTAAGCAATTCTTTTTTATTCATGTGGCTGGATGATCCAGAAAAACATGTCTATCCGGAACCAGAGCTTGTCTTAAGAATATTTTTTAAAGCACTGTTAAAGGAGTAAAAACATGAAAGCGAAGACATGGAAAAGTATAAGGCTACCCTTAGGAGATAAATCTTACCTTCAGGATGTATATGTATTTGTTTTTAGAACAGAAGATGGGTTTATGATGTTAGATGCGGGTCTTAACACAAAGGAATCATTTGAAACCCTTTTATCAGGACTTAGGGACTTAGGATACGAACTCGTTCAGTTGAAAAAGTTGATCATTTCTCATTACCACTTAGATCATTGTGGGTTAGCTTTGAGATTACAGCAACTTACATCTGCACCTGTCTATTTACACGAAAACGACAGACGAATACTTCTCTTTTTTAAAGAGCACATCGAAGAATATCCAGAGAAAATAAAAGATTTTTTCTGCTCTTACGGTGTGCCAGAAAAGATCATGAAAAACATAGTTAACGAACTTTATGTTTACAAAGCCCTTCTTTTAGGGCCAACGGAAACGATTCACTTAAAAGATGGGGCTCTATTTCCGATAGAAGACGGATACCTGAAAGTAATACACACTCCAGGACACACCCCGGGACATGTCTCTCTCTTCCATACTGAAAAAAAAGTGTTGTTTGGAGCCGACTTTCTCGTGCAGGATGAATGGCCGCACGGAGGTATATATCCTCACACTGCAACTTATAATCCTATAGGAGATTATCTCAAAAGCCTCGAAAAGGTGAAATCTCTTGAGCCAGAACTCATCATACCTTCTCACAAAGAACCTATTTACGAGCCTGTAAAAAAGATTGATGAAGCTATCTCTTTTATGAAAAGAAAGATCGAGGAAATTTACGATCTCTTGAAAAAAGGGCCTTTAAGCCTCGCCCAGATATGTGATATGGCATTTAAAGGATATGAATCCAGCCTCAGCTACTTTTTTTTGCTTTCTGTAGGACTTGGATATATGAGATACTTAATAGAAAAAGGGCTTGCAGAAGAAGTAAGAAAAGAGGGTCTTATCCTTTTTGGTGCAAAATGAGTAAAAGATACAGAGACCTCAATACATATCTTAGGGAAGTGTTTGGAGAAAGGGTTCAAAAAATTCCCATAGATGCCGGGTTTAGCTGTCCTAACAGGGATGGAACCATTTCTGATAAGGGATGAATATTTTGCGATAAAAGAGGCTCTGGCACAGGAGCACTAACAGAAAAAGGAATCTCCATAAAAGAACAAGTAAAAAGAGCAAGAGAATATCTGAGAAAGAGATATAAGGCGAAAAAGTTTATCGTATATTTTCAGGCATTTACAAACACTTATGCCCCAGCTCAAAGACTAAAAGAAATTTATGATCAAGCGCTTTGTTTTGATGACATTGTTGGAATATCTATTGGCACAAGACCAGACTGTATAGACCATGAAAAGCTCAAGCTCATTTCTCATTATAAAAAGGACTATATGGTCTGGATAGAATACGGGCTTCAGTCTGCCCATAATACCACTTTAAAAAGGATAAACAGAGGGCATGACAGAGACTGCTTTGAAAAAGCTGTTTATATGACAAGAGAATACGGAATAGATACAATAGCTCATGTGATAATAGGACTTCCTGGAGAAGACAGAAAGATGATTATCGAAACCGCAAGTTACTTGTCCAACTTACCCTTACAGGGAGTAAAGATACATCTTTTATATGTGGTTGAGGGAACAGAGCTGGCCAACATGTATAGAAGAGGGGAAGTGAAGTGTCTTGAAATGGAAGAATATGTTCATTTAGTGGTAGACTTTCTGGAACACCTCAGACCAGACATTGTTATTCACAGACTTACCGGAGATCCTCCAAGAGGCGAGCTGATAGCCCCAGAATGGGCTCTCAGAAAGACGGAAGTCTTAAACATGATTCAACAAGAACTGCTCAGAAGAAACACATGTCAGGGAAAGAAATATATTGCACAAAAGTAAGAATGGAAGAGCTGGATATATTCTTTGCCTCCTGTACAGAAGGGGCTCTAAGAGTAGGAATTTCTTGGGCAGCAAAAGATATCGCTCCTGTTCAGTACTTTAAAAGATACTTTCCCCAAGAAAGACTCATAGAGAACAAAGTAAAAAATCTTGCTTTGATAGAAGCAGTAATAAGCGCTTATAAAAAAGAAGTCTTTGTTAAGATAGGACTTGCTGTAAGCTTTTCCTTATTTCAGATGAATGTGTTAAATACTATAAGAAGCATAAGGCCGGGATTTGTGAAAACATACAAACAGGTAGCGCAGATAGTAAACAAACCAAAGGCCTACAGGGCAGTTGGACAGGTTTTAAAGAAAAATCCCTTCCCACTGCTGTTTCCGTGACACAGAGTCATTTCTGCCACAGGATATGGTGGCTTTAGCTGTGGGATTGAAATAAAGAAATATCTATTAAAAAAAGAGGCAAAAGCTCAGGACTTGTATCCAACAGGCATAATTAAAAGAGGATAATGATTTACAGGAAGAGCTGCTATTTTCATGATCTTTTCGTCATGAAATGCCCCCACGATCCCGGCTCCAAGCCCTAATGCTTCTGCTTGAAGAAAGATGTTTTGTGCTATGTGCCCTGCCTCCATTATCGCGTACCTTATTCCTCTATCACCGTATTTAATGGTAATCCTGCGATACTCTGCGGTTATTATAAAAGAGACGGGAGCGTCGGCTATCCAGCTCTGAAAAAGAGAAGCCCGTGAAATCTCTGCTCTGACATCTGCGCCCGTAACAAGCTGGATAGAATGTTCTTCTGGAACATAGTGATACACCCCTTCGTCCACCCACTCTACACAGTCTTTACCTATAGCAACATATAGGTCCATAGGATAAAGTGCACCAGCAGATGGAACGGTCCTTCTAAATCCTTCCGTAATTCCATATCCTGCCCAAAGAAGCTGAGTAAATTGGTCGAGCTTAAGGGCTTTTTTCTGAAAGGACCTTACAGTCCTTCTATTCTTCAAACATTCCTCTAAGCTGAGTTCTCCTTTAAATCTTGGCTTAGGGAGTCTCATGGCTGTTCAATAACTTATATATCTTATTTGCAAGCATTTTTATAGAAACAGGTTTGTAGATGACCATATCAAAAAGTTCGTTTGGAACCATTCTATCTTTCTGCTCATAGCCAGTTATAAGGATTGACTTCATGTTATTCTTTTTCTTCTTTGCTAAGTAGATGATCTGAGAACCAAAGGAATCGGGAAGTATCAGATCTGTCATAACAAGATCGATATTAGCTCCTTCTTTTTCAAGAACCCTTATAGCATCCTTTGCGTTCCTTGCCTTCAAGACCTTGTATCCCACATCTTCCAAAAACTCTGACACCACCTGAATCAAATCTTCCTCATCTTCTACTATTAATATGGTCTTGTCGCGCGAGCCTTTGGCTTCTAATTCTTCGGCCTCTCTGGAATCTGCATGTCTTTTAAGAGCTGGTAGATATATCTTTACCTCAGTGCCCTTATCCGGCTCACTTTCTACCAAGATATACCCGTTGTGCTGTTTTACGATACCATAAGTGTAAGACAATCCCAAACCTCTTCCTAAGTCTTTTGTGCTAAAGAACGGTTCAAATATTCTGCCTAAGATCTCTTCAGGGATTCCCACCCCTGTGTCTTTTACGGATATACACACATATTCTCCTGGCTCCATAAATGGATAATTTTTGCAGAATTGCTCATCTAACTTTACATTATAAAGACTTACTCGAATCTCTCCGCCGTTTGGCATCGCCTCCTGAGAGTTAGTGATCACATTTAAAAGAGCATGTCTTAAACTGGCCAGATCTGCCTCCACTTCATACAAGTCATGAGAAAAGTTGTCCAAGTAGATATGAATGTTTTCTGGAAGGGCCTTTTTTGCAAACTTTACGGTCTCTTTAATCAACGGAATGAGGTTTGCTTTTCTTTTTTCTATCCTTCCGTCACTCTTAAAGCTGGAGAGCTGCTGTATAAGATTGCTTGCTCTTCTGCACGAATCTATTATGCCCGAAATATAGGAGGATATGTTGGAAGATGCCTTAGAACTGGCCAACTGAGCGTATCCCATAATAATCATCAGTATGTTGTTTACCTCATGGCATATTCCTGACACAAGGGTGCCTATGGTTTCGTATTTCTGAAGCAAAAGCAGTCTCTTTTCTAATTGAAACCTCTGATTTATGCTTTCAGTCAGCAACCTAAGAGTATTTACATCGATTACTGACATGGCTTTTGGTTTTGTATCCAGTATCTTGTGAACCACCTGACTTCCATCAGTAGTATCTACCAATAGCTTTATCCTGTGCTTGGGCAAAAATATCTCTTCAAGTCTATCCGTTACACGGATTCCGTTTTCGTCGGCAAATCTTTTTAGTTCAGGATCTATCTTTTCGGAAAATATAAGCGAAATATGGAATATGTCTGTTTCTTGAATCTCCTGAAGAAAAGAAAAGTATCTTGGATCTGCGCCAATGAAACCCAGATTTATCATCCTCAACCAATAATATCAAAAAGATTCACCGAAGTGATCCTCGCAAAAGAGTTTAAAAGAGCTTGGTACGCTGACTGATAAATGTATAGCTTTGGTATGGCTTCTGCCATGTCGGTATCTTCCCTCTGAGATACAACCTCTTCGAATGAAAGTCTTCTGTCTGAAAGTTCGTCTTTCATGTTATTTAATGTTTTTATCTTTGAACCAACTCCTGCATGGGCAATGTTGATGCGAGTGTATGCAGTATGGATTTTGTCAAGAGATGCTCTTACAGCATCGGCATCATTGTTATTCAATGCATCTTTTAAGTCATCCATAAGCTGGAATATGTTAACCTCGTCTGTAAACAAAGAACCGGTAACATTGTAGGAGATCCTGATCCCATCATCTACTTCCACTTCCAAAGCACTTTCATCTCCATGATAACTGTTATCTGTGGTGCTAAAAGGTGCCGTGTCTGTCAAAAAACCAGAAAATATGTAGTGATTCCGAAACTTGGTGTTTACTATCATCAAAGCCTGTTCTTTTATTCGAGCTACTTCCTCTGCTGCTGTTTTTCTTGCATACGGTGACGAATTGTCACTGCCCATAGCCACTGCTATTTCCTCGAGTCTGTTTAATATGTTCTCCATGTTATTAAAGGCAGACTCTGTCATACTAAGCCATGCAATGGCGTTTTCTATATTTCTTTTATACTGATCTATCCTCTTGATCCTGTCTTTTAATTGCATGACCCTGCCCAATGATACGGGATCATCCGAAGGTCTTGTAAGTCTTTTTCCAGAAGATATTTGCTCAAATTTCTTGTTCAGCTTATCAGTTATGATATCTAAGTTTCTCAAAAAATTCCTGTGTATTATGCCCTGGGTGACCCTCATCTTTTATGCACCCATGTTTATGATAACCTCTGTTATCTTACTTGCAACACTTATTAATCTCGCAGATGCTGTGTACATGTACTGATATCTTATTACATTTGCGGCTTCCTCGTCTAAATTTACCCCTGAGGTCATGTCAAAGTGATCCTGAATTTCCTGAACAACAGTGTCCTGAAGTTTCAAGAAATTTCCATTTGTATGCCTTAAATCACCTATGCTGGTGATTATGTGATTGTAAAAGTTATCAATACTCATCCCGTTTAGACCGGCTATGGTCTTGTCCCTTATTTCCAGAATAGACAGGGCATTTTTATTGTCTGAAGGAAGAGTTGAGGCACTTGAAGAAGCAGCAACTTTTTTCGGATCATCTAAGTTCAGCTCAATACTTCCTGCCGGATCTTCTGAGTCTATCTTGAAAAATTCCTCTCCCTGATTTCCATACAGGTCATATCCCAGCTTGTGCTGGGTATTTATCTGATCCGCAAGCTGATATGCAAAGCTGTTCAGTTTGTCTATGTATTCAGGAATTATCCTGTCTCTAAGTTCTAAATATGCACTTAACCTTCCTGCCCCCATTCCTAAAACCTTATCCGTTATATCTTCGCTGTCATCCCAGATAATCCGAATATTACCGTCACTTCCTATCTGAGATTCGATTTTGAAGGACTGTCCATCTATGACCATTGCTTGTCCATTTAAAAAAACACTTACCTGTCCGTCAGGATTTTTTACAGATGTAATCCCGATGAGTTCGGAAAGCTCTCTTAATATCTTATCTCTTTCATCCAGAAGATTGTTTATATCTTGCTTTGCCGTCTTTCCGAACTTTATCTTATAGTTTAGTTCAGAAAGCCTCTCTGACATGCTATTTACATGCTGGATAAGAGTTTCTATTTCTGGATCTATAAAAGATCTCGTACTCAATAGCTGGCTTTTTTTGGTTCTTATACTATCTGCGAGTGCTTTTGACCTCTGCAGTAGACTCACTCTTAAAGAAATGTCAGCGGAATCGTTCGAAACCATCTGCCATGCATCCCAAAAATCCTGAAGAGCCTGTTTTATTCCACCAGAGTTAATTTCGTTAAAGACTCCTTCTAATTCGTTTAATATCTCATCTTTTGTCTTATAATATCCCAGCAAGCCTAATGAGTCTTGCCAAGCCCTTGATACAAATGGATTTATTTCCCTTTTTATCTCTCTGACTACAGCACCCCTGTTGTAGGGAAGCTGGTCTGCCACAATGTCTCTTCTCGTATAACCCGCACTCTCCACATTAGCTATATTATTTCCTGCAACCTCTAATCCCTGTTGTGCAACCTTTAATGCATTTAATGCTATGTCAAAAAGGCCGGTTATCATGTTATTTGACTCCCAGCAATATGTCTTCCAATATGCCTTTTGCCACTTCTTTTGTATCTACCTTGTAGGCTCCCTGTTTGATAGCCTTTTTTAGCTCCTGGATCCGATCCTTTCTTACCTCGGGCAAACCTTTTATTATCTCTTTGTAGCCTTTTATCTCTTCTTTAATGGATACCCTGATGTCCTCCTTCAAGCCATTTTTATTAGACTGCTCTGCCTTTTTCTGGTCTACATTCTTGATCTTGAGCTGAATGTTATTATATACCCCTTCTATGCCAATCTTGGATATCTTCATGCTTTTACTTACCTCCTTTTTTCTTTATTATCGTCTTTTTTCTGCTTCTGTTCGATCGGCAATGAACTTTGACAGCTCTTTATATAACATATCTGCTAAACCAAGTCCTTTTGCTTCTGCCACCTTTTCTGCCACTTTTTCATCAAAAAGAGATGTGTAAATCTGCTCTGCATGTTCTCTTTTAAAAAGAGATGACTTTGGTATGGATTTTCTCATCGTCTTAAGCATATACTCGATAAAAATTGCTTCAAATTGCCTACATGCCTCTTTTAGTTTGCTCTTTTCTGCATCTGGCCTGTTTCCTACTTTTTCTATCATCATATCACCTCTATTTCTGCATGTAACGCACCCGCCTCTTTAATTGCCTGAAGTATAGCGATAAGGTCTCTTGGGGTGCCACCTATAGCATTCAGTGCTTTTACCAAGTCAGATATAGTGGCTGTCTTTGGTACAAGGAATAAGGGCTTTTTCTCTTCGTTTATTTCGATTTTTGTTTCAGGCGTCACGATGGTTTCTCCTGTTGAAAAAGGAAGAGGCTGACTTACTTTTGGCACTTCTTTAACCACAATACTTAATCCACCATGTGCTATTGCAACAGTTGAAATCTTGACATCCTTACCTATGACCACCGTGCCAGTCCTTTCGTTTATAATCACCTTTGCCTTTACATCCACTGGAACCTCTAAGTTTTCGATCTTTGCCAGAAAATCCACGATATTGTCTTTTTCCAGCACTTTCACCTTAACAGTGGTTGGATCTATTGCTTTTGCAATATCTATTCCGAGACTTCTGTTTATGATCTTAGCCATGTTGTCAGCAGTACTAAAATCAGGGGTGTTCAATAATATCGAGATAGAACTTTTGTTTAAAGCCAGTTCAAACGGAAGCCTTCTTTCTATAATAACCCCATTTATTACTCTACCAGTAGTTGTTATGTTCTTACTTACGCTTGCACCGGCTCCACCTGCAAAAAATCCTCCTCCTATGGATATAGGCCCCTGAGCTACAGCGTAAACCTTTCCGTCAATAGCCCTAAGAGGAGTTAAAAGCAGAACTCCGCCTTGAAGACTTTTTGCATCTCCAATGGAAGAAACCACTGCGTCTACCTTCATCCCAGGCTTTGCAAAAGGTGGCACTTCAGCCGTTACCATAACAGCAGCTATGTTTCTCACCCTGATCTTGCTGGGGTCTACATTTACTCCATATCTCTGAAGCATGTTAGTAAGAGATTGAATACTGAATACCGTCTGCTCTTTGTCTCCAGTGCCGGGAAGACCGGTGACAAGTCCATAGCCAATAAGTCTGTAATTCCTAACCCCGTATATCTTGGCTATATCCTTTATTCTTGCTGAATACAAAGGAGGAGCCAGCAGTATTGTCAAAAGAATCAAAAAAATTATCCTCCTCATTCCCTTCCTCCTTTAGAATGGGAGTAACAAATCGAGAAGCCATATGCCCCAGCCCGGGCCCTGCCTTCTGGCAATAACCCCTTTTCCTTTATAGACAACCTCTGCATCTGCTACATAGGTAGAAAGCACTTCGTTGTTGTACGAGATGTCTTCTGGTCTTACTATTCCTTTAAGGATTATATACCTGTGTTCGTTATTTATGATCAAATCTCTCTTTCCTTCGATCCGCAGATTTCCGTTTGGAAGCACATCCACCACTTTTACCGTAATCGTTGCCGTAAACTGATCGTTTCTTTTTGTCTTTCCTTTTCCCTCAAATGTCATCTCGTTCTTTCCGGAAAGTTTGTTGTGCCCGTGCAGATTTAAACCAAAGAAATTTTCGAGTATTCCGCTAAAGGTGTTCTTTCTGGAGGTAGAAGTATCTGCCTCTCCAGAAGCACTTGCGCTTTCAACAATTCTTACTGTAAGTATGTCTCCCACCTCCATTGCCCTGTGGTCAGAAAAAAGGCTTTTTCTGGAATACGGCTCCTGCAACAAAGAGTAGTCTTTATATTCGGGTTTCTTGACTGAGGTCTCCTTTTTACACACATGTGTTTCTGTTTCCAGAATAGCGCTCTTCTTAGCAGACTGGGTAGCACAGCCTGCTAAGAATAACACAAGGACTAAAACCACCGTTCTCATACTGATCACCACCTTTCAAAATCTTACCTTTACTGTCTGAGCATCCACCACTTTTCCTATAACTACCTTTTTGGATAGCAGATTCTGAACCTTTATTAACTCTCCAATTCTTCCATCTTCTTTTGCTACTCCAGGAGCTGTAACCTTTAAGGTGTCGGATTCGGCCACGATTAATACCCTCTGCCCCCTTTTTATAACTGGTGGAATTTCCACCATACTTTTATAGATAACTCTACCAATTCCTATGTTTGTCTTGGCTCTCTTTCCTACCAGTAGATCCTTACTAAAAAACATTCCGCCGGGAAGTCCGGTAATATCCTTCTTTATAATCCTGAGCTTATCCTTAGTGATGATTTCTCCCCTCCTTATAGGATACCTTGCTACTACCACGGGAGTAACAAGCCTTGTACTGGCCATAACCCAGGTTCTGTTAACGATCTCTCCATCTACCCTAAATATTACAGGCACAGAAAAGTTTCCAACAGGCGAACCTATCATCTGACAAGAATAGGAGAGTCTTCCCTTTGGAAGCACGAGATCCTTAGTAGCTTTTACCTTAAGTATCTTAAGTCTGCTTCCCCAAGGGTTATTTTTTCTTATACATCTTCTGGCAATGGCTTCTAAGTCCTTTTTGGTGATTCTTATGCCTTCCCTTTCTATTTTTACCACCTCTGGTAGCTCTATCTTTATCTTATCCACCGGGACTCCCTTTAACCTGAGCCTTGCTTTTATATAGCCTGCTGGAATCTCGAGTGTACTGCCAGGTGAAGTTATGTGAGCAAGTACTATCTTAGACCATGCAGGATTAAGCCCTTTTCCCTGAACAATATCTCCTAAGCAAACCTCTTCTTTTTGGGTTTTAACAAACTTTAATACTCTTATCTCTGCTCCGAAAAGAGCAGAGCCCTGCACCAGCAAAACAGCCAACAAGATATATGCTATTCTCTTCATGGCACTTATCTCTTTATATTGTTTGCCATCTGAAGCATTTCGTCTGCCGTTTGTATGGCCTTTGCGTTTATCTCATAGGCCCTCTGAGCCAGAATCATGTTTACCATCTCTTCCACAACGCTGACATTTGACATCTCTAAATATCCCTGTGCTATAGTACCAAAACCGTTTTCTCCAGGAACTCCGAGAATCGGCTCACCAGAAGAGTCTGTTGGCACAAAGAGATTTCTTCCAATAGCCTTAAGACCAGCGGGATTTATAAATCTGACAAGCTGAATCTGACCCAATTGGGTCGGGGCAGTATTTCCTGGTTGAAGCACGGATACAGTCCCGTCTTCTCCTATGTTAATCGCCTCGGCATCCTGCGGAATGGTTATTTCGGGCTGTATGGGATTGCCGTCCGGAGTAACAAGCCTGCCGTCTCTGTCCAGTTTAAAGGCACCCGCCCTTGTGTAAGCCAGATCTCCGTTGGGAAGCAAGACCTGGAAAAATCCGTCTCCTTCAATCGCAAGGTCAAGCGGGTTGTTTGTCTGTTTGTAGTCACCTTGCGAGAATATCTTCTGCACTGCCACCGGTCTTACTCCTTGACCTATGTCCAAACCAGTAGGAATCTGGGTTTGGGATGTAGCGGGAGCACCAGCCAGCTTTATAGTCTGATACATGAGATCCTCGAAATCTGCTCTATCTTTTTTAAATCCGGCTGTATTCACATTAGCTAAGTTATTGGAAATAACATCTATGTTCAAATTCTGCGCTTCCATGCCTGTAGCTGCTATCCACAATGCCTTTAACATAAAAATCACCTCCTTTACGCTCTTACTATTCCTACCTCATTTATAAGCCTTGAGGTAGTTTCATCCTGTGATTGAATAGACTTTTGGCATATTTCATAATTTCTGAGACAGCTTATCATATTTGCCATCTCTTCTACGGGCTTTACATTTGAACTTTCGAGATATCCTTGAAGCACCTTGTATTCAGAAGCCTCCTGGGAGGCTTCATTTTTGTCTTTCAGATAAAACAGGGTCCTGCCGTATCTTAAAAGCTTATCTGTAGGAAGAGAAACGAGCCTGAGCTTGTCCACCACCTTTCCGTTTACCAGTATTTCTCCTGAACCGTTTATCTGAAAGTTATTGTCCTTTAAAGTTATACTGCCCGATTTTCCCTGAACCAAAAAACCATTTACAGTGATGAGTCTTCTTTCTTTATCCAAGGTAAAGTCTCCTCTTCTGGTGTAGTATTCTTTACCATCAGGAGACATGACCACAAAAAACACATTGTCTGCACCTGATATGGCAACATCAAAAGGATTTCGGGTTGGCTTTAGTTCTCCCTCTGAAAAGTCGGTCTTTCTGCTTTCGATTACAGAGAAAAAGTACTTTGAAAACGCCACTCTCTCCTTTCTGTATCCAGGCGTAGATATGTTTGCCAAGTTCTGACTCATAACTGCCAGCTCTCTTTGCCGAACAATCTCGTTAAAAGCACCGAAGTATATACCAGGGTTCATTAACGGTCACCTCCTTAGCGTTTTAGATTTACGAGTTCTGTCAGAAGCTCGTCACTGGTAGTGATGATACGGGCATTAGCTTGGAATGCACGCTGACTTAAAATAAGATTGGTAAATTCAGTGGCGAGATCTACATTTGACTGCTCCAGATATCCAGAAAGGATCTTGCCTCTTCCTCCTGAACCAGCACTACCTATAATTGGCTGACCGGATTTATTAGTAATTCCGTAGATGTTGTTTCCGAGCTCTTCTAAATTCCATGGACTTGCAAAGTTGGCTATAGGTATCTTATACAACGGTCTTATAGTGCCGTTGGAGAATATTCCGTAAAGATAACCGTCTTCATCAATAGTCACATCCCTTGTAAGAGCTCCTGGTTCCTGACCATTCTGGTGAATAAAGCTCACATTGGAGTCTTGCGCAAACTGGGTGGTTCCATCAAGCCCACTTCCTCCCTCATCTGTGCCTGTGCCGTAGTCAAATGAGATGCTCAGATTCCAGTCAGAGAATGTGACGGGATTTGAACTGTTGTCATTCTTCAGTGAACCTGCAGGATTGCTATTAAAGACCAACTGCTGAGTCCCTGCTTCCTTGTATTGACCTGAATCATCCTTATAGACATAGTGAACTTCCCACTGATTTTCAGCGCTCTTTCTAAAGTAAAGACTTATAGTGTGAGCAGAACCATATGCGTCATAAACCACCGTGTTGGTAGAATAATTATAGCTTCCTTTGGCTGGCCCTTTGTTAGGATCCAAGCTCCATGAAACAGCAGGAACATCAGCTTCTCTGTTTAGATTCATGCCGATCTTAACCTCAGATGTGGCTTTGGGAAGGCTTGAGATATTTGCAATGTTTATGTTCTCTAAGGTTGAACCAACATTTCCGTTTTCATCCACTGTCCAGCCCTGAAGTATATATCCCTCTGGAGTTGCAATGTTACCCGCATCGTCTACTATAAATTGCCCAACCCTTGTGTAGTAATCTGTGCCAGATAAGAGGTCTTTTACAATAAAGAACCCGTTTCCATCTATGGCCATATCAAGAGGACTGCCAGTGTTTAAAACAGAACCCTGAGTGAAATTAGGGGTAATATTGCTCAGCTTTGTGCCACCGCCTACGCGCAGGTTTCCTATTGACGCACCCAGTATGTCAGCAAAAGAATAACGCTGAGCCTTAAAACCCCAAGTATTTATGTTAGCCACATTGTTACCAATCACGCCCATGGCCAGATTGTTGGCCCTTAAACCGGTAATTGCCGTAAACATAGACTTAATCATGGCTTACTCCTCCTTGTCTTGATTTTGAATTTTATCTCCTTCTTTGATTGCCCTGATGTTGCTTAGCTCAGCAGTTGATCCGTCCTCAAGCTCTAACAGTAGCTCATGAGCCTCATTGTCTATCTCCACCCCTGTAATCTTCTTAGCGTCTTTGTCCTTGTCTGTGATCACCTCCTTGCCTATGAGATTTGCGAACATGAGTTTCATGTAAGTATTCAATTTTCTTATCTCTTCCAGTTGGGTTAGCTGTGCTAATTGAGCAGTAAAGTCTTCCGGCTTCATGGGAGATAAAGGATCCTGATTTCTGAGCTGGGTTATAAGCAGCTTGTAGAAGACACTTTCATCAAGTAGTTTCTCAGGAGTAACTCTTTCATAGTTATTGTAAATTGCCTTTCTTCCACCTACATTTTGGGCCTGCATGTCTTATCACCCCCTTCTTTATGCCCAGTAGTCCAGCTCCCCTTCATCCCCCATCTTCCAAACTCTTCTATGAGAGGATGAAGTCATAACCTCTTCTTCCAAACCAATTACCCTCCAAGGGTAAGACTTGATTTTCTGAGCTGAAAAGCGTCTTCCTTCTTGGAATCCCTGCCAACCTAAAAAGACGCCTATCTCCTGAACAAAGATGCCTCTGTCTGTCAAAAATCTCTGCAACATGGAAACATGAGAAGCTATGGTATCCCTTAAGGCACTGTTTTCTGTAAAAAGCTCTATTTTTAAGTGCCCGCTCTCTGAAGTAAGCTTTATCTTAAGCTTTCCTAACAATTCGGGTTTAAGTTGAACTACAAGCTCTTCTTTTTTATTGGCTGCCGTATAGTAGATAACATCAGCCAGTTTGTTCACTAACTCTGACTTGTGAGAGATAACTTCCTTGGTATCGAAAACGACATCTAACTTTGACTCTGATTTAGGCAAAGTCACCTTGAGCCCTTCTTTTACTTCAGTATGAAGCCTGGGCTCTGCTTTATTTAGTCCATAAGTTCGTTTTTCTTGATCTGAATCTGCCTTGTATCCCTTATCCATTAGCTCTATCTCTGCACCTGTATCTTTTCTGCCTTCATAAGTTTTTGCCATGTAGGATAACTCTTCTGCAGCCCCCCTCCGAACAGAATCCAGACCCTTTCTTTCCTGTCCCGTGCCTTTTACCTTCCAGCCCTGAGCATCTAATCGGATTGTCTTCCCTTTATCGCTCTTAGCTTGCTCTTTAAACCCATCCTTGCTAAGAAGTCCTGATTCAAAATGAACTATACGATTCCCATCTTCATTAGCCTCTACCGTATATGCCCTGTGAAAAGTAACTTCCTTGGCATCAAAAACATCTGACCTTGACTCTGACTCAGGCTTGGAATCTAATTTATCTTGCCCGTAAGCTCGTTTTTCCTGCTCTGAATCTGTATTTTTACTACTGAGCTTGGATTTGCATGCTCTTACGGTTATTTTTTCGTGTTCTTTTGCTCCTTTGGTTTCACCGCAGTGCGTGTCGATGTCTTGATCCGAGCCGATCCTATTATCTGGGTGCAAGTTTTCTGAAACCTTATCTTGTTTCACAAAGAAAAGAACTTCCATCGCTTTGGCTTTAACATCAACGATCTTGTTGGCCTTTTCTTTCTGTTTTTTGCCTGACTTTGAAGACTCCTGAGCCTGACCGTTCACCTTGCTGGTTTCGGTCTGATCTTTCTGGGCCGTCTCGAAGTCGGCTTTGCTGAGAAGCTCCAAAATAAGACGAAAAGATTCAGAACCCGAAAAGACCGTCTTCAATTCTACTTCTTTTTGTATTACCACAGGGCTTATCATCTAAGTATCTCCAGCGTCTTTAGATCCATTGACTTTGTGTTGTTTATTACAGCTATGTTTGCTTCATAAGCTCTCACAGCAGAGATCATGTTGATCATTTCCTCTATAGGTTTCACATTCGGCAGTTTCACATATCCGTTTTCGTCAGCATCCGGATGCCCCGGATTATAAACTACTCTGAAGGGTCTTGGATCGTTTATTATAGACACAGGTGCAACTGCATATACGCCATCTGCCACCGGAATACTCATTACAAACACATCCTTTCTCCTGTAAGGGCCTTTCCCGTTAGGAGTTCTGGTAGTCTCTGCGTTGGCAATGTTACTGGAGATAATATTCATCCTGAGCCGCTGAACCATAAGTCCAGAAGCCGCTATCTTGAACGCCAAAAACGGCGCCATTCAAATCACCTCCCCTCAATAGCAACCTTTATTTCTTCAAATCTTTTTGCCAAAAGCTGCGATACTATCTGATAATTCATGGTATTTTCGGCAAGCTGTGCCATTTGATATTCTAAGTCCACTCTGTTCTGATCCTGACCTACTGTCAGCACAGGAGCAGATACAAGCTCTGGAGCTGGCCTAAACAAAGAAACCGCTCTGATATGTCTGCTGTTAGTAATCCTCATGTCCACCCATTTAGGACTGGCCGACTCTTCAAACACCTTTCTGAAAACCAAGTCAAATGCACGATAGTAAGGGGTTTCCGCATTTGCTATGTTGCCTGCTATTATTCTGTGCCTTAACTTGGCAAAAGTAAGATATAAACCCAGTTCATTTATGATCTTGTCCATTGCTGTCCTCCTCTATACCTAACCTCTTCTTTAGTCTGGCTCTTAAAGTCACCAGGGCTTTTGTATGAGTTTCTGAAACCGTAGATTTTGCAAGATCCAAGATCTTTGCTATTTCGGTAATGGTCATATCTTCATAATAGTAAAGAGTAAGAACAAGCCTTGCTCTTTCTGGCAGTTTTTCTATCTCCTCTGCCAAGATGTTGGAAAGTTCTTTAAAAAGTATGTTCTGGTCTGGAGAAGGATCGTCACTTCTCAGAAGTGCTTCAAATCCCTCGTTATCATCGTCGTCTATCTTTAAGCTTTTAAAGTCGTCAAAGTTTATTACAAAAGCGCTTCTAAGCTCATACATTAGCTTGTTGTAACGAGCCTCTGTAATGCCAAGCTCTTCGGCCATTTCCTTTTCTGTAGGAGAGCGGCCAAGCATGTTCTCCAGTTTTGAATGAGTTTCTTCTATCTGCTTGGACTTCTGTCTCATGGACTTGGGCACGATATCTAAGGATCTCAATTCATCCATGATAGCGCCTTTTATTCTAAACCTGGCGTAGGTGCTAAACTTACAGTTTTTGTCCGGATCATATTTATCAACAGCATCTATAAGCCCCACTATCCCTGCCTCTATAAGGTCGTCCTTATCCACAGATGGAGGCAAATAAACGCTCATCTTATCCACGATGTACTTTACCAGAGGCAAATACTCTAATATCATGGATTCACGCGTACTTTCTTGAGCCTCCTTATAGGCCTTTGCCGTTTGATTCAACTTGCTCATTATGCTTTTCCTCCTTGCCAAATAGTTTGTTTAAAAATCTTCTAAAACCAGATTCTTTGTTTTTTGGTACCACCTTGCATATGGTGTCAGACAGGCTGTAAATACATCTGCTTGCTTTGGAATATGGGAAAAGTACCGTAACAGGTCTCTGATTTCTCACAGCTTGCAAGAGCTTTTTATCCTTGAATATATGCCCCATATACCTGAGCCTGACTTGGAGAAACCTCTCGCACACCATGTTCATCTTTTGAAATATCTCTCTTGCCTGAGCTTCTGAGTCCACACAGTTTACGACTATGTTAAATTCTTCCACCCCGTATCTTACAGACAGCACTTTCATAAGGGCATAGGCATCGGTAAAAGAAGTGGGATCAGGTTCTATGACATTTATGATCTCACTGGCTGCAAGGTTGAAGTAGATGACATTGGATGAGATACCAGCAGGAGTATCGATTATTATAAAGTCATAGGTGTCATTTAAGAGAGAAAACTCTTCTATTAGTTTCTTTTTCTGAAAGAGACTCAAATTGGTCAGCTCTTCTACTCCAGAGCTGCTCGGAAGAATGTGAACACCTTCAGGGGTAGTGATTATTACATCTGAAAGTCTCTTTTTCCCTTTTATCACATGCTCTATAGTGTATTCAGGAGTTATGCCCATAAGGATGTCTATGTTAGCCAATCCTAAGTCTGCATCGAAAACAAGAACCTTCTTTCCCTTCTGAACCAAAGCACAAGCCAAGTTTGTAGCAATGTTAGTCTTTCCAACCCCGCCTTTTCCACTGGTAATAGACAAAACCCTCGTACTGCCTCCTTTTGTCACCTTGCTCAGGTATCCCAAAGAAAACAGTTTATTGCCTGTTGTATTGCCGAATTTTTTCACTTCTCTCAGCATATCCTTCACCCCTAAGGTTTATTATCAAGTCTATAAGCCTATACGGTGTTACTATCTCCAAGTCCTCTGGAACAGACTTCCCTGTTCCTATGTAACAAAGAGGCTTTCCCGTATAAATCATCTGGTTAAATACGGTGCCCACCGCATCTGCTTCGTCTATCCTTGTGAAAAGGAGGGCAGAGACCTCTATGGGTTTTATTCCTCTTACAAAATTCAGGATTTCCTCATCCTTTGTACGAACATCCAACACAGCATAGGTTATCAGACCCTGACCGAGCATCCTTATCTGGTTCAATATGCTCTGTTTTAAAGAGAGATCGTTCGGATTAAGTCCTGGGGTGTCGATGAGGATAAAGTCTTTGTCAGAATGAGATTCCAGACACTTGCTGAATTCAGAATTATTTTTTGCAACAAGAAGAGGCAGTTGCAGTTGATCCGCATAATACTCCAAGCTCAGACTACCACAGGAAGAGTCGCACAGAGAGATAAGACCAACTTTAAAGCTGCTTGCCAGTTGTCCAGCCAGCTTTACCAAGCTTGTGGTCTTTCCTGAACCTGTGGGACCCAAAAACAGCGCTATTCTTTTGTTAGTCTCATGTATAGGAGGATACACATCTACCAGCTTGCTCAAAAGCTCGTACAGAAAGTCCTTAAGGGAGATGTCTTTGTCTATCCCCTCTTTCAGCATACCCTCTTCCACTGCTTCCACCAGTTTTAGAGCTATTTCTTCAGACAGCCCTCTCTTTTTCACCTGCTGGAAAAAGGGCAAAACCCCGTTTCCAAAAGAACCGGCCGGAATAAAAGATCTGATAATCTCTTTCAGCTCTTTTATCTGATCCTGAATGAGATTTAGCTCCTGCATGGTGTTAAACTGTGCGTCCAGTGAATCCTCTATAGACTCTCCCGGACTGTCTATAGCAGCGGTTACCTCCACATACTTGTTCAGCAAACCGCATTTCTTTACAGAAAGGATCAGTGCATCTGGACCAAGGGTCTTTTTTACTTGGTCCAGCGCTTCCTTAGTTGTTCTTGCCTGAAACTTTCGTATTTTCATCTTTATTCACCCTTATTACCCCAACTGATTTTATTTTCACCTGACTTGGTATCTCTGTGTAAGAAAGCACTATCAGGTTTGGCATACTTTTTTCTGTCAGCTTCTTTACCAGTCTCCTCACATTAGGAGAACAGAGGATTATAGGCAGATGACCTTCGGAGCCGAGTTTTTTTATCTTGTCATTCAGCTCTGCAAGAAATTCGTTCAACACATCTGGCGGAAGTACAGGATACAAACCAAAGCTGGTCTGTTTGGCCGATTCTTCTATGATCTTCTCCAGTTCGTGATCGAGCGTGGCCACATGAAGGATTCCGTCTGAAACATACTGTTTTACGATGTGTCTGCCGAGTCTTTCTCTCACATACTCCGTAAGTATATCGGGATCTTTTGTAACAGGAGCATAATCTGCCAGGGCTTCTAATATGGTAACCATATCCCTTATGGGTACCTGCTCTTTTAACAGATTCTGAAGCACCTTCTGAACCGCTCCAAGGGTAAGCAAGTTGGGTATCAACTCCTCCACCACCTTTGGATGTGTACTTTTTATGTTGTCTATTAAAGCTTGCACCTCTTCTCTGTCTAAGAGCTCATGACAATAAGATTTGACTATTTCTGTAAAGTGGGTCATTAGTACAGTAGACGGATCTACCACGGTATAACCTAACTCTTTTGCAACCTTTACATTGCTCTCTTTTATCCATTTAGCAGGAAGTCCAAAGACCGGGTCTTTGGTAGGTATACCCTGTATGTCATCTTTGATGTTACCGGGATTTATAGCCAGATAATGACCGATCATCAGTTCCCCTTTTGCCACCTCCACTCCTTTTACGAGAATCACATACTCGTTTGGAGAAAGTTCCAAGTTATCCTTTATCCTTACGGGAGGAAGGATAAATCCCATTTCTTGAGCATACTTCTTTCTGATCATCTTTATCCGTTCCAGTATATCCCCTCCTTGCTCCACATCCACAAGGCCGATGAGTCTGTA
>CAYMUI010000014.1:0-35366 GCA_964393645.1 uncultured Desulfobacterales bacterium | reverse complement strand
AATTCGATTCTGATCAAAAACGACTTTATAAATTATGCCATACTGCTTCAAAGGAATGCTTTTAATTTCTGATTTAAAATTCAACCTGCCCACCTTATAACCTTTCTCTTTAACTCGTTTCAGAGCTTTAAGATTGTTCTTAATCCGCTCTACAATCTCCTGCCTGACTTGAGAACCCAAAACTTCAATCTTTCTCTTCTCCATGCCATTAGGAGTCTTGATTTCTACTTCTCTCAGCTTCCAAGCTTCGGCAGTTAGTCTGTTGTCAATATCAGCAACAATGTAGTTATACAGCCACTTGGCTTCAAGGAACATTCTCCCCAAAAGCTGAACATCCGATGCAGATAGATTCTGAAGTTTAAGCTGATAAACCTTGCAGGTTTGCTTTTTCCTTCTTTCCTTCGTCTCTTTAATGCTGTTTTTTATTTTTTCAGCTTTCTTCATTTTCATTTCCATTTAAATAAACAAATAACCTCCGAGCAATTCATTTCTCCTTTTTCAAAGGGGTATTCTTGCTCAAAGGATCGTAAAAGTTTTGAAAGTATACAAATTGAAGGCTTGACATTCAAGAACAAAGAATTATATACAGATACAAATAAAAAAATCAAAAGGGGGGAGAGAGATGCCACAAGCAGTAGTTCCAACCATTAGATTCGACGATCTTTTTAAGGGATGGGAGATTCCGGCTTACTACTGGGCGGTAACTCCAAATGAAATGCGGGCATTTGCCCAAGTGGTAGGGTGTCCTGAACCATTGTTTATGGATGAAAACACGGCTAAAAGTATGGGGCTGGACACTATCCCCGCACATCCGGGTTATATCAATCTATTCCATTTTGAATGCAACCTGTTGCGTGGTGCACACACTAATCCTGTCTTTCCTACTATGCACAATGCATCCAAAGTTGAATTCTTCAGACCGATCTACCCTGGTGATGTGCTCACTATTAAGATGAAGGTGCACGACAAGATAATATCTAAAAAGGGAAGAAGATTCGTGGCTTGGGAAATCGAGCTTTTCGATAAGGAAGGAAACTTGGTAGCAAGAAAGATTCACAGTTCCATGTGGTTAAAAGATGATGAAGCAGCAGACAGGTTTGGTATTACACCGGGTATGGGACCACGTCCACTTTACTAAAACAAAATCTTGAAAAAAGGAGGTTCAAAATGGGATTAAAGTATGAAGATATAAAAGTTGGTGATGAGTTAACCCCTTACAAGAGGACTTGGAAACAGGAATGGGTAAATACCATGATGGAAATGATAGGATCTGTTCCAAACTGGCATACAGATCCTGAACAAGCAAAAAGGGTTAGTGTTTGGGAAGCAAGAGAAGAATCTACAGTACTGCCGGGTGTGTGCACGGAAATGGCAACTTGTGAATTTATCTTAAAATGGCTGGGAGATGATCCAAAGCCTTTCTTCTTTGGAGGAGGAATTGACATAAGGCTTACCGCACCTGTTTATGTTCACATAGAAAAAGGAGGAGAAGTTACTTATACAGGAAAGGTGATTGAAAAGGATGATAAAGAAAGAAAGGTTATATGTGAAGTATCTGCTCAACAGGATGAAAGAACAGTAATGCAAGGAAAGGCTTGGCTCAAGTTTTAGTTGATTTTATTATGAGAGGGGTTTTTCCCCTCTCTTGATTTTTTATTTTCCCCTCGGACTTGCTGAGAAAGAAAAAATAAAAATATAAGGAGTGTCTCCATGGAAGAGACAAGAGAAGTAATGGAGTTTGATGTCCTTTTTATTGGAGCAGGGGTGGCCAGCCTAAGCGGAGCATATCATTTGGCAAAACTAATTCAGGCGCATAATGAAAAAGCAGAAAAAGAAGGAAATGGCAAAAAATTAGAAGATATCACGATCGCCATCATTGAGAAAGGTGCATATGTTGGTGCTCACTCCATTTCAGGAGCAATCATGGATCCAACCCCTTTAAAAGAGCTCATTCCGGATTATGAAGAAAAAGGAGCGCCTCTGGAGGGAGAAGTCACAAAAGAAAAGGTTTCGTTTCTTACAGAAAATTCTGTTTTAAATTCCCCTATAATACCGCCACCTCTTAATAATCATGGAAACTATGTGATTTCTTATGCCAGTTTTGTAGCTTGGCTTGGTGAACAGGTAGAAGAGTTGGGAATAGACATATTTCCTGGATTTTCTGCCGTAGAAATCCTTTATGAAGCGGACAGGGTTGTAGGGGTAAGATTGGGAGACAAAGGAATAGGGCCTGATGGAGAGAAAAAACCAAATTACGAACCGGGTCTTGATCTGAAAGCAAAGGTAACTGTCTTTGGAGAGGGTTCAAGGGGAAGTCTCGCAAAACAGCTTATAAAAAGATTTAGATTAGATGAAGGAAAGAACCCTTCCAATTATGTAGTAGGGGTAAAAGAGGTCTGGGAACTTCCAGAGGAAAGGATAGCCCCTGGCGAAGTGATTCACACTATGGGCTTTCCGTACGGGAATAAGCCTTATGGTGGCGGATTCATCTATGGAATGAAAAACAACCAGGTATCCATCGGTCTTATGACAGGACTGGATTATGAAGACCCCAGACTCGATCCACATATGGAATTTCAAAGGTTCAAAACGCATCCTTTTATAAAAAAACTCCTTGAAGGAGGAAAGCTCATCCAGTACGGTGCAAAAACTGCACCGGTGGGAGGTTATTTCTCTATTCCAAAACTGGCAGTAAATGGAGCGTTGCTTATAGGAGATTCTGCGAACCTTTTCATAAGCCAAAAGATAAAAGGGGTTCATGTGGCAATGAGATCGGGGATGCTCGCAGCTGAAACCATATTAAATTGTCTTCTTTCAGGAGATTTTTCTGAATCTGCTCTTCTTCAATACGAAGACGCCCTTTATAAAAGTGATGTAGGGAAAGACCTTTACAAGTCCAGAAACTTTCATCAGGCATTTAAAAAAGGACTTTGGTGGGGACTTGTAAAATCTGGTCTTCAGTTTGTACTGGGAGGCAGGATTCTTAAATCCAGATTAGAATCAGAACCAGACCATGTATCTTTAAAGAAGATTTCTGAGGTTCAAGAAAAGCCTTTAGAAGAGGTAAAATTTGATGGAAAACTCACCTTTGATAAGGTAACAGATGTCTACTACTCTGGTACTGTGCATGAGGAACAGCAGCCTGCCCACTTAAAGATAAGAGACTACAACATCTGCCATGAAAGATGCACTGTAGAATACGGAAACCCGTGTGTAAGGTTCTGTCCGGCCAGTGTTTATGAGATAGAAGAAGACGAAGCTACTGGAAAAAAAGAGCTCAAATTAAACTTCTCTAATTGTCTGCATTGTAAGACCTGTGATGTAAAAGATCCTTATGAAAATATCACCTGGACCCCACCTGAAGGAGGTGGAGGGCCCAAGTATACAAGGGTATAGTCTTTATCCCACCCCTTGTTTTAAAGAGAAGCCCTTATTGAAAAAGGGCTTCTCTTTTTATATCTTAAAACTATGTCTATAAGAGAAATAGCAAAACTTCTTTACAGACTTCAGAAAGAAATAGAAAAACTGGAAGCCTCTTTAAATGAAAATCCTGCTTCCGAGGAAATAAAGGAAAAGCTGAGACAACTAAAGGCAGAAAGAGATAAAGCAAGAGCTATCTTAGATGGAATGAAGAAAAAGCCCAACATTAGGATGCCGAGATAATCTATTTTTTTGCCTGAATTAAGGCAAGCCACACAGCCCCAAAAAGTATCACAGCTCCACCTATTATTTCCTTTTTGTCAGGAAGAATTCCTAAGAAACAGTACGAAAGGGGCAAAACAAACACCGGCTGAAGTGTGAGAAGAATACTCGCCTTAGATAGCTCCCAATAACGATAAGACCTGAATGTAAACAGAAAGCTTGCACATGGTCCCAAAAAAGCCCCAAGCATGGTTACAAACCAGTACTTAAAAGGCACTGAAAGTTCAACCTTTCCAAAAAGTATATCCCATACAAACACAAAAACCGCGGCAATTCCTACTCTGTACGCTACCATAACATTTATGTCGATCTTTTTTGAATAGGCTTTTGCTATAAGCAATTGTACAGCTCCTGCAAAGGTGGCAAGTATTATGTAAAACACCCCTCTTCCCACTATATCCCACTTGCCATTTATACTGTAAAAGCTTCCTGTCACCATAATAGCTACAGCGATCAGTTCTTCTTTTAAGAGCCTTTCCTTAAAAAAAAGCACACCAGAAATTGCCGTTATAACAGGCAAAAACCTCCAAAGAAGTGAAGCAAAAACAGGGTCTAATACAGAAAGACCTTTCCAAGAAAGGAGCATCGTGATCCCTGTAATTATCCCCAAAGACAAGAGTGCCTTCACACATGGTGGAGAAAAAAGCTGGGCTCTGCTGTTCTTAAAAAACAAACATATAAAAAAGGAGTAAACAGTGGCAGATATTGTCCAGATAAGAGTAAAAGTCTCTGGATTAAAACCCCTAAGCCCATATTTTGCAGTAACAAAATTTGTAGAAACAAGTACCACCCCAGCGAGGGCATAAAAAAACCCTTTTACAGGAGCTTTCATAAAAACTACTCTTTAAAGACAGGATAACCTTGAATAAGGAGGTTGTCCTGAAATCTTCTTATCTTTAACTTATGAAGTTCTATTGCCTTGTCTATCTTTTCTGCTCCCTTACCATAAGCCATGGGTATTCCGTCACTTCCGCCCAACAATTTTGGCGCCTTAAATATAAAAAACTCGTCCACGCATCTTTGTCTAATAAATGCCCCTATTGTTTTTGCTCCCCCTTCAACCAATCCGTAAGCGATTCCTTTTTTGGCTAAGAAAAAAAGCATTTGGTTTAGATCTAACTCTTTTTCTTCTTTAAAAGAACACTCTATAACAGCAGCCTTGGTTTCTTTTTGAAAGTCCTCTACAAGTCTTTTGTCTACAGCCCCCTTGCCTATAACCACGATCGTTTTTTCTGGACTGTTTTTGAGCACATTGCAATCTCTCGGAATTCTAAGACTCGGATCTATTATCACCTTTACAGGATCTTTTCCCTTTTTTCCTTTTAGTCTCGTATTCAACATAGGATTGTCGGCTATTACGGTTCCAACTCCTACAATCACGGCATCCACCATGTCCCTGAGTCTGTGAACAAATTGTCTCGACGCTTCGTTGGTAATCCATTTGGAATGACCGGTACGAGTAGCAATCCAACCATCAAGTGTCATGGCAACCTTAATCGCCATAAACGGTATCCCTTTGGTCACAAATTTTACATAGTGTTTGTTCAGTTCAAGGCATTCGTCCTTTAAAACTCCTTCTTTTACCTCTATTCCGTGTGCCTTTAAAAAATCTGCTCCTCCTCCTTTTACAGAAGGATTAGGATCTCTCATTCCTATTACCACTCTTCTTACTCCGCTTTTTATTATGGCCTGAGTGCACGGAGGGGTCTTACCATAATGATTGCATGGCTCAAGGGTTACATAAAGAGTAGAACCAGAAGCTGAGGTGCCTGCCTTTTTTAATGCCTCCACTTCTGCATGAGGCAGTCCATATGCCCTGTGGTACCCTTTGGACAATATCTTTCCCTCCTTTACCAAAACCGCCCCTACCACAGGATTAGGAGATGTTCTGCCAAGTCCTTTTTTTGCTTCTCTTAAAGCGATCTTCATAAAATGTCTGTCAACTGACTCCTTTTTCATTTTTGGCCAATTGTCTTTTATTTTTTATTATTTCTTCAAGCTCTTTCATGAATTCGCTTACATCTTTAAATTGTCTGTACACCGACGCAAATCTTACATAAGCAACCTCATCCCATTCTCTTAACTTGTTTATAACCATCTCTCCTATCTCTGAGCTGGGCACTTCTTTTTTGCCAAGCTCTTGAAAATGAAGCTCTAAAGAATCTACAAATTCCTCTATCTTTTCTATGCTTATGGGTCTTTTTTGACACGCCTTCTGGATACCAGCAATTATCTTCTCTCTACTGAAAGGTTCTCTTCTTCCGTCCTTCTTTATTACCATGGGAAGACTTAGCTCAACTTTTTCATAAGTGGTAAACCTCCGTCCGCACTCATTACACTGTCTTCTTCTTCGTACCACCTTTCCATCCTTACTTAATCTGGAATCAATAACTCTATTGTTGATCTTTGAACAATAGGGACACCTCATTCTTCGACATACCTCTCTACTTTTATTCCGGCTTCTTTAAGAAGTTCCATAGCCAGAGGATCGTCATATCCTTCCTCGTATATCACTTCTTTTATCCCTGCGTTTATTATCATCTTCGCACATATTACGCAGGGGGAGTTAGTACAATAAAGGGTGGAGTCTTTTATAGAAATTCCATGATATGCTGCCTGAATAATCGCATTTTGTTCAGCATGAAGCCCTCTGCAAAGCTCATGTCTTTGGCCAGAGGGGATTTCTTCTTTTTTTCTAATACATCCGACCTCTTCACAGTGTTTTAATCCAGAAGGAGCTCCGTTGTATCCGGTAGCGAGTATTCTTTTGTCTTTAACAATAATTGCTCCCACCTGCCTTCTTAAACAGGTAGACCTTTTTGCCACCATTCTTGTAATCTCCATAAAATATTGTTTCCAACTGGGGCGAGGCAACTTAGCCCTCTTTCTCGAGGAAGGTATATATAGGAAAGCTATTGCAAAGCTCTTTTACTTTACTCCTTACCTTCTTAATCACCTGATCTGAATCTATCTGGTTTAAGACCTCGCTTATAAGAGATGCTATAAGTTTCATCTCGTCTTCTTTAAAACCTCTGGTGGTAAGAGCAGGAGTGCCTATCCTTATTCCACTTGTAACTTTTGGCCCTCTTTTATCGAACGGGATGCTATTTTTATTTACCACAATGCCTGCCCTTGCAAGGGCTTCTTCTGCCTGCTTTCCTGTTATTCCCTTATCTGTAAGATCCATCAGTATAAGGTGATTGTCTGTTCCACCTGAAACAAGTCTAAATCCCAATCTCATGAGCTCTTCTGCCAGAACCTTTGCATTTGCAACCACTTGTTTCTGATATTCCCTAAACTCTGGCTCCATCGCTTCTTTAAAAGCTACTGCTTTTGCAGCAATTATATGCATTAAAGGCCCGCCTTGAATCCCCGGAAATATAGCTCTGTCTATTTTTTGAGCATACTCTCTGTTCGCAATAATTATTCCACCTCTCGGACCTCTCAGTGTTTTATGAGTGGTGGAAGTCACAAATTCTGCCAGTCCAACTGGACTTGGATGAAGCCCTGCCACAATCAGACCTGCAATATGGGCAATATCTGCCATAAAAAAAGCTCCTATTTCCTGAGCTATCTCTTTAAACATGGAAAAATTTATCTCCCGGGGATATGCACTTGCACCAGCGATTATCATCTTGGGCTTGTATTCCCTTGCGATTCTCCTTATCTGATCAAAGTCAATCCTTTCTGTTTCCGGAGAAACCCCATAAAAAACGGACTTAAAAAGTGTACCAGAGAAGCTTACCTTACTTCCATGACTTAAATGACCTCCGTGTGCAAGATCCATCCCCATTATCAGATCCCCGGGTTTAAGCACAGAAAAATAGACGGCCATATTTGCCTGAGATCCAGAATGGGGTTGAACATTTACATATTCTGCATTAAAAAGCTTCTTTGCTCTTTCTATGGCCAGATTCTCCACGACATCCACATATTCACATCCACCATAATAACGAGCACCCGGGTATCCTTCTGCATATTTGTTTGTCATGACATTGGCGTGAGCTTCTATTACTGCCCTGCTCGCATAGTTTTCAGACGCGATCATGAGAAGGTTTTCTTTCTCTCTCCTTATCTCTTTACTTATAGCATCAAATACTTCTGGATCTATCTCTTTAAGAGTTCTCTCTTTCAAGGCAAAGCTCCTTGTCAATCTTTTCGAGCCTTCTTTTATGCCTTCCCCCTTCAAATGGAGTCTCTAAAAAGGTCTTTATCATTTCAAAAGCAAGCCCTTCTCCAACCACCCTTCCCCCAATAACGAGCACATTTGCATCATTGTGCAGTCTGCTGTATTTTGCAGTGTAGAGATCGTGACACAATGCTGCTCTTACCCCTTTATATCTATTTGCAACTATACTCATTCCTATTCCGGTTCCACAGATAAGTATTCCTGTCATGTATTTTTTCGAAGCAATCTGTTCAGCAAGTTTATGCCCAATATCGGGATAGTCTGCGGATTCTGGACTGTACACTCCTATGTCTTCAATCTCTTTTTTCAGTACTCCTGTTATGTATGATTTACACTTCTCTTTCAACTCAAATCCTGCATGATCAGAACCTATGAGCAGTTTATCTTTGGTCATCTCTACTCCTCATATTTACCGAATATCAGACATGCATTTGTTCCGCCAAATCCAAAAGAATTAGAAAGTGCTATCTTTACTTCTGCTTTTCTTGCCTTATTGGGGACATAATCTAAGTCACATTCAGGATCAGGAGTTTCATAGTTTATAGTTGGAGGGATGATACCTCTACATATCGTCAATATAGAGAAGATTGACTCTACAGCACCTGCTCCACCCAAAAGATGCCCGGTCATAGATTTGGTAGAGCTGATGGGCATCTTGTAAGCATGGTCTCCAAATACCTGTTTTATTGCTTTTGTTTCTGAAGCATCGTTTAGTTTTGTAGATGTCCCGTGAGCGTTTATATAATCTACATCTTCTGGTTTTATACCAGCATCCTCTAATGCCATCTTCATACAGTTTACGGCTCCTATTGCATTTGGATCAGGTGCAGCTACATGATAAGCATCTCCGCTCAACCCATATCCTAACAGTTCCGCATATATCTTTGCCCCTCTCCTTTTTGCATGTTCCAGCTCTTCTAAAATCAGGATCCCTGCTCCTTCTCCCATAACAAATCCGTCTCTTTCCAGATCAAAAGGTCTTGATGCCTTTTCTGGCTCGTGATTTCTCTGGGATAAAGCATGCATTGCACAAAACCCCCCAAATGCAAGGGGTGTTATTACTGCCTCTGAACCGCCAGTAATCATGACATCTGCTCTGCCTTCTCTTATCAACCTAAAAGACTCTCCAATAGCATGGGCACTGGCAGCACAGGCAGTGGTTATAGATGTATTTGGCCCTCTTGCACCAAATTCTATGGCTATTTCTCCGGCTACCATATTTGCGATTATACCTGGTATGAAAAATGGACTTATTCTTTTTGGTCCTTTTTCTAAAAGCACTTTATGAAAGTGCTCTATCATTGGCAGTCCACCAATACCAGAACCAGTAACACATCCTACTCTATCTCTGTTGTTATCATCTATCTTAAGACCAGCATCTTCTATTGCCATTCTTGCAGATGCAATAGCAAAATGAATAAATGTGTCAAATCGCCTAACTTTTTGTTTTTCCATAAAATCTTCTGGTCTAAAATCCTTCACCTCAGCAGCAACTTGAGAAGGGAACTGAGAGGCATCAAATTTGGTTACAGGACCTATTCCTGACCGACCTTCGCAGACAGACTTCCAACTTTCCTCTACTCCTATACCCACTGGGGTAACCATCCCTATCCCTGTTACAACAACCCTTCTCACCTCTCTCATCCCTGCCTCCCATCCTTATACTGCTTCTAAAGCCCTTTCGATGTAATCTATCGCATCTTGTACCGTCACGATCTTCTCTGCGTCCTCATCAGGAATAGAAATTCCAAATTCCTCTTCCATAGCCATGATCAACTCCACTTGATCCAAAGAATCAGCTCCAAGATCGTCCACGAAGGATGCCTCAGGCACCACATCTTCTTCACTCACATCCAACTGCTCGCATATGATCTTTTTTACCTTTTCTTCTACACTTGCCATTTTTTTTCTTACCTCCTTTGTTTTTTTCTACATGTACATCCCACCGTTAACATGTATAACCTGACCAGTTACATAGCTTGCGCTTTTAGAACAAAGCCAGTAAACCACTTCGGCCACTTCTTCAGGAGTCCCAAGCCTTCCCATAGGGATCTGCTTTAAAAATTCTGCTTTAATCTTCTCGGGAATCTTAGCGGTCATCTCAGTATCTATAAAGCCGGGTGCGACCGCATTCACTTTTATCCCCCTGATCGCCACCTCTTTTGCTACAGACTTTGTAAATCCCATTATCCCCGCCTTCGAAGCAGCATAGTTTGCCTGTCCCACATTTCCTATTTGCCCAACCACGGAAGATATATTCACTATCCATCCTCTTTTCTGTTTTATCATGTTTCTTAAGACAGCATGAGTGCAATTGTAAATACCTTTTAAGTTTACATTTAAAACCGAATCCCAATCTTTTTCACTCATCCTGATAAGCAGTGTATCTTTTGTAATGCCCGCGTTATTTATCAAAACATCCACCTTTTGAAGTTCAGAGAAGATCTTTTCAAAAGTAGAATCTACTGAGCTTTTGTCAGATACATCTACTTTAAAGCTTTTTGCCTCAACCCCTATTTCTCTGAGCATCTTAAGAGTTTGATTAGAATCCGAATCATCAGGATCATAATGAAATATAACTATATGAGCCTTTTCTTCCTTTGCAAATTTAAGAGCTATAGCCCTGCCTATTCCTTTAGATCCTCCGGTGACAACAACCACTCTGTTGCTATATTCCTCCATATCTCTCTCCCAAAAATCCATTTATTCGATTTAACTCTGATGAAATTTTGTCTATTATCCTATTTTTCAAAAAATGAAAAGTCATAATTATCGCGTTTTTTATAGACTTAGAAGAAGATCTCCCGTGACATATAATTCCTAATCCATTCACTCCCAATACTATTCCACCACCATATTCTTCATAGTCCAGTCTCTTAAATATCTTTTTTGTCAGCTCAGAATCCTTTTCACAATTGTTTATTTCTTTTGAGATAAGATCCTTAGCATACTGAGCAATCCCTTCACATGTTTTCAAAACTATATTTCCCACAAAACCATCACACACCACCACATCTACCAAATTATCAAAAAGCACCGTCCCTTCCACATTTCCCTTAAAATTTAACGGACTGTGTTGAAGCAACCTGTAGGCTTGCTTAACTAAGCTGTTTCCTTTGTTGCTTTCTTCCCCGATACTTAAAAGCCCTATTCTGGGAGCGTCTATATTTAGATAAGAAACGGCCAGTGCGTGTCCCATCAATGCAAATTGATAAAGATGCTGTGCCTTACAGTCAACATTTGCGCCTGAATCTATAAGGATAAACGGACTGCTCCTGCCGGGTAGTATACTCGCAATAGCCGGTTTTTCTATACCTTTTAAGAGACCCAGATTAAGTACAGCGGATGTAACAAAAGCGCCCGAATTACCAGCACTTATAACCGCATCTGCTTTTTTGCGTCTTACAAGTTCAAATGCCACCTTAATAGAGGCGTATCTTTTCTTCAAAATAGCCTTAGCAGGGATTTCATCCATACGGATTGTCTCAGAGCAGTGATAAACACTTATGCGTTTATTTAAAAGAGCGCCTTCAGATAATGCGCGAATCCTTTTTTCATTTCCCACCAGAACAAGATCCGCATCTATATGATCAACCGCTCTTACCACCCCTTTTACTACTTCGTCAGGGGCGTAATCTCCACCCATTGCATCAACAGCTATTCTCATAGCTTAACTACTTTTCTTCTTCAGTCTTTATTATCTGTCTCCCTCTGTAATACCCGCATTCAGGACATACATGATGAGGAAGTATGGGCTCATGACATCTTGGACATGAGCTTAGGTTTGGAATCCTTACTCTATGATGGGACCTCCTCATATCCCTTCTTGACCTGGAAGTCTTTTTCTTCGGAACAGCCATATACACTCTCCTTTATTGTTGATTTAATAAATCCTTTAATTTCATAAAAGCCGGGTGTCCAGAGCTCTTTTTACAAACACACTTTTCTTTATTGAGATTTCTTCCACAACCAGGACACAAACCAGCACAGTCTTCTTTGCACAATATCTTCATAGGAACAGCCAAGTAGATTTCAGCTTTTATAATATCATCTAACTCTATCTCGTCCTCGGATATAAAAACAACAGACATGTCATCTTTTCCAAGCTCCACTTCTTCTTGCATCTGATTTGGATAAGGCACGAGAAACCATCTAAATTCTGTTTTCAAATCAAACTTAAATGCTTCTATGCATCTGTCACATCTGAGAATAAGCCTTCCAAAAAGTGAGCCTTCTAAAACATATCTTTCTCCTGCTCTCTTAATATGTAAAGAGACATCCATATCAGTGTCCAGCCCCAAGACAGAATCATCATACTCGTCTCCCTTCCACCATTCAGGAGAAAGTTTAAAATTTAAGTTTACTGGCTTCTCAAAAGCTGTCTTTAAATCGAATATCATGATCCTGCAGTCTGTTACATTGAAATACCAGCTAAATATATAAGAGTTTTTTAGCTTGTCAAGGTTTTTTGAAATTCTTTGCTATTGCTTAACAAAAGGACATTATTTATTTAACATATATGTAACACTAAGTACAAAGGAAAAAAGTACATGTTAGAGTTAAAGGTCATACTATCAGGCGCTGTTGTATTAGCATCAATAGTAGTACTGTGGGCGGTTATGCATTACCTTTCTGGCCCAGAGATTAAAGAACCAGACGGAAAAGCTCGAATAACTGGCAGTTGCGGAGATACGATGGAAATATATCTGAAGTTTAAAGATGGAAAAGTAGTTGACTCATCTTGCTGGACAGATGGATGTACATACAGTTACAACTGCGTAGTTGCAGCAACACAAATGGCAAAAGGAAAAACCCCGGAAGAAATTCTGGAAATTGACGCTCAGAAGATTCAAGATTACATCGGAGGTCTTCCAAAAGATCATCTACACTGCGCAAAGTTGGCTGAAGAAACTCTTCAGGCTGCTTTAGACGATTACATGAAAAAACTCGTAAAAACCGAAAAGGAGCGCACCAACTAATTAATCCTTTCTTGGCGTTTTATCTTCTTTGCTAAGGAAAGAAGGAGCTCAGGCTTGTTTAAACGAGGATCTTCTATAACCTTCTCCCACAGCATCTTTAATATCCTGCCCACCTCAGGACCCTGCGGAATTCCTAACTCTTTCATTATCACATGTCCATCTATGCTTAAGTCTTTAACAGTTAAAACGGTTCCTTTACCGAGTTCTGCCTCAACCCTTCTTCTTAACTCTTCTAAGAGGCCTATTTCGTAAGATTTATCTTTACCATGCGCGATAAGATCCGCTTTTCTCAGCATGATAAGAGGAATAACGAGGTCCTTTCCTACCCTACTTATAAGCCTCCTTACCGCTGAATCACTCCATTCGGGCGAGTAATTTAACATGTGTTCTCTTACCAAGACTTCCACTTTATATATCATTTCATTACTAAACTTAAGCCTTTTCATTATCTGACGCGTCATGTATGCGCCTTTTTTTTCGTGTTGGTAAAATGTCACCCTTCCCTTTTTCTTACTCTTTGTAAGAGGTTTGCCTATGTCATGGAATAATGCGGAAAGCCTTAATACTGGATCAGGATCTGTATTCTGCAAAGTCATCATTATGTGTTTGAAGACCGTGTACTTGTGAAACCTGTTTTGCCTTACTCCATAGCACTGACTCAGCTCTGGAATCACATATTTCAACAAACCGAGCTTATGCATCATCTCTATACCTCTGGCAGGAGAGGAGCTTACAAGTATTTTTACTAATTCATCTCTGATTCTCTCCCACGACACCTGCTGAATAAGTTCAGCCATTTCGGATATAGTGTTTAAGGTATCTTTATGTATTCTAAAGTTTAGCTCTACTGCAAACCTTATTGCTCTCATCAGTCTTAAGGGATCTTCACTGAATCTTGCTTTTGGATCTACGGTAGCTTTTACGAGCTTTCTCTTCAAATCTTTTATTCCACCGTATGGATCTATAATAAGACATCCTTCACTATCATAAGCCAGTGCGTTTATCGTAAAGTCTCTGTGCATTAGATCTTCTGTAAGGTCTTTCCCTCTAAAAGGAGTTATCTCGTAATTTTTTCCTTTAATCACCACTGTAACGGTGTCATGTTTTAGGGAAAAGATCGGCTTGTCCTTAAAAATCCTCTTTATTTCTGAGGCAGAAGCAGAGGTCGTAAAGTCCCAATCAGTAAGCTGTTTTTTTAAAAGCCAATCCCTAACCACCCCGCCCACCACATATGCTTCATGCCCCTCTCTTTTGAGACGCGCTATTATAAACTCTGCTTCACTGCTAAGTTTTATTTCTGCCTTCGTAAGCATAGTTTTTGTATAAAAAGAAATGTATTCCATTGTCAAACAAACGGGAAGGGTTCACTATGGTATTAGAATGATCTATAATATTAGCCAAAAAATCAGGAGGGGCAAATATGGCTCTATTCAGAAGGAATCTAACTGATAAAGACTTAGACTTCATCATAGAGACCGTTGCCCCTGAAGTTACAGATAAGCTTAGACTAAAACAGATACTGATAGAAGATGCTCAGTTCAGAGCCGAGTTTCTGAGTGACGAAAGAATATTTAACAGGGTAATAGGTGAAAAAGAGGTATTTTTAAAGATATCGCCCGCACTTTTCTTTGAAATCCTTTTAAGAAAGGCTTTAAAGGATCTCAAAAAACAGGGATACACTTGGGAAAAAGAAGCTCACATGAATATCCCGATATTTGATGTTTCCGAAGTAGTGGGATTCTTGGACAACGAAGAACACATAGCATACTTGGCAGACATGCTCTCTTCCTTTACCAGAGTTGAAAACTATACGGTTTACTTAAAGATAGGAAAAGGGATATGGAGAAAAGTCCGTTTTAATGATATGGACATCCAAAGTCTTATGTCATTTTGTGAGATGGTAGATGAGGATCGGCGTTTGGGCCTCTACAAGAGGATAGCAGATATATGTCTGTTCATACTGGGACTGTTTCCTGACTGGGCAGAGAGAAACTACAGGTATCCCGTATCTGGTGAGGTAAGACCAGCAATATTTGGACAGTCCAGAATCAGTCCGGAAGAATACGAAAAGGAGGGTAAAAAGTTTTACAAACTGGCAGCAACCCATAAGTATGTAAGAGATACGGTATGGGAAGAGATATTCTGGGATCTCCACGAAAACTTTCAAAAAGCAAAAAAGCCGCTGAACTTCATTGCTGACAATTACCTGAGATACACGCGCCAGAATATCTTTATGTAGTTCAACTTTTTGGTTTAAATCTTATTGTTTAAAATCTTAATATCTTGCAAAAAAAGGATTTTTTTGTCTGTAAAAGGGGTTTTTTTATGTCCAATGACAAAAAAGAAAGGATAACTCTCAGTGAAGAGTTAATCGAAAAGATAAAAGGACTTGTGAGTAAAAATAATGTGCAGGAACTGAGAAGGATCATATATTCTATGAAGCCCGCAGATGTAGCTGACCTTATAGAACACTTAAGTTCAGAAGAGAGAATGTTCATATTCAAGATTCTGGAACCTGATGGTGCTGGAGAAGTGCTGATAGAAGTAGAGCCTCCGATTCAGGAAAGTATAATCGAAAAAATGGACAATCAAGTATTGTCAGAAATTGTGGAAACACTTGACTCTGATGATGCAGCGGACCTGGTTGGTTATCTACCAGAGGACAGAGCAAAAAAGATAATAGAATCAGTTGGAAAGGATGTATCAGAAGAGCTTAAAAAGCTGCTGCCTTATCCGGAAGACACCGCAGGTGGCATCATGGCCTTGGAGTTTGTAGCTGTCAAGGCAGATGCCACCATAAAAGACGCAATAGAAGAAATCAAGCAAAAAAAGGACGAAATCGAAAATCTGTATCACATATGGGTTATTGACAGTGATGGAAAACTGGTGGGAGTTGTTTCCATAAAAGATCTACTGCTTGAGCCCCCTGAAAAAAAGATAAGAGAAATAATGAATCCTGATGTAATCTATGTAAATGTGTATACCGATCAAGAAGAAGTGGCAAGATTATTCAAAAAATATGACTTAGTGAGTATTCCGGTAGTAGATGAAAATAACAGACTTGTAGGACGAATCACTTATGACGACATCATAGATGTTATAGAAGAAGAAGTAGACGAAGATTTGTCTATCATGGCGGGTATAGTAGATCAAGAGATAGCAGAAGAATCCCCCTTTAAGATATCCAGAGCAAGACTTCCCTGGCTTGTTATATCATTTATAGGAGAGTTGGTCTCTGCAATAGTAATAAACAGATTTGAAGCCTCTATCCAAAAAATTATAGCTCTGTCTTTTTTCTTTCCCGTTATCATGGCATTGGGAGGAGCAACCAGTCAACAAGCAGCAATTATTGTGGTGAGAGGACTTGCAACAGGGGACATAAGTGTTCTGAGTCTGGGAAGAAGGATACTGGTGGAACTCAAATCTTCCTTACTTATAGGAATGATCTTAGGGATCTTGTTAGGTAGTGTGGTTTCAGTGTGGCTCTCTAACTGGCACCTGGGAATAGTAATAGCCTGCGCACTCATGATCATTATATTAAATGCAGGATTTATTGGCTCTGCTGTTCCTATTGCACTGTATAAAATGAACATTGATCCTGCCTTTGCTACGGGACCGTTTGTGGCAACTACTAACGACATACTCGGCCTTTTGATATACCTTAGTCTTGTAACATGGTTTTTGAGAACAACTGCAACTTAAAACCAAAACTTTATACCACCCCTTTTATCCTCGTATCTGTGGCCAATCTATTTAATGTGTCCAGTTTTGGTTTTTTTTACCTCTTTCCTCTATTTATAAAATCGTGCAATGGTTCAGAATCCGACATAGGAATAATAATGGGAGCCGCTGCATTTTCGTCGGTGTTCTTTAGGCCCTGGATATCTGAGATGATAGACAGGATTGGCAGAAAAAGGAGCTACACCTTGGGATGCCTCATAACAACTATAACCCCCCTTGTTTATCTTCTACTTAATGGAAACATAGAAAAGATCTACATTCCACTGCTTATCACTCGGCTGATTTACGGGATAGGTCTTGCCATATGTTTTACCGCGGTCTTTACATATGTTGCAGATATAGTGCCCAAAAACAGGTTAAATGAAGGAATAGGAATGTTTGGAGCCACGGGCCTGCTCGGTCTTGCTATAGGGCCTGTTATTGGAGAAATTCTAATAAAATGGTATGGATTTCGCGCATTTTTCATTGCATCCAGCATCGTCGCGGGTATAGGACTTGTTGTAGAGTTATTTCTTCCTGAAAGTTTCATTAACGAAAAAGACTTAGTACCTGTGTCTTTTGCCTCGCTTTTAAAGATAAAACGAATCTTAATGATCTCTTTTTTATCATTTTGCTTTGGTGTGGTAATTGCTGCTACAGGAAACTTTGTCTCTCCTTTTGCAGAAGAAAAAGAGCTGAGATTTATATCCTTTTACTACATATGCTATTCCGGAGCCGCCATACTAACCAGATTGTTTGGAGGAAAGCTTGCGGACAGATTTGGAGAAGAAAAGATCATACCGTACGGATTAATACTTGAGATATCCGGCCTTGTAGTGTTGTCTTTTTTGAAAAGTGAACCTGTTTTGTGCATAGCCGGGATTCTTTCTGGCTGTGGACACGGTTTTCTATTTCCATGTCTTAACTCTTTAATGATAAGAGGACAACCCGGACACATAAGGGGAAAATTGACAGGACTTTTTACGGGTTCAATAGATGCGGGTGTCTTTATTGGCTCTATCATGCTGGGCTACATTGGTGACTGGTTTGGACTACAAGCGCTCTTTCTTTTTTCTGCTTTTTCTCTTATCCCGTGGCTTCTTATCTTTTAATACTCGCGTTGAATCTTCACTGATGTGATTTACTCGTCTCTAAAGTGTCACTGTCTTTAAGCTGTGGATAAGATGCCTCTAAAAATGCTATAATCTTGAAAAAACGGGATTAAAGCCATGCTTAGATTAGAAGACGCATACAAAGGGTACACATTCGACTTAGACAAACTCATACCGCCCGAAGAAACCGTAAAAAGATTTAAAAAAAGACTAAAAGAAACAGGCTTAGACATACTGGAAAAAACAGTAAGAATAGACAATGGAAGGTTAGATATTCCGGTTTATTTCAGTATATGTGGCACACAGGCAAGACAGCTCATAGGCACGAGAAAACAGATGGGAAAAGGAGGCACTCCTGCTCAAGCAGAAGCAAGTGCCATTATGGAACTTGTGGAAAGGTTTAGCCTGTTCAGTTTCCTGAAAAGAGAATTTCCGGAAAGAACTTATGAAGAAGTCAAAGAAGCGGCTATTTCCTTTGAAGAAATAGCAAAGTCCGTTCAGGACATGCGAGACGCTCCGAGGCTTTATAAGGTCTTCTCAAAACTCAAATTAAGGTGGTGTCGCGGTTACGATCTTTCTCATGGCAAGGATTTACTTATCCCAATTGAGTGGTTTTTTATGATAAATCAATACAATGGATCGTCTGCTGGTAACTGCAAAGAAGAGGCAATACTGCAAGGAGTCTGTGAGGTAGTAGAAAGAGATGTGTCTGCTTTGATAAGCGAAAAGAGAATCAGGGTGCCTTTGGTAGATGTATCAGAAGTAGATGATCCGCTGGCTAAGGAACTCTTAAATAAATACAAAAATGCAGGAATAAGACTTTACATAAACGACTTTTCTCTTGACACAGGAATTCCCACCATAAGTGTAATTGCGTATGATCCTGTTACATTCCCGGAGCTGAGCGAAATCGTGTGGACAGCAGGAACTACCACAAACCCGGAAAAGTCTCTCATAAGAGCGCTAACAGAAGTGGCACAACTTGCGGGAGACTTCAATACCGGTTCAAATTACATGCCCAGCGGACTTCCCAAACCAAAAAATCTGGACGAGTTGAAATTCCTTATAGAATCTGACTCCAAGATCTCGATCCATAAGCTACCAGATGTGTCTGATCCCAACATAAGGGTGGAGTTAGAAAATGTGATAGCTAAATTGAAAGACAAAGGTTTAAGCACAATTGCCGTAGACATAACCCATCCTGTTTTGAAGATTCCCGCTTTTTACACCATAATACCCGGTACAAGATTCAGAGAAAGAGCAAAAGGAGCAAGTCTTGGAATGTTTATGGCAAGACTGATTACTGAAAAAAACGAGCCTGAAAAGGCACTCCATTTATTGGAAGAAATGGATCAGCTCATACCTAAGAGGTACTATGTAAGCTTTTTTAAAGCAATAGCTTACATGAATATGAACGCCTTGGAAGAAGCTATAAGCTCTTTTGAAACCTCTCTGAAACTGGAACCAAATCCTGAAGACATACCAACTATATACTCGTACATGGGATACTGTTTTAAAGAACAGGAAAGATACGAAGAAGCTATAAATGTGCTTAAAAAAGCTGAGGAACACGATAATACCAGAACAGATGTGTACAACTTAATGGGCTTTTGCTACTTTAAGCTGAAAGAATACGAAAAGGCCATATCTTGTTTTAAAAAAGTATTAAAGATAGATCCTGGCTCTGCTATAGATTACGCTAACATTGCGGTAAATTACGAAAAATTAGGCGACACAGACAAAGCAATACAATATTACCACATAGCACTGGAATTGGACCCGAGTATCGAGTTTGCAAAGGAAAACTTAGCCAAACTGATAAGCATTACTTAATATCCCAAGCTTTTGTTTACAATCACGACGCTTATGTCTGTATAGATGGGTCTTTTGTGAAGCACCACCGTAATCCTGCATATCCTTTGAGGAGAATCACATTCAACACACCTGCCTTCTTTTACACAGGGCAGATTCAACCCTAAGCTCTTTGCCCTGAGAGGAGCAGCCACTTCTTTTATTCTCTTTATTGCAGAGTCAAGATCTGGTACGATTTTGTTTACTCCGGCAACTATCACCACCTTTTTTGGGCCAAAGCACATGGCAGAAACCCTGTTTCCTATGCCGTCCACATTTACGATCTGTCCAGAGGAAGAAATAGCATTAGCACTGCACAAAAAACAGTCACATCTTCCCTGCATAAGCCTTATTTCAAGGTCCTGCTCCTTAGAAAGAGCTTCTGACCAGTGATCATAAACGAGTTTTCCCATGTTTTTGAGTTCTTGAACTATGTTCATGGACCTTATCGTATCAGAGCCTCCGATTCCGAAGCTGGAATATCCTTTCACCATGTCGAGAATATGATCCTTTGCCTGCTGAACATCCTCAAAAAAAGAAGGATCAAATCCGTTCTTTTTAAGATTTTCTATGCATTTTTCTATCATCTCTACCCTCTCCTACTTTCTCAACTTTCTCACATCTCCTACCCGTACTGTTACCTGAGATTTGTCCAGATATTCTAAAAACGGAATACTATACTTTCTGCTGGTATTGGTAAGTGCCTTAAAGTCTCCAACACTCATCTGTCCGTGCTCTTCCAAAAAAGATCTTACCTTGGCGAGCATCTTTTCCAAGGTATCCCTGTGCAGGTACAGGTCCTCTTTTATCTTTACCAACACGCCCTGACTTAGCAGATACTCCAGAATCTGATCAGCAAGTTCCGGATATTTTTCCCTTATTTCCTTAAAATAAGGTGGACGAAATTCGCTTTCCTTATAAATCTTTTCCACTTCAGAGCTGACCTTCTCTTGAGCCTCGGTAAGCACAGGTTTGTAATCTCTTACCTTTATGTTGTCTTGATCTGACACTATCAACCTTTCCTTTGTCAAGGCCTCTATCATGTAGTTAAAAAGCCTTGTATCTTTTATAACCCTAAGCCTTGATCTGAGCTCTTCTTTTGGAATTCCGATCCTGAGCGGATACCTCAGGTGGTATTCCTTAACAGCAGAAATTATCAACTCTTTCAGTTTGTTGTAAAACTCGGAATGTATGAAAAGCCCCTGTTCTTTCTCGTATATATGAACCCTTCCTGAAGAAGCCAGATCTTCCAGAATCTTGTCCAGTTCCTGTTCATGAAAGTTGCTTAAAAAGAGAAGCATCTTTTTGTTTATACCATCGTAGCCTCCCATCAATACGAAAGATTCTATAACCTTGCTTTTCGTACCTTTGTGAATGGTTGCCAAGATGTCAATGACCTTTTCAGAACCTCTTTTCTTCTTCTTTTTTGCCAATGGATGAATTATCTCACCACCTCCTATGGTTCTGACCGGAGAATAACTCCTTATTACGAACCTGTCCCCTCTTAGCACAGCAACCGGTTCTTCAAGCCTTACCTGAGCATAGCAACATTCAGAGGGTAGCAGTTCTTCCCTGTCTAAGAAAACTATATTTGCCATAACCTCTGATGTCCCTACATGGAATCTTACTTTTTCTCTATTCTTAAGAGGTCTTCTTGCACTGGGAAGAAACTTTAAAAACACATCCAATATGTAAGAAGGAAAAAGCGAGTCCTTTGATGCTATTACACAGCCTCTTTCTATATCCTCTTTTCCGACACCCTGAAGACTCAAAGCTGTCCTTGTGCTCGGACCCGTTTCTTCGACATTTGTCCCGTGTACCTGAATCGATCTTACCTTGCAGTTTATTTGCTGGGGATAAACCGTAACCTCATCCCCTACCTTAACTTTTCCTGATATACTCGTGCCCGTGACTACTGTACCAAAACCCTTGATGGTGAATACTCGATCTACTGGAAGTCTGAATACACGAGCTGTCTGCCTTTCTGGAATCTTTTGAACCAAATCAGCCAGCACATCTAAAAATTCTTTAATTCCTTCTCCTGTAACAGAAGATACCTCCACAACGGGAGCACTTTCCAGAAAGGTGCCTTTTACGTGCTCTTTTATGTCTTCCTTTACCAGATCCAGCCATTCTTTATCCACTATGTCTATCTTCGTCACCACCACAAGACCATGTCTTATTCCCAGAAGCTCACATATTTCCAAGTGCTCTTCTGTCTGGGGCATTACTCCTTCGTCTGCAGCAACCATAAGTGCAACCACATCAATTCCCGATGCACCTGCTACCATGTTTTTCACAAATCTTTCGTGTCCCGGCACATCCACTATTCCTACAAGCGTTCCGTCAGGCAGGGTGAGGTGTGCAAAACCGAGCTCTATCGTAATTCCTCTTTCTTTTTCTTCCTTAAGTCTGTCCGTATCTATTCCAGTAAGTGCCTTAACAAAAGAGGTCTTTCCGTGGTCTATGTGACCTGCTGTTCCGAGTATTATCCTTCTGGGCATGCCTTTTATCCCAAATGCCTTGACTTAATTATACGATAAATACCTCACACGGAGTTTTACTTATCATTCGATACCCGTTTTCTGTTACCACGAAAACGCTCTCTATACCAGCAGCAAACTCATCTTTAAAAACCAGCTTTGGCTCTAAAGCAAAAACCATTCCCGGCCTCATCTCCTCATCCTTACCCATGGCTATTATGGGTGGCTCAACAAGTTCAAGCCCGATTCCATGTCCGACAAACGAAACCTTGCATCCTGGAGGCCCTAAGAATTGATCCAAGCACCTTAATTGATAAGCCTTTTTCAGAGATATCTGAAACAGCTCGTCCATTGTTTGGCCAGGCCTTACATGTTCCAGTATCTCGAATTGAAGCTCTATTGCTATCTTGCAAGCATCTTTTGCTTTCTCCGGCATATACCCGATTGCAAACATCCTCGTCTCATCACAGTGAAAGCCGTTTAACATGGTACCGAAGTCTATCATTATAGGTTCACCTTCTCGGATTTTCTTATGGCTTGCACCACATGGAAACGCCGGGGATGTGCCCTGCCCACTTGTAGGAGCATCCAAAAATCCTACCTTTCCTCCATTTTCCCCGCTCAGTATGTGCCAGGGATATACTTCTGCTCTGTAATCTCTTATCCTGAGCTGGCCACCATGACCGTATCTTCTGGAAAAGGTTTCCATCATACCAGCAAATTCCATTTCAGTATATCCTGGTGCTAAGTTTTCTTGGACAAACTGGAAGGTCTTACAGGAAAGTTCTGCTGCCTTTTCCATCTGCTCTATTTCCCACGCAGACTTTATCATCCTGACAGAGGAAATCAAATCAGAAGCATCCACACATTCCTGTTCGTAAAATACCTGGCGATCATAGAAGATAAACTCCTTTACAGGCATTACATCAAATTGCATCCCTATTCTCTTTGGTATGCTCCCGTAAAATCCATAAATGTATCTCGGGATGTTTTTGACAGAGTTTATCTCAACTATGTTCTCCAATGGAGACTCTTCTTTTGCTCTGGGAAAGTATTTTTTTATCATGAGCAGAGGCTTGCCTTCTGCTGGAATGAAGAGATAACCATTTTGCGCTGTCCCTGTGAAGTAAAAAAGATCCACCCTTTGGGTTACAAACAGAGCACCTATGTCCTTTTCTACCAGTTTCTGTTGCGCTCTCTTTATCCTATCTTTTATCTCCTGCTCTGGCACCCTAAATCCCATCACTTCTCTTTCCTCCTAATTTTTGTCACTTTTTGTATAATATTTCTTGCCTCTTATCTTTTCTGGAAGAAGGCTTTTTCCTTTGGGATACATCTCGTATCCTTTTCCATAACCCAAGCTTTTCAAAAGTCTTGTGGGAGCGTTTCTCAACTCAAGAGGTATGGGAAGATTTCCGTACTTCTTTACATCCTCCACTGCCTTGAAATAGGCATCATATGCGGATCTGTCTTTCTTTGCAAGCGTAAGATATACTGTCCCATGAGCAAGGTTTATAGCACATTCAGGGTATCCCACCACTTCTACTGCTTTAAATACCTCGTTGGCAACCACAAGAGCTGTTGGCTGTGCCATGCCTATATCTTCTGAAGCAAATATGATCATTCTTCTTGCAATGAACTTTGGGTCTTCTCCTGCTTCTACCATTCTGGCAAGATAGTAAAGTGCTGCATCCACATCACCTGCTCTCATAGATTTTATATAAGCGCTTATGGTCTCGTAATGTTCGTCACCTTTCTGGTCGTATCTTACATGCCTTTCACTTATCACATCTTTGATCATGGAAGAGTTGATCTTTCCTTTAAAGGCATCGAACGCCCTTTCTAAGATACTGAGAGCCTGTCTTGCGTCTCCATTTGAGATCTCTGAAATAAGGTCAACGGCACCTTCCTCTACCTCAGCACCTATAATCCCTGCTGCTCTGATTAATATCTTTTTTATGTCTTCTTTTTGTAGAGGCTTAAATAAAAACACCTGAACCCTGGAAAGCAGAGGAGATATAACCTCAAAACTTGGGTTTTCCGTGGTAGCACCTATGAGGATTATTGTTCCGTCTTCTACATAGGGCAGCAGATAGTCCTGCTGTGCTTTGTTAAAACGGTGAATCTCGTCTAAAAACAGAATTACCTCACTTCCTTTCATCTTCTTTGCCTTTTCCACCACTGACCTGATGTCAGCTTTGCCAGCAGATACTGCAGACATTTCAAAAAAAACAGCACCTAATTCTTTTGCTATGATACGAGCCAGTGTGGTCTTCCCTGAGCCAGGAGGTCCCCAGAATATCATGGAGGAAATCCTCTTAGATTGAAGCATAAGCCTTATAGGTGCACCCTCACCTACAAGGTGCTGCTGCCCGAAGAATTCATTTAAGCTGGAAGGCCTTATTCTGTCAGGAAGAGGAGAAAACGACCTCATTGTGTGTTATTATAAACAATATGGATCTAAAAAAGAAGATTTATGAGTTCGTACCCGAAATATCCGAAGAAAAACTTAAACTGCTGAGTGTATATCTTCAGGAGTTATACAGGTGGAATCAGAGGATAAATCTGGTAGGGGTGTCTTCCTGTGAAAGGATAGTGGAAGAGCTTCTCATAGACTCTCTGATACCAGCAGATCTGATTCCAGAAAAAGGCACCTTACTGGACATCGGATCCGGCGCGGGATTTCCCGCACTTCCTCTCAAGATCATGAAACCGCAGGTGTGGTTTGACTTGGTAGAAGCCCGTTCAAAAAAAGCTGTTTTTCTAAGGCACATCATAAGAAATCTGGGACTGAAAAACATAAAAGTGGTGCAAAAGAGAATAGAAGAGGCAAAAAAAGACCTTCTTCCTCACTACGATGTAATTACATTCAGAGGGATAGATCTCGTCACAGGGCTTAAACTCTCCACGCCATATCTACAGAAAGGGGTAATCGTCACATTTCAGGGTAAAAACTACAAAGATCTGCTCGCTCAAATAGACACCTGTATAAGTAAAATGAAACTGCGTCTGCATCAGGTGAAAGAATACTCTTTAGCAGGCAAAAAAAGAGCAATACTTACTTTTACTTTGCTTTCTTAACTTTCTCTAAGTCTTTTTTCTATTCTGTCTGCTATTGCGCTTCCGGTAAAACCAAACTTTTCAAACAACACTTTAAAAGGAGCCGACTTTCCAAATCTGTCTATTCCTATGATTTCGCCTTCACATCCCACATACTTATGCCATCCCATGCTTATACCTGCTTCCACTGCTACCTTGAGTCTAACCTCATCTGGTATCACCATCTTCTTGTACTTTTGATCCTGCTGCTCGAATATCTCCCAAGAAGGCATACTTACCACCCTTGTGCCTATGCCTTTTTGCTCTAAAATATAAGCTGCTTCCAGAGCAGGATGAACCTCTGAGCCTGTCGCTATAATCAAAACCTGAAGCTTTGACTCTGCTTCTTTTAACACATATGCGCCCTTCATTAAACCAGATGCTGGAGCAAGCTTGCTTCTGTCCAGTATTGGGACAGTCTGTCTCGTAAAGATTAAAGCAACTGGGCCTTCATCCTGAGATATCGCATACCTCCAAGCCTCTACCACTTCATTAGCGTCACACGGCCTTATCACCTTAAGCCCTGGAATCGCCCTAAGGCAGGCTATCTGCTCCACAGGTTGATGTGTCGGACCGTCTTCCCCAACCCCTATGCTGTCGTGACTAAAGACGAAAATGACTTTTAGTTTCATCATGGCCGCCATCCTTATGGCCGGTCTCATGTACTCTGAAAATACCAGAAATGTGCCACCATAAGGAATAAGCCCATCATATAAAGCCATTCCATTCAAGATGGCAGCCATTGCGTGTTCTCTTACCCCAAACCTGAGATTTCTGGCCTTGTAATTGCCCGCCTGAAAATCGGGCTCATCCAAAAGCAAAGTCTTGTTGGATGGGCCAAGATCAGCAGATCCACCTATTATGTTAGGTATTCGAGATGCCAGCACATTTAACACCTTTCCAGAAGCTACTCTCGTGGGGATACCTTTTTCATCCGGATCAAAACAGGGAAGCCCTTTATCCCAGCCCTCAGGCAGTTCTCCCTTTAACATCTTTTCAAATCTTTCAGCATCTTCTGGATACCTTCTTTTGTATTCCTGAAATCTCTCATTCCATTCCTGCTCAAGACGAACCCCATTTTCCACGGCTTTTCTAAAATGGCTTAGCACCTCTTCAGGCACATAAAACTGCTTATCAGGCCAGCCGAGATGCTTTTTAGCAAGGTTTGCCTCTTCTGCCCCTAAGGGTTCACCGTGAACCTTTGAGGTTCCCTGTTTTGTAGGGCTTCCATATCCTATCACAGTTCTTATGGAGATGAACGAGGGCCTCGGATCACTTAAGGCATTATGAATCGCCTTGGATATTGCCTCCAAGTCATTCATCTGGGTAACCTCTTGCACATGCCAGCCATAAGCATCAAATCTTTTTAACACATCCTCGGTAAATGTAAGATCTGTGCTTCCTTCTATGGAAATCTTGTTGTTATCGTACAGAAAAACAAGGCTTCCCAGTTTTAGATGGCCGGCCAAAGAGGCGGCTTCATGAGATATGCCTTCCATAAGATCACCGTCACTGACCAAGACATATATGCGGTGATCTATGATTTTTAGATCAGGTTTATTAAAGTGGGCAGCAAGAAAGTGCTGAGCAATGGCCATGCCCACTGCATTTGCAAGACCCTGACCAAGAGGGCCGGTTGTGGTCTCAACACCAGGAGTGGTTCTGTATTCTGGATGTCCAGGGGTTATGCTCCCCCATTGTCTGAAATTTTTAAGATCTTCTAAGGATACATCATAACCCGTAAGATAAAGCAGGCTGTAAAGAAGAGCAGATGCGTGGCCTGCTGAAAGAATAAATCTGTCTCTGTTTATCCAGTTTGGATTCTTAGGATTATGTTTTAAAAATTTTGTCCAGAGCACATAAGCGATGTGAGCAGCTCCCATGGGCATACCCGGATGCCCTGATTTCGCCCTTTCCACCATGTCTACAGCAAGCATACGAAGTGTGTTCACACACAATTCATCTATTCTGTCCATATTCTGCCTTCTCCCTCATCTTTTTTATAGTAGCTTCATAGTCGTCACTGTAAAATATAGCAGAACCAGCTACAAAAACATCCGCACCAGCAGAGCTTACCATTTCAATGGTGTCCAGATTTATTCCACCGTCTACTTCTATCTCACATTTAAGCCCTTTTGCATCTACCTGTTCTCTGAGCTTCCTGATCTTTGGAAGCACAGATGATATAAACATCTGCGCCTCAAATCCAGGATTAACGGTCATAAGTAGTACAAGATCCAAATCTTCCAAAACATACTCCAGCACACTCAAGGAAGTGGCAGGATTAAGAGATATCCCTACCTTTTTACCGTGTCTTTTTATGTTTTGAACAGTTCTGTGAATATGCACGGAAGCCTCTGCATGAAAGGTGATAATGTCTGCGCCTGCATCGGCAAAAGCGGATATATACCTGTCGGGATCAGAGATCATCAGATGCACATCCAAAGGCAAAGAAGTGATTCTGCGAACCGCCTTTACGATAAGAGGACCAAATGTGATGTTGGGAACAAAATGTCCGTCCATGACATCTATGTGAATGTAGTCTGCACCTGCTTTTTCCACTGCCTTTATCTCGTCATACAGTCTTGTAAAATCAGCAGAAAGTATAGAAGGTGCTATCTTTTTCATCTCAACCTACAGAAAAGAGCCCCGAAAAATCCGTCCATTTCATGGATATGAGGGTAAGTTCTAAAAAAGCCTTTCTCATCCTCCAGATCCTTAAGCTGCTCGCATCCGTAAGAAATATTTAAGAGTCTCATTTCAGGATGGTTTTTCAAAAAGTCTTCTACTACCATCTCATTTTCTTCCTTAGAAATGGTACAGGTGGTATAGAGCATCATCCCTCCGTTCTTTAAAACCTTAGCCGAAGCATCTAAAAGCCTCTTCTGAAGCCTGGAAAGTATTTCGATGTCCCTCTCACTTTTTACCCACTTAATATCTGGATGTCTCATAATGGTGCCGAGTCCGGAACAGGGAGCATCTATAAGTATTTTATCAAAAAAGGTCTTAAAAATGGAAAAAACTTCACTTCCGTCCCCTGCCACAGGATAGATCATCTTTTCCAAGCCCTCTTTCCTCAGGCTCTGAGCGAGGATTAACAATCTTTTAGGGTCTATGTCAAGTGCTATTATTTTTCCTCTCCTTTTAGTAAGTTCCAGCATATGTATAGACTTTGTTCCGAAACCCGCACATACATCTAATATTATGTCTCCTTCTCTTGGTTTTAGTATGTAAGAGCAGAGTTGAGATGCCTCATCCTGAACAAAAAAAAGCCCTTTTTCATAAGCCCTAAGCTGTGTAACAGAGCGCTGTAGCCCTTTTATCACTATGCCCACCGGAGAATACTTTGTGGGATGAACCTCACTTACCCCTTCCTGAAGGAGCATCTTTATAAGTTCTTCTCTATTTGTTTTAAAAGTGTTTACTCTTATAGTCAGATAAGGGGTTCTGTTTCCTGCTTCAAGGAGTTTTTCTGTATGTTCGTATCCCAGCTCTTTCTGCCACTTCTTTATCAGCCATTCAGGATATGAGTAATATACGGAAAGAAACTTTACCAAGTCTTTTTCTCTGTCAGGAAATGGAATGTTGCGTTTGTTTCTGCATATATTTCGTAAAATCGCATTTACGGTTCCTGCTATATGCTTTCCTTTTCTCTTTGACTGTCTTACCGCCTCACTTACAACAGCAAAGTCTGGGACTCTGTCCATAAAAAAAATCTGATAAAGAGCAATTCTCAAGATGTTTAAAACCTCGGGGTCGAGTTTTTTAAAAGGAAATTTAAGAAACTTTTTTATTATCCAATCTAACCTGAGCCTCCACCTTATAACCCCTTGCACTATATTCACCACGAAAGCTCTATCTCTGTCCTCCAAGTGGCACCTGTCTAAGTATGCCTTTAAGACCTGATTGGAAAAAGCAGGATTATGAGCTAACCTGTTTAATATCTGAAGACTCAGATCCCTGGGATTCTGCTCTCTGCTCATGACCTAAAAATAATTCGATCCCTTTTTTTACCATGTCCAGATCCACATCTGTATCAAAACAGGGACCGTTTGGTCTTTTGTTAAGTATTCCAAACACAGGGATAGGATATACATCCTGAATTCCGCTGGTAAGATCCCTCTCACATGCCACAGCCACTATTGCGTCCGGTCTTACTTCCTTTACCACCTTTCTGGCCAGTGTTCCCCCAGTGGCAACAGCTATCGGCACATTGTACTGTTCGGCAAGCTCTATCAGATATTTTATCTTACACTTTCCGCATCTCTTACATCTTTTTATATCCCATATGATCCTTACCCCACATTCGTGATTTTGCAGACAGTGGGGAAGAAGGATCAAAAGCTTTTCCGGTTTCACTTTCTTTGCTTCTGCCATAACAAGCTCATTATTCACAGCTACGAACGATCTTCTCACCTCATCTGCGCTTATGCCAAAAAGCCTTCCAACTGCAACAAGTAGTGGAAAGATAAATTTTATCACTACTGCCCTCAGTCTTCTGTCAAAAAAGAAATTTTTCTTCTTAGTAATTGTCAAAAGCAAAGTTATTGCTCCGCCAACACTGTAAAATACCAGAGCTGCCAAGGTGATTCCAAAAACCCAGGGCAAGTACCTGTTTATGTTCGACAAACCCACATATGGAATCCACCACATAAGAGCAGCAAGGACCAACATGGCCATACAACTGAGAACGAGTAAAAAAACAAACACCCTTTTCTCAGAGGAGGTATATCTTTCGTGATCCATGATCAGATAAACCTATCCCCTTCTTTTAAGGGAAATCCCCTTAGAAATTCTTCTGCTTTCAGTCTCTTTCTTCCAGGTGCCTGAAGCTCTCTTACTAATACAAGCCCTTCCCCACTTTCTACAACAATCCCTTCTCTTTCAATGGCATGGATCCTTCCAGCAATCCCTTTGTGTGTCGGGTGAATCACACTGGAAGAAAAAAGCTTAAGCTCTCTGTCTTTGACAGTAGAAACCGCGCCTGGCCAGGGATCCAGTGCTCTGATTTTAGCAGATACTTCCTTTGCAGGCCTGCTCCAGTTGATCTTGGAAAGGCTCCTGTCTATTTTTGGTGCATAGGTTGCCTCTGATTCATTCTGGGGCACTTCTTTTAGTGAACCATCCAGTATCCCTCTTATTGCATCTAAAAGAATCTCGGAACCAAGCCGGGCGAGTCTGTCATGAAGCTGACCAAAAGTTTCATCCGGAAACACCGGCACCTCCTTCTGAAGAAGAATTGGGCCGGCATCCATCTTTTCGGTCATTCTTATTACGGTAACCCCAGTGACAGATTCATCATTCATAACCGTCCACTGAATTGGGGCTGCTCCTCTGTACTTTGGCAAAAGAGAGGGGTGCACATTTATAGCTCCCAACTTGGGCAGTTCCAAGATCTCCTTTGGAAGGATTTGGCCATAAGCAACTACAACTATGAGTTCGGGCTTTTTTTGTTTGAGACTGCTCAGAAGTTCTTCATCAGTGAGATCTTCGGGTTGAATAACAGCGATTCCGTGCTTTAAAGCCACCTCTTTTACAGGCGGAGGTTTTAGCTTTCTACCCCTGCCCTTTGGCCTGTCTGGTTGGGTAATCACGCACACTACATGGTAACCGTCCTGGATAAGTCTTTCCAAGGAAGGTACGGCAAATTCCGGTGTTCCCATAAAGATTATGCGCACTTTATTACTGGACATCAGCCTTTCTTTTCATCTCCCTGAGCATCTTTTTCATCTTTCTTTTAAAGATAGCCCTTTTCAGACTGCTTATATGATCTATAAAAAGAATACCATTTAAGTGGTCTATTTCGTGCTGAAAACATATTGCTTCTATGTCTTCTGCTTCTATTTCAATAGGTTTTCCCTGTCTGTCGTATCCCTTTACTCCAACTTTCTTCTTCCTGGTCACCTTTGCTGAAAAACCGGGTATACTCAGACAGGCCTCCTCACGGGTGATTGTTCCGTCACTCCAAACAATCTCCGGATTAATTACTACAAGAGGACTCCCTTCTTTCTGTTTTGTCCTTTTAAAATCAAACACAGCCACCCTTTTCTTTACTCCAATCTGGTTTGCAGCAAGTCCTATTCCGTTGGGAGTTCCGTACATAGCAGAAAACATCTGATCTATGATCTGCTGGATCCGGGCGTCTATGTCTGTTACAGGTTCGGCAACCTGCCGAAGAACTGGATCAGGATATATGCGTATCTGCGTCTTTTCCATCTTGCACTCACCTCTTTTGAAAGATACTTTATTTTTAGCTTATAATAGCTTATTATTCAAGGAATCAATCAAGTGGAGGTGCTGTTTTCATGGCATTGATAGTGCAAAAGTATGGTGGAACATCGGTTGGCAGCATAGACAGAATAAAATCAGTAGCTAAACGAGTAATAGATACCTACAAACAAGGAAATCAGATGGTGGTGGTCTTATCTGCCATGGCCGGACAAACAGACAGCCTCATTGAACTTGCAAAAAAGATAACCCCAGATCCTGACCCAAGAGAGTTAGATGTACTGCTTTCTACCGGGGAACAGATAAGCGTTGCACTGTTTGCCATGACAGTAAAGAGTATGGGATATGACGCAAAATCTCTGCTTGGATTTCAAGTGGGAATACACACCGATAAACTGTACGGAAAGGCAAGAATCCATCAGATAGATACCAAGCGCATAAAAGAGGAGCTTGAAAAAGGCAGAATCGTTGCTGTAGCCGGATTTCAGGGACTGGACGAAGACGGAAACATCACCACCTTGGGTAGAGGAGGCTCTGACACTACTGCGGTTGCACTTGCTGCCGCACTGAATGCAGATATATGCGAGATATACACGGATGTGGACGGAATTTATACCACAGATCCAAATGTATGCCCTGAAGCAAGAAAACTGGATGTGATCTCTTACGACGAGATGCTTGAGATGGCAAGTCTGGGAGCAAAGGTGCTGGAAATCAGAGCCGTAGAATTTGCCAAAAAATTTAATGTAAAATTACATGTCAGATCAAGTTTTAAAAAAGAAAGGGGGACGATGGTGGTGCCAGAAACAAAGGATATGGAAAAGGTCGTAGTCTCTGGAGTGACATACAACAAAAATGAGGCGAGGGTTACCGTAAAAAGAGTACCTGACAGACCCGGCATAGCAGCCAAGATATTTAAGCCTCTGTTTGATGCGGGTATTGTGGTAGATATGATTATTCAAAACACCAGCGAAGATGGATATACAGACATGACATTTACGGTTCCAAAACCCGACTTTAGGAAGTCTATCCAGTTAGTAGAAAAAGTAGCAAAAGAAATAGGGGCTGAAAAGGTACTGGGAGATGAAAACATCGCAAAGGTCTCCATTGTTGGAGTGGGAATGAGAAGTCACGCTGGCGTTGCACAGAAGATGTTTGAAACACTGGCACAGGAAGGGATAAACATTCTTATGATCAGCACCTCTGAAATAAAGATTTCGTGCGTTATTGAAGAAAAGTACACGGAATTGGCTGTAAGGGTACTGCACAAGGCCTTTGGACTTGATAAGAGTCAGTAAGTAAAGCCATGCTTATACTTGGTATAGATACCTCATGTGATGATACCTCTGCCTCTGTGGTGAGGGATGGTAGGCATGCGCTTTCAAATGTGGTTCACTCTCAGATAGAACTTCACCATCCCTACGGAGGAGTTGTGCCTGAGCTTGCATCAAGAGCACATTTAAGGAACATAACTCCTGTGGTAAGTGAAGCGCTTTCAAAAGCAAATGTAAGACTTGAAGATCTAAACGGGATTGCCGTAACCGTTGGTCCTGGACTGATAGGTTCTCTGCTTGTGGGACTTTGTTATGCAAAAGCCATCTCGTATGTAAACAACATCCCTTTTGTTGGAATAAACCACTTAGAAGGCCATATACTGTCCATATTTTTGGAAGATCAGGTCCCTGATTTTCCATTTGTAGCACTCACAGTGTCTGGAGGCCACACTTGTCTTTATGCTGTTTATGATTTTGGAAGGTACTCACTCTTAGGAAAAACACTGGATGATGCAGCAGGAGAAGCATTTGATAAGGTAGCAAAGGTATTGGGGCTCGGGTATCCGGGCGGAATAGAGATAGAAAAAATGGCAAGAAGTGGAAATCCCGAAAAGATAAGTTTTCCGAGAGCATACCTTTCAAAAGACTCTCTTGACTTTAGTTTCAGTGGCATAAAAACCTCTGTAGCGCTTTTTTTTAAAAAGTGGCAAAAAGACAGCTCCTTACAGAAAGAAATCCAGATATCCGACATATCTGCCTCTTTTCAGGAAGCAGTAGTGGATGTGCTCATAGAGAAAATAAAAAGGGCGGTACAGAAGACAAAAGTAAAGAGTGTGGTGGTGGCAGGCGGGGTTGCGTGTAACAAAAGGCTTAGGGAAAAGCTCTTGAAGGAGTTGAAAGGCATAGGTATATATTTTCCAAGACCAGAATTTTGTACTGACAACGGAGCAATGATAGCAGTGGCCGGGTATCATCGACTAAGGAAAGGAGAAAGAGCCGATCTGTATACAGATGCAGTAAGTAGATACTCTATCTCGGACATATAAAATGAAACCAAAGAAGGCACTGGGACAGCACTTTCTCGTAGACAAAAACATTATAAACAAAATAATTGACTGTGCTCAGCTTAAAGAGGATGACTTGGTAATAGAGATCGGAGCAGGACATGGTGAGCTTACATTACCTTTATCTGAAAAGGTAAGCCATGTATTCGCAATAGAAAAGGATGCAGGGCTGTGTTATAAGCTGAGAAAGAGCATAAAGGATAAAAAGATAAAAAACATAACAGTAGTAAAAGGGGATGTCTTAAAACTTGATTTAAAGGAATTGGGAGACTTTTCTAAAAACAAGCCGGTTATTATGGGAAACATCCCTTACAACATCTCTTCTCTTATACTGAAGAAACTCATAGAGAATAAGGAACTGCTCAGCAAAGCAGTTCTTATGTTTCAATTAGAGTATGCAAAAAGGCTGACTGCTTTACCGGGAACAAAAGACTACGGAGCACTTACGCTTCTTATTTCGTATCACGCAACCGTAAAAGAACTTTTTCAGATATCCAGAAATGTCTTTTATCCAAAACCTTCAGTAGATTCCATGTTGGTTGAAATTAGATTTGACAAATCTTATCCTGAAGAGGAACACCTGTTCAGATATGTGGTAAACGCCACCTTTTCTCACAGAAGAAAAAAGATACTAAACTCTCTGTTTAACTACATGAAGGATACCGGGATAAGCAAGGATCAATTAAAAAAGCTTCTGTCTGAGGCAAACATAGCCCCTAACCTAAGGGCAGAAGTGCTTGGAATAAACGATTTTTTGAGACTAAGCGCTAAGCTTAAAGAATATCTCCCGAAAAGTTTAATACATACTCAATAAACTCATCAGGTGGAACCGGCTCACAAAAGTAATATCCCTGCACATAATCGCAGCCAAGCTCTCTTAATATCCTTACCTGTTCCGCTGTCTCTGAACCTTCAGCCACTGTTTTCATACCATAGGTCTTTGCCATGCTAACCGTGGCTCTTATTATCTCGATGTCCTCTTTGCTGTCCGGAATGTCTTTTACAAATTCTCTGTCTATCTTGATTGCATAAACAGGCAGTTTCTTTAAATAAGCAAGCGATGAATAGCCTGTTCCAAAGTCGTCTATATAAGACTTTACTCCCATATCCAAAAGCCTGTTTAAAAAAGCTATGGATCTCGCTATATCACCCATAATAGCAGACTCCGTTATTTCTACTTCTAACATGCTTGTTACTGTACCACACATGGATATACTCGAAATAAGCTCTTCCATAAAAGAAGGAGAAGAAAGCTGAATAGGAGAAATATTTACCGCTATGTTTAAGCGGATATCTCTTTTTGCCCACTCTTTCATATGAGTGCAAGCCTCTTTTATTACCCATTTACCAACTTCTTGGATTAATTCGCTTTCCTCCAGTATTGGAATAAACTTGTAGGGAGGAATTATTTGGCCGTCTTTTATCCACCTTATAAGTGCTTCTGCTCCGGCAATTGTTCCTGTTTTGAGGTCTATCTTTGGCTGGTAATAAAGGCAAAATTCTCTTTTTTCCAAAGCACCTCCCAAGGCCCTTCTTATAGAAATCCTGTCTTTTATCTTCTTTGTTAACTGTTCAGAATAAAATACCAGCTTATCTCCTCCCATCTCCTGAGATCTCTCAGCAGAAACTACAGCGTTAAGTAACAGCTCTTCGGCACTTTCAGCA
>CAYMUI010000013.1:0-5392 GCA_964393645.1 uncultured Desulfobacterales bacterium | reverse complement strand
AAATGCCATTCTTTTAGCTCACAACTACCAAAGACCAGAAGTCCAAGATGTAGCAGATCTTTGCGGTGATTCTTTGGAACTGTCCATGAAAGCATCCAAGACAGATGCAGATGTGATTATATTCTGCGGAGTTCACTTTATGGCTGAAACCGCTTCTATTCTTTGTCCTAACAAAAAAGTAATACTTCCGGTGCGTGATGCAGGATGCGCAATGGCAGATATGATTAATGCTAAACAGTTAATAGAGAAAAAAAGGCAGTTTCCTTCTGCCACAGTAGTAAGTTATGTGAATACCACTGCTGAAGTAAAGGCAGAGAGTGACCTGTGTTGTACTTCTGCAAATGTACTGAAGGTGGTAAATTCTATTGATCCTTCCAAACCAATTTTTATGACTCCTGACAGAAATCTTGCAAGATACGCAAAAGAGTATTCCAAAAGAGAAAACATATTCTGGTGGGATGGATATTGCCCTGTGCACGACAATCTTACGCTGGCTCAGGTTCAAAAGGTAAAAGCTCAGCATCCTGATGCTTTGTTTATAGCTCATCCTGAATGCAGGATAGAAGTGTTAAGGATTGCAGATGCTATAAAAAGCACTTCTGGTATGATAAAATATGCCAAGGAAGTTCCGCATAAAAAGTTCATAATAGCTACAGAAGTGGGTATTTTACATCCTTTAAAGAAAGCATGTCCTGACAAGGAGTTTATACCTGCGGATCCGGATATGATATGTCCAGATATGAAAAAAACCGGGCTTGAAGAAATAATAAGTGCCTTAGAGAAGCTTGAACCAGAAGTAAAGGTTTCAGATGAGATTAGAAAAAAAGCAATATCAGCAGTAGAGAGGATGCTTGCGCTATGAGAGAGGTCAAAGCTGACATGGAGCACCTGAAAAAGTTATTTATAATGCCAGACTCTCCTGACAAATTTGTAGAGTTTGGACATGAGCTGCTGGAGATGATTCACGATTTTTTTCAAGAAAAAGGCGGGATACACAGCAGTATCTCTCTTCCAGAGCTCAGTAAGATATTTAGTCAGACCTCTGTGCCTGAAAAACCTCAGCTCATAAAAGATGTTCTAAAAGAAATAAAAGAGAAGATAATAAAGCACTCTGTTAAAGTGGGAAGTCCTTACTATATAGGACACATGATAAGCGCGATCCCCTACTTCATGATACTTTTGGAGATGATCATTGCGGCACTTAACCAGAATCAGGTGAAGATAGAGACAGCAAAGGCATCCAGTTTTGTGGAGAAAGAAGTTCTTGCTTGGCTTCACAAGTTGGTTTTCAGAAGAAAAGAGCGTTTTTACAAAAAAAATATTCAAAATCCAAAGGTTGCATTAGGAAATGTCACCTCAGATGGAACAATAGCAAATCTGACGGCACTTTTGGTGGCTCGAGAAAAAGCCTTTCCACCTGATGGGAACTTTCCGGGAGTAAGAGTAACAGGTATGGAGAAGGCTCTCAAGTACTACGGATATTCAAGAGGGGTGATCATTGTCTCTACAAGGGGACATTACTCCATCAAAAAAGCAGCAAATATTCTCGGTATAGGTGAGGAGAATGTGGTGCTTATTCCTGTAGATGATAACTACAAAATAGACACAAAGAAGCTTAGAAGAAAAGTAAGACTTCTTACAGAAGGAAAAAGAAGGAAAAGAGCAAAGATTATAGCAATAATAGGTATTGCCGGAACCACAGAAACAGGAAATGTGGACAACTTGGAAGAACTTTCAGAGATCGCACAGGAAGTAGGAACACACTTCCATGTGGATGCGTGTTGGGGAGGAGCAGCATTGCTTGTTGATGAATACAAGCCTCTTTTTAAAGGGATAGAAAAAGCCGATTCTGTAACGATTGACGCTCACAAGCTTTTTTACTGTCCCATGACAATGGGGATCGTGCTGTTTAGAAACGAAAAGGATTTGAACTACATAAAGTATTCGTCTCAGTATGTAATAAGAAAAAATTCGGTTGACATAGGTCGCTTTACCATAGAAGGTTCGAGACCGTTTTCATGTCTTAAGCCATGGGCAGCGTTGAAGATAATAGGAAAAGAGGGTTACAAGCTTTTATTTAAACACGCAAAAAATTCCACCGAAACTCTCAAAAGGATATTAGAAGAAAACGGCAATTTTGAAGTGTTAAACAATCCAGAGCTCTTTATACTAATATACAGGTTTATTCCAAAAGAGGTGCGAGAGGAATTAGACTTTCTCTTTAAAGAATACAAATCGAACAAGAAGAAAAACAAAGAGCTTGAGCAAAGGATAAAAAAGATAAACTGCTTAATAAACGCACTAAATGTAAAACTTCACAAAGAATTGAGAAAAGATGACACCACCTTTGTTTCAAGAACAAAGTTAGAATCCACAAAATATAGACCATATAACATAGTGGTTTTAAGAGCAGTTCCCATAAACCCTCTCACCACCGAAGAGATATTGAAAAAGATAGTTTCGGTTCAAACCTGCATAGGGTTGAAACTGTGGAAGGAATTCAGGCCAGCTTACCTAAGGCTTATGGAACAAGAAGAAAGACGCGTTGGCCTCGTTTAAAAGTAGAATAGAAAAAGCAGCAAGCATAATAGGTTTTTTTACTTTCCTGAGCCGTATTCTCGGGCTCGTAAGGGACATGGTTATAGCCAAAGTATTCGGCTCAGGAATGGTAACTGACGCCTTTTTTGTAGCTTTTAAGATACCCAATCTATTAAGACGCCTTTTTGGAGAAGGATCGCTTACTGTAGCTTTTATTCCGGTATTTTCCGAATATCTGTCAAAAGACAAAAAAGATGCGCTCAGGCTGGCTAATGGATTCCTGAGCATTATTTCTGTCTTGCTGGCAACAGTGGCCATAGTCGGAATTATTTTAGCACCATGGATAGTGAGACTCCAAGCATATGGATTTGGCACCTCGAGTTATCAATACAGACTTGCGGTCCTTTTAACAAGGATTACCTTTCCTTATGTGTTTTTTATATGTCTTGTAGCCTTTTTTATGGGGGTTCTGAACTCCTTTAAACACTTCTCCGCACCTGCTGCTGCTCCTATATTTTTAAACTTAAGCATCATAGGAAGTGCGTTTTTGATATGTCCATATTTAAAAACTCCTGTGGTGGGTTTGGCAATAGGAGTGCTGATAGGTGGATTTTTACAGTTGTGTTTACAGCTTCCTTGGGCTTTGAAATATGGTATTAGAATCATCCCGTCTCTTGAATCGATCCATCATCCAGGAATAAGAAGAATTGGAACTCTTATGTTGCCAGCTATATTTGGCTCTGCGGTTTATCAGTTAAATCAATTCGTCGGCACACTGCTTGCCTCTTTTCTGCCAAAAGGTAGTATCTCATGGCTGTATTATGCTGATAGATTGGTCCAGTTTCCCTTAGGTGTCTTTGCAATTTCTATAAGTACTGCTGCCCTGCCGTCTCTGTCTGATCATGCGGCAAGCAATGACAAAGCTCTGTTTAGAGAAACTTTTAAGAAAGCCTTAAATATGACTTTTTTTATCTCAATTCCTGCAGCAGTCGGGCTTATACTGTTAGGAGAGCCGATAATAACGATCTTATTTGAAAGAGGGGCATTTACCCACACAGACACTGTAAACACAAATTATGCCCTTATGTTTTATTCATTTGGATTGTGGGCATTTTCAGGGGTAAGAGTTCTGGTGTCAGCTTTTTATGCCATGCAGGACACTAAAACACCGGTCAAAATTGCTACTGTTGCACTTTTGGCCAATTTTGTATTAAGTGTGTTTCTCATGAGGTATCTTAAACACGGAGGCTTGGCTTTAGGACTTTCTCTGGCTTCATCTGTTCAGTTCTTTCTGCTCTTCTCATTTCTTTTGCCAACCGTAGGCAAAGACATTTTGAAGGCTGTGGTAAAAGATGCGGGAAGATTCGGAGTATGTGCTCTACTTATGGGAGCTGTGGTACAAAATCTCAAAAACTATCTTGCTATTAGTTCTGACACTGCTTTTTTAACAGGAATGCTGAAACTTGTGTTACTGGTTGGAAGTGGTGCTTTGTCTTATTTATTTTTCACCAGAGTCTTTTGTGGGAAGAAAATCTTTACTTAGTTTTTCCCATATATCGAGAACCTTTTTTCTTGTGTCTTTGAATTGGCTTTCTTCTACCACCAATTTCGTCTCCTGAAGCGAAAGTCTGTGTATGGTGTGTCTCATCTGTATGTAAGCACTTCTCAGTACAGAGGCGTCTTCTTTTTCTACAAGATTCAGTCTTTCCAGCTCATCTAAGAAGTGCATGTGAGATCTCCATCTTAGTAGTTCTGGGTGTGAAGGAGCGTTTAGTAATGTTAAAAACTGAATGATAAATTCTATGTCAATCACCCCTCCTGGATCATTTTTTAGATGGAAAAGCCCTGGTGTCCTTTTACTGAGCTGAGATATGACCTTCTGTCTCATATCCCATACATCTTTAAACAACAGACCTTTATCTCTCTTTTTGGTAAGGGCATCATGTCTTATCTTTTCAAATTCTTCTTTAATCTTATTGTCCCCGCAAATTGGTCTTGCCCTCAAAAGTGCTTGATGCTCCCAAGTCCATGCTCTTTTCATTTGATATTCCCTAAAAGATTCTACATTTACTGCCAAGACTCCAGAGCTTCCATCTGGTCTGAGTCTTGTGTCTACCTCGTACGCTTTTCCCATCATAGTGTGTGTCGTAAGCAAGTATATAATCTGCTGTGCCACCTTTGTATAAAAGGCGATCTGATCAGCAGTCTTTCCGCAATGAAGAAAGATGAGATCCAAATCAGATGAGTAAGAAAGCTCTTTTCCTCCCAGCTTTCCATAACCTATTATGCAGAATCCTTCGCCTTCTCTTATACTTATGTTTTTCATGGAAGGCTTTCTTTGACAATTTTTCCAGGCAAGTTTCATGGATGCCTCCAAGACCACCTCTGCTATATCTGTAAGGTAGGAGCTCACTTCTCTCACAGAGATAATTCCTGCTATATCTGAAGCTGCAACCCTGAGGGTATTGGTGTGTCTCAGTAAAGAAAGCTGAATCATCTGCGATTCCACATCCTCGGGGTCTGCTATGCCCAATCTGTAGTTCATATCTTTTTCTAAATCGCTTCTTGCAGGAGGAGAATAGAGGTTTCTGGGATCAATAAGTTCGTCTAAAAGCACAGGAAATCTTGAGACGAAAGAGATTATCCAAGAACTCTCTTTTGCCAATTTTATGAGATGCTCTATTACAGTAGGATTCTCCAGCATAAGGGAAAGGTAGTTTGCTCTAAACATAATGTTTTTTATGAGTGCGTTTAATCTTAGTAATATCTCCTTTGCTTTTTCTTCTTTTACGAGTTTTCTTAAAATCGTTGCTATCAACCTTTTTAACATATCCATAGTCTTAGGGGTTATGGC
>CAYMUI010000012.1:0-23273 GCA_964393645.1 uncultured Desulfobacterales bacterium | reverse complement strand
TGATCTTGCTATTGTCAGATGACTGTATCCTCGCAAATCTTCTATCCGCAGAAGCAGTATATACTCATCATTGAATTTACAGGCAGCAGCATTAAAAACCGTATTACACGGATAAGGTATATCGTTCCTCTGTATTATTGGATTTTCATCATAACGATTAAATGGGTTCAGCTTCGCCATCTAAAGCCTACCCTCCCTGTTTTTTGGGTGATAATTTTGACTAAAAAATCAGATGAAGTAAAGGAAAAGATAAGTTGACAGCCCAGCTCTTTATTTTATATAGAAAAATCAGATCTGTTCCCAAAAAGGAGGGAAAACCCATGAAAAAGAAAAATGTGATCTTTTTTGTATTTCTTTTTCTTGTCATTATGCCCTGGGTATGTATTGCTTCAGATAAACAAAAAGGCAGTTCTTTAGAAGAAGAATTTGGACTACCCGAAAAGGTGGTAGTCAGAGACCCTCTTCAACCCTATAACCGAGCAATTACAACCTTTAACGACAGAGCATACTTCTATGCTCTCAAACCGGTTGCAAAAGGCTACGCAAAAATAGTGCCAGAAACCGTAAGGCTAAGCATAGACAGATGTTTTAAAAATCTGGGATTCCCTATTAGATTTGTAAACAACTTATTACAGTTAAAATTAAAAAATGCTGGTATAGAATTAACAAGATTTGTAATAAATAGTACCATTGGAATAGCTGGCTTTACAGACCCTGCTAAAAAGTGGTTTCACTTAGAACCTCGAAAAGAGGACTTTGGACAGACCTTAGGATATTACCACATGGGAAGCGTCTTTTACATAGTGTGGCCATTTATAGGGCCGTCTAATCTGAGAGACACCATTGGCAAAGCAGGAGATATATTTACACAGCCTGCTACATATCTGCTGGATTGGTGGATATTGCTTGCTGCCCGTGCATTTGAAAAAATAAACTACACATCTCTTCACATAGGGGAATACGAAAGTATGAAAAAAGGTGCTGTGGACTATTATATATTCATAAGAGATGCATATGAGCAGATGAGAATAAAACAAATAAAGGAGTAGAGTCATGAGAAAAATAGCAATACTATTGTGCACAATATTTCTGTTTCTAACCATTAGAGGTTTTTGTTCTGACGAAAAAAGCTATGTAGAAAGTCTAATAAAAGCTAAAACTGACCAGATACTTTCTGTAATCAGGAAAAAGGATATAAGCCAGGAGGAAAAGAAACAGAAGATATTTGACATTGCAAAACCATTGTTTGATTTTACAACTATGTCCAAGCTTACCTTAGGAAAAAAATATTGGTCTGAATTAAGTTCAGAGCAACAAAAAAGATTTGTGGATTTATTTGTAAAAAGACTCAGAATGGTATATCTGGATAGAGTGGACATCTATGGTAACGAAACGATAAGTTTCAAGCCCGCTATCCAAAAAAAGAAAAACATAATATATGTTCCTTCTGTAGTAACCTCCAAAAATGAAAAATTTTCGGTTCTGTATAAGTTCTGGAAGTCTCCAAAAGGATGGAAGATCTATGATGTAGAGGTAGAAGGGGTAAGTATCGTAAGAACTTATAGATCTCAGTTTACAGAGATTATAAAAAAGAGCGGGATCAAAGGCTTATTCGAAGAACTGCAAAAACTAACCCAAAAATAATAAAAAATGAAAAAAAAGCTTATCAAAGGGATTGACCTGTTTGACAGAATTATCTTAGGGCATCCCCTCATAACTATTGTGTGTTTCCTGTGCATGATTACCTTTTTTGGATATCATGCGAGAGAGTTTAAGATAGATGCATCCGCAGAAACCCTTTTAAACGAAAATGATAAAGACCTTCTGTACTGGAGAACCATATGTAAAAGATACGGTGTAAAAGACTTTATAGTAATCACTTATAAGCCTTACAAAATGGATCTATTCTCTCCAAAGGCTCTTTCTGAGATATCCCACATACAGAACGAGATAAAAAAGCGAATAAAAAGTGTGGAAAGTGTAGTTTCTATCTTAAATGTACCTCTCATAGAAACTGCTAAAAGAATGCATGTAAAAGACCTTATAAACAACATTCCCACCCTTGAAAGTCCTGGTATAGATATAGAGTTGGCAAAAGAAGAATTCAAAAATAGTCCACTTTATAGAAATCTTTTGGTCAGTCCAGAGTTAGATGCCACCGCGTTACAGGTAATATTTAAGCTTGATAAAAAATACGACGAGCTCGTAGACAAAAGAGATAAGCTTGTCCAAAAAAAGTATTCCGAAGGTCTAAATAAAAAAGAAAAAGAAGAATATAAAAGACTTTCAAAAAAAATAAGAGCCTATTTGGACAGAATAAGAGATCAGAGACACAAAGACATAGAACAAATACGAAGTATAGTAAACAAATACTCTGAACATGCCAAAATAATACTGGGAGGACTTCCTGTTATAGCAGACGATCTGGTTAAGTTTATCCACAATGACTTAAAAGTATTTGGATTTGGTGTTTTTATATTTATGTTAGTAACATTGGGGTTCTCTTTTAGAAAACCGAGATGGATTATCCTGCCAATGTTGTGCTGTGGATTCTCTGTTATAGTTATGATGGGAATACTTGGCATATTTGATTGGGAAGTTACGGTCATATCTTCTAATTTTATATCCCTTCAGCTAATCCTCACCATGGCAATAGCTATTCACCTTATTGTGAGATACGAAGAATTTCATTCCGAAGATCCTGCAATATCTAACAGGATTTTGATCAGAAATACCATTCAAGATAAATTCACCCCTTGTCTTTACACCACACTTACTACTATAGCTGGCTTTTCTTCCTTATTACTCTGCGATATAAAGCCGGTGAGAACATTTGGATGGATGATGAGCGTTGGTCTTTTGGTGTCTCTTCTTCTTACATTTATATTTTTCCCGGCTGAAGTGATGCTGCTTAAGAAAGTAACTCCGCTAAAAAAGAAAAAAACAGACTTTGGGGTAACAAAATTCTTTGCAAAACTGGTAGACGGTCATGAACGATCTATAATACTGGTCAGTTTGATAGTCTTAGTGGTTAGCTTGGTAGGAATTTCCAAGTTGGAAGTAGAAAACTGTTTTATAGATTACTTCAAACACACAACAGAAATATATCAAGGACTAAAATTCATAGATCAAAAACTGGGAGGTACAACCCCTTTAGATGTAATCATAGAGTTTGGAAAAGAAGAAGATAAAAAAAATGTTAATACAATAAGTCCCACTAATACAAAGGATCAAGATATATTCGATGAATTTGAAGAATTTGAAGAACCTGTAAATAAAGCTCAATATTGGTTTACATATGACAAGATCGAATTAATAGAAAAAGTGCACGACTACTTAGAAAGCCTGCCGCAGATAGGAAAAGTTCTTTCCTTAGCCACTATGATAAAACTTATAAAAAGACTCAATGAGGGCAAACCACTGGACAACTTCGAGCTTGCCCTTTTATATACCAAGTTACCTCAAAAATTTAAGGAGATGATAATAAAACCGTTTGTTTCAATAGAGCACAATGAAGCACACTTCATAGCTCGGATAATAGACTCCAGTAAGACACTCAGAAGAAATGCTCTCTTAAAAAAGATAAAACACGACTTTATCCACAAACTTGGGTTAAAAAAAGACCAGTTCCATCTGGCAGGGGTGCTTGTCCTTTACAATAACATACTGCAAAGCCTTTTCAGATCCCAGATCCTTACCCTTGGATTTACAGCCATACTCCTTATGCTGATGTTTCTTGTACTTTTCAGATCCGCTAAGATTTCTCTTCTGGCGATATTTCCTAACATACTGCCAGTTATATTTATTCTTGGATTTATGGGATGGAGCAACATCCACTTAGATGTAATGACCATAACTATTGCTTCCATCAGCATGGGAATTGCTGTGGACGATACGATTCATTACATACACAGGTTTGAACAAGAGTTTAAAGTACGCAGAAATTATCTGGAAACCATGTACAAATGTCACGACACCATAGCTTATGCCATGTTTTATACGACTCTGGTTATAACGGTGGGTTTTTCTATTCTGATATTTTCCAACTTTATACCAACAATATATTTTGGAATACTCACAGGTCTGGCAATGATAGTTGCTCTTGTGGCAGATCTTGCTCTTCTGCCAGCTCTGATAATAAGATTTAAGCCCTTTGGACCCGAGCAGAAGTGATAGATTCGGTTGACTTCCATCTTTTTACCAAGTAAGGTTTTGTCATCTCAAACACCATGCACTCATCCTCTATAACTCCTTCTGCCTGAGCAATAGACATACTCGCTGTCTTTTTTACAAAAGACAGGGTCTTTCCAAAATAAAGCGGAATGAGAGACTCCATCATAAGATCCCTGTCCACAACAACATCTCTGTAAGATATGGCTATATCAAATAAAAGTCTTGCCCACAAATCAACAGGAAAATTAAAATGCTCTTTTTTTAGGTCTTTGATCTCAAGTAGTTTTCTGTAAACATCTTTTGACAAAATCTGCTCCCATATATCCTTATAAGTGGTAAATCCTTCGTGAAACTTTTCTCTCAATCTCTCTGTATTTACTTTTATCTCCGGGGGCATTTCTGTTTCTCCCAAGCCGAATCCAAATATAGCAGTAGGACGGCTATATTTTATCTTCAACCAAAAAGAATCAAAGTATGTCATCATCTTAAATATTGTGCCAATTACCTGCCTAAACATAGGGCCTAAGTCTGCACCAGGGTCTTTGACCCTGTGTATCTTCGGCTTTCCCATAAATGCCTGACATACCCTGACTCTGTTACATATAGCTAATGTGGTCATCCATATGTCTATCCCGAAGTTGGCGATATAGTCATCCCACAGCTTACTTTCCAAGTATATCTTGGCCAGCTTTCCACTAAAACCAAAATCTCCGCCTATAGGCTGTCTTATTCTCCTACCATATAAAGCTCTGGTCAGCGGATAAGCTATCCCGTTGGTTATTGTTCCGTCATATTTGTGTCTTACATAAAGCGGAGCAACATAAGAAAAGCCATTGAAAAGAGGTTCACCTAAGTGTTTTATCCATTCAGGAGTTATGCTCTTAAGATCTGCATCAATTACAATTATGGCCTTTGCTTTTAACTCTAAGACTTTTTTAAAAAGATTTCGAAAGTTATTTCCTTTTCCTTTAACCCCGGCAGGAGTGGAAATATAAATCTTAGGTACCTGAGTAGAGGTGTTCAAAAAAACCTCTTTCGTATTATCAGGAGAATTGTTGTCACAGTTTATTATCACCGCTTTTTTATCACCAAAATACTTAACAAGCCCTTTATCTGCCTGTGTTACCGGAAAACTTATAGAATCTGCCTCATTGTACGAAGGAATAGCCACCACTATATCTGCTTCTTTAACCCCGTGTGGATTTATTTCTATCATTCTGCAACCTCCTTTAGGAACAGAGTTTTTCAATAATGCTTAACACCTCCTCGTTCCAGCCTTTTGGCCCCTGAAATCTGCTTACCTTTAGATTTGGGATATTAAGACGATACTGCCTCCCAGACAGGATAAGCACAGGATACTCCACTTCCGTAAACATGGGGAAATCATTAGGGCTGTCACCTATCGCGACCGTAATTATATCACCTTTGGCCTTTTTATACCAAGATTTAAGAACTTGCACCGCTTTTCCTTTATCATTATTACCTTGAATGTGGTAAAACCTTCCTCCTTTAAACACCCTTAACCCTCTATCCTCAGCCAGTTTAACCAGAGGTGATATGTCTCTAACCTCATCTAATATTAAAAAAGGTTCATCATATTCCCGAAGCGAAGCTAAATAGGCAGAAGAAAGATCAAGACCTGTAAGATAAGCTATCTCTTCCACACTCATATCAGAAAAGCCTTTTATATTCCATCCAAGTTCTTCCTTTAATTCTTTTAACGCCTTTACAAGCACATTATATGGAACCCCTAACTCGAGTCTAAAATATTTGCCGTCAAACTTGGCTCCTTCTAATGGCTTATCATATTTTTCTACAAAAATTGCTCCCCCATTCTCAGATACAAATGGAGTATTTATTTCCATCTCGTCTCTTATCACCTCTATTTCTGCTCTCGTTTTGCTTGAAATTAAAACCACACTAATCCCGAGTTTTCTACACAACTCTAAGGATTGCTCTGCTTCTTTCCAGCTATAATCCTGTGTGGAAAGAAGAGTGCCATCCAGATCAGTAAATATAACTATATTTGGACACCTTATCTTACGCAAATCTCTTTTTTTCCTGCTCCACTACATCTATTAGGTCGTAAAATATCCTCGGAAGCTTATTAGACACTCTCTCCCAAGAAACTGTCTGCGGTATCTCGAATACCGTCTGGGTAGCCTTCTTTTCCACTTTGACTATAGCCTCTGCTAAGCCATTGTCTAAAAATGGCTTAAATTCAGGAAATGTGTGAACGAGTCTTAAAAATTTTTCAGTAAGCCTGTAAGGAGAAGCAAGATAGTCTCCTGCTTGCAATATAGAATTTCTAAAAACCTTTTTCACCATATCCTCTTCAGCATCTCTGTCATAATGAAGATTACTGAAGCTGGCGTCATCAGAATACTTTTTTATTTGATCTTCTGCTACTGCTTGGTACAGTATGGCCAGATCTCTAAAAAAGGTGTCTGAGATCTCAAGGCCTTCTTCTACTATAAGTGCGTGCATAAGGGTAGTCACAATATCGGTGGCCATTTTATTCAACCCTTTTGTATGATCTTCTGGAGATATTTCTTGATGTTTGTGATCAAAAGGTTCTTCACTAAACATTACCTGTGCACAAGAAGAGGCTTTCCTGTAAACTTCTATCAGTGTAAATATTTCTATTCCCCAGTTAGTTGCAACTCTCATCTTCTTCAACAGATCAATATGAAAAGCTACCTCTCCTGAAAGCTGGTAGTTGAATCCTAACAGAAACTCTATAAGATTTAACATCTTCTCTTCTTTCGTCTCTGTAAACTTCCTTTTCAAAGAAAGAAGTAACGGGTCCAAAAGGAGTCTTTTTACTCTACCATACATGGTATTGTTGGCAATTCTTGCATAATAGGCCTTTGAAAAGTCATAGTTTAAAACTACTACTGGATAAAGAAGTCTGTCCAACTGCTCTCTTTTAAATGTTCTTATATCCGCATCTATCACGCCTACGGATTCAGCACCCAGTGCTATAGCTATACCAAAGCTTAAGAACAGATTTTTCCCTTTTCCAGGCTGAACTATATTGAACCCCGCTTCTGCCAGTTTTTTGTATATACCGCTAAACCCTTCTCCGTCATTCCATTGTATAATCCAGTTTTTAAGCCCTATCTCTTTCAGCATATCTCTCAAGAAAAACGCCTCCTCTTCTGTTGCCCTGTCCAATCCAATAATGATGTTAGAAAGATATGTTACTTCTTTTAGCTGTTTTAAGATATTCTTAAACACGGGTCTGTTACGGGGATCAGTATATTCGGTAGAAAGAACAGGAAGTATAAGAACCGTCTTTTTCCACTTGGAATGAAGTCTGAGCTGGCTTCTTAAATGCTTTTTTTCTTTACTGAGGATGTGAAAGGTGGTGATCTTTAGATTTTGTTGTGAAAAATCCGTATCTTATCCCTCCCCTCTTTTTTCTTGCCTTTCTTAAGCCGATCATATAATAGCATAATCCCGAAGATAATGATAGGTAGTTTAAGATGATCCCAGACATAGCAGAATGTATAAAGGTAATGGAAGAACAATCTATGCTACAAAACATAAAAGCTCATTCCATAGTGGTAACAAAGGTAGCGTATGTAATATCTTATTTTCTCGTAAGATCGGGAGAGTCAATCTCTATTAAAAAAGTAATTGCTGGCGCGCTACTGCATGATATTGGAAAAACAGAAGGTCTTAGAACAGGTAAAGATCATGTAGAAATCGGGATAAGAATATGCAATCAGCACGGTTTTGATGAAATCTCAGAATTAATAGCCGAGCACGTTATACTTAAAAAGTTCGATCCACATGCCGGCTGCTCAGAAAAGGAGATAATATACTACTCAGATAAAAGAGTAAACCATGATAAGATCGTAAACTTAAGCGAAAGGTTGGCTTATATAATCCACAGGTACAGCAAAGGGGATAAACATATAGCAGAGGCCATAAGAAAAAATTTTGAACTCTGTCAAGATGTAGAAAAGAAGTTGTTTAAAAAACTGCCGTTTTCTCCAGATGAGATTCCAAAGCTGGCACATCTTGTCTTTCTTGACACAAAAAAGGGTCTAATTGGATGGAGGCAAAAGCCTCAATATGTCCAGTAGGTTATCCACATGGTAATCTGAGTTCAGATTCCTATTTTTATATGCAATAAAAGGAACTTCTGCTGCCTTTGCCATTTCATAGTCCACAGATGAATCCCCTACATATACTGCCTCTTTATTAGATATTCCAAAATGACTCAGAATCTTATACAAAGATTCAGGATGCGGTTTTGTATGTTTTACATCTAAGGAAGATATGACCACATCAAAAAAATGTTTTAGTTTAAAGTATTCCAAAACAGGACCTATCGTATTACTCCTATTTGTTGCTATCGCTAACTTAAAACCAGATCCCTTTAATTTTTCTAAAACCTGAATCAAACCCGGTTCCATTTTCATGTACTTTATGAAAGGTGTGTAATCCATGTTTAACCTATATTGTTGCGCTTTCTCCCTTAGTTGAGGCGTGTTTCTGAAGATATAATTTACGGACTCATGAGCTGTGTGTATGTGAACATAATCCTCTTCCTCTTTATCCATGGGAGGAAGACCAAAGTGAGCTCTTATACTGTTATAAAATTCTATGTTAGCCCGTTTTGAATCAAAAAGCACTCCATCGCAATCGAATATTACTGCCCTTATCCGTTCCAGACGCTTCATTCTAAAAGCCTCATCGCATTTTTCCCGACAATCTTTTCTGCTTCTTCAGAAGAAATGCCTGCTTGTTCCATTTCATCAAAGTATCTGGAAGGAGAAATAAGAGGATAATCACTTCCAAAAAGGATCTTCTCTGGCCCTAATATATATGATGCAATGGTATATATGTCTTTCTTGTATAGATATGGAGAAGCTGCTGTGTCAAACCAAACATTCTTTAATACCTCTTTTACTTCTTTTTTCATAAGAGCATAGAAAAAAAGACCACCTCCCCAATGAGCAAGCACAAATTTGTTGTCAGGATACGATTTAAGCAGAGAATATAGTGCAGAAAGACTCATGGGGCTTTTTCCTGGATAAACATGACCTACAGGTTCGTTTGTATGAAGCAATATCGGACAATTACGATGCAGGCATATTTGTGCAATCCCCTTTAGCGAATCTATTACCTCTGGGGTCATGTCAGAGTCATAAAAAGCGATCTCCCCCACTCCTTTCAAACCTGCGTCCAGACATCTTTCCACTTCATGTTCTGAGCTTTTACTACCATCGGGATACAAACAGCAAAGACCCCATAACTTTTCAGGAAACTTAAGAACAGATTCGATAATGTAATCGTTGTGCATTTTGTAATTTTTTTCATCCTTCCACGGAAAACCAAAGGTTACACTTCTTTTTATCCCGTTCTCTTCCATAGCAGACACAAGCTCTTCAGCTGTGATGATCTTTGCATCCTTGGAAGAATACAAAAGCTTGAATCCTGCATCATCAAAGAACTTTTCTCTGTCCTGTTTAACAGAAGGGGGAAATATATGTGTATGAAAGTCCACTATCATTTTAGATACCTCTCCATTGCTTTTCTCAGTGCTACAGGATCAAAGCCCACAATTTTTTCTCTGATCCTGCCGTCCCTGTCTATCAAAAACATCGTGGGAATAGCCGGTTTTTCATCTCCAAAGTAATCTTCTACTACTTTCATGTTACCTCTCAGTATCAGATAGTTTATACCGAGCATCTTCTTGAACTTTATCAAATCTTCGTTGCTTACATAGTAAGGACTGTCCAAAGAGATAGAAAGAATGCAGAATCCTTTTTCTTTATATTTTCTCTGCAGCCTTATAAGTTCAGGTATAGACATCCTGCATGCATAACACCAAGTGGCCCAAAAGTCTAACAGAACAAACTTTCCTCTGTATTCCTTTAAGGAAACGAGACGATTATCTAAATCTGAAAGCACAAAGTCTGGAGCTATAGCACCTGCTTTTACTTTATTCTTACAGGAAAAAAGAAAACAAAAAGCAAGCAACAAAGAAGCTATCTGATACATCTTGACTTTATTCATATAAAAAATCTGTTATGTACGGATTCTGTTTTTTCTCTTCTGCTATAGTAGAGTATGGTTTTTCTCCGTAATCATGCCCGGGCCAGACAATAGTGTCAGGAGGAAGCTCAATCAATCTTTTTAAAGAAGAAAGAAGTAAATCTAAGGATCCTCCTATTATGTCCGTTCTTCCCGCAGCACCTACAAACAGGGTGTCTCCAGTAAAGAGATTTTTTTCTATCAAAAAGCATACTGAACCGGGACTGTGACCTGGGGTATGAATTACCTTTATAGTACAATCACCCAAAGGAAGTATTTGTCCATCCTTTAACTCTTTGTCAACAAAGAAGTCTGTCTTTATTCCCAATTCTTTCTCCATCTGTTTTATTACTTTTTTATCCGAGAAAAACCTCTTTTCTTCTTCATGCATACATACCGGAATACCAAAGTAATCTCTGAGTCTTCTGTTTCCAAAAATGTGATCTGCGTGGGCATGAGTATTTAAGATGTAAAGAGGTTCCAAACCGCTTTCTTCTATTATACTTATTATACGATCCTCATCACCAGCAGGGTCTATAATAGCTGCTTTTCCGCTACATGAAACGATATAAGTAAGCACCTGAAAAGGACCGATTGGGATCTGTTTTATGTCCACCTTCATAAGCTAACAAATCACGGCCAGTAGTATATTATCTTATTGCAAGTTATGCAACGACAAAGTAACAGAATAAATAGTTCTTGATCAAAGAGGTTGTTTTTTCATATACTCCAAAAAAGAAAAAATGAAAAGATACTTACACTTAGCTACAACACTATTCTTCGTCCTGCCGCTTCTCTTCTGCAGGTTTGCCAGTGCACTGCCTGAGATAAGACCGAGTATATTAGCGGGTACATGGTATCCTGCTGATAAAGAGGAACTTTTAACAACAATAAAAAAATTTCTTTCTAATGCTCACATACCCCCTATACACGGTCAAATTAAGGCCATTATCGTGCCTCATGCCGGATATGTATACTCTGGAGGTGTTGCGGCATACGCATTTAAAGCAATAGAAGGAAAAAAGTACAAAAGGATCATCATGATAGGGCCATGTCACAGAGCATTTTTTTATGGAGTATCTGTAAACCTGCAGAAAGGATATGAAACCCCTTTAGGAATAGTAAAAGTGGATACAGAGTTTGCAAAAAAGCTAATAAAGGAATCAGACCAGATTCGCTACATACCTATGGCACATGCCTTTGAACACTGTTTGGAGATTGAACTTCCATTTTTACAAGTGGTGCTTAAAAAAGACTTTAAAATCGTGCCCATTCTTATGGGGGAGCAGGACATCCATGTATGTAAGGAGCTTGCTCAGGCTATATTGAAACTTATAAGAAGAGAAAAAGAACCAACGCTTATATTGGCAAGTAGCGATCTATCCCATTACCACAGCTATACTGAAGCAGTAGATATGGATAAAATCCTTATAGAACATGTAAGGCACATGGATCCATATGGATTAAACAGAGATACCATAAGTGGAAAGTGCGAGGCATGTGGCAAGGGTGCTATAATAACCGCTATTCTTATTGCCCAAAAACTCGGTGTAAAAAAAGCTATGGTACTGAAGTATGCCAATTCAGGGGATGTAACTGGAGATCACTCCCGAGTAGTGGGTTACATGGCAGCAGTACTGCTTAAGTAACTATAACATATAGTATGGATCCACATCCCATGTAAGGGTTACGGCTTTTGTCTTTAAAAACCTATTTGCTATGCCTTGAATATTTCTTAGCACTTGGGTGTGTACATAGGGACTAAATGTTTTTAAAAAAAGATGCCATCTGAATTTTCCTTTCATCTTTGATATAGGAGCTTCCACTGGACCAAGCAAGTCCACTTTATCAGTTAAGTGATCGTCTTTTTTTAACACATCCTTTATCAGCCCTGCTACATAGTACGCAGATTCTGCCACATTAGCTTTTATATTCCCCTGAAACCTCAAACATGTAAGATGAGAAAAGGGAGGATATCTTAAAGCTGATCTGAGCTTCCTTTCTTCTGTAAAAAAGCCGAGATAATCGTGTCTTACCACAGACTGGATTGAATAATGTTCAGGATTGTATGTCTGGATTATTACTTTCCCTTTTTGCTCTCCTCTGCCTGCCCTTCCAGCAACCTGAGATAAAAGCTGAAATGTCCATTCTGGTGCTCTAAAATCCGGAAAAAAAAGAGAAACATCTGCATGGATAACGCCTACAAGCGTTACATAGGGGAAGTGGTACCCTTTTGTCACCATCTGGGTTCCGATAAGGATGTCTATTTCTCTGTTTAAAAATCTTCTCAAAAGACGAGCTACAGAACCCTTTCTTTTAACACTGTCTGTATCCATTCTTGCTATCTTGGCATGTGGGAAAAGATCTGACACTTCTTTTTCCACTCTTTCTGTTCCGAAACCAAGGGTTCTAAACATTCTTCCTCCACAGAAATAGCATTTATCAGGTTCTGTTGTGTGATAACCGCAATAGTGACATTTAAGCTGACTTTCTTTTAAATGATAAACGAGACTCACCTCACAGTTTGGACAACTAAGTGGTCTGCCACATCCCCGGCATACATATAACCTGTAAAAGCCTCTCTTGTTAAAAAAGAGAATGGTCTGCTCTTTTTTCTTCAAGTTTTCTTCTATCGCAGAAATAAGCCTTGTGCTAAATATACCTTTGCCCTTCTCTCTTCTCATGTCCACCAATTCTATATCGGGCAAAGGTCTCTTATCCACCCTCTTTTTCATCAGTATCAATTTACACTTTCCCAACAGACAGTTATGATAGGATTGGACAGAAGGGGTACCTGAGCCAAGCACAACAACCGCTTTTTCGATCTGGGCTCTCATTATTGCTGAATCTCTTGCTTGATAATAGGGTGTATTTTCCTGCTTGTAGGACGGATCGTGCTCTTCATCCACCACGATTAATCCGAGTCTGGGCAAGGGAGCAAACAAAACAGACCTGGCACCAATTACCACATCCACCTCTCCTTTTATCATTCTTATCCACTGATCGTATCTTTCTCCTTCACTTAACCTGCTGTGATATATAGCCACTCTTTCTCCAAGCCTTGCTCTAAAGAGAGATTCCATATAAATAGCAAGGGAAATTTCGGGAAGCATAAGGATAACCTGCTTTCCCGCATTTATAGCGGCCTCGGTAGCTCTAAAATAAACTTCTGTCTTACCGCTGCCTGCTACTCCAAATAAAAGGAACGCAGAAAACTCAGACTTGTTTAACGCATTGACTATCTTTGATATAGCTGCCAGTTGCTGGTCTTCCAGTCTTTCAGGAATATTTATAGGGGCTATAAAATGACCATCTATGTCCTTATAGACCGGGGCATCAAAAGTTTCCACAACCCCTTTTTTTTGCAGCTTATTTGCTAAGTAGTAAATGTTTGCAAATTCATTTTTGAGCTTAAAGAGTGGAATCTCTTTATCTCGGTCTAAAATAGCCAGCAGTTTTTTTTCTTCCTCTTTCAGCTCCTTAATGACCTTTTTTAGGTCTATTCCTTGAGAGATCTTTACAAATTTTCTCATGAGAGGGCCTTTTTTCTTTTTCCTTATCTGTCTGCTCAGCTTGATCCATCCTTTTTCCTGCATTTCTTTAAGAAGGGTTATGGAAGCTTCCACCTTTTTACCGGGATTTTGCATTATCCACAAAAGGATGTCTTTTTCCTTGTTTGTAGCGGGAAGCTCTTCTATGACCTTTTTGCCCTTTCTGGTTATAGTGGCTGTAAAAAAACGGCTTACATTAAACAGAGAAGGGACACACCAGTGAATTACTTGGCCTATAGGGTAAAAGTAATATTCAGATATCCACTCAAAAAACCTTACCATCTTTTTTGTAAAAAGAGGAGAATCACTTAATACATCTATAATCGGCTTTATTTCTATATCCTTATCCACATGATCCTCTTTTCCAAGCACAAAACCGGTTACTGTCTGGTTACCAAAGGGAACCAGAACAGCATATCCTGTCCAGTCTTTGCCGTTCATACTTTTGGGAAGACAATAAGAAAAGGTCTCTCTCAAGGGAACAGAAACAGCAACCCTTACATACTCACTCATTTAAGAAGGAATTCCAAGGGATGTTAAAAAAGGTATTGTGGAGATAATGATCATCGTCTACTACATTAAAAGACAAGTTTACAAATATTCTTTCTGCCACAGGCCTTACTTCTTGTAAAGGAATAACATCATCGTCTTTACCATGATATATCCAAGTGGGCACCTGAACTCTTTTCTCCTTTATGCCAAGTGTCTCTAACGCCATATTCAGGTAATTTATAGCGGGAGCAAGCAAAACAAGTTTTTTCACCTTTTCTTCGTGCTCTATAGTAAAAATAGTGCCCATAAGACCGCCATAACTCGAACCCACTATAACTATGTGGTCTTTTCCATTCAGTACATCTTTCAATTTTTTCATCCTTTGCTCCAATGAACCAACAAAATCAGGTACTATCATATCCGGAAAATTTTGCTTGAAAAACTTACCCTTTAGTCCCTGACTGCTGCTTTCCAGACCATGTATAAAGATCTTTGTGCTCATATTATTCACATCCTATTTTTCTTTTAGCTTCCACTTTTTTCGCTAACTCGATCTCTGAAGAACTCGCCTTCCTTACATCCAATATCTCGATATCCAAGTCAGTAGACACTCCCGCCATGGGCGGATTGAAATCGGCTACTACAGAATCTGATTTTATATCCAAAACCTTAAATGAAATTAGAGTGCCATTTTTTATCTGTCTATAGTATTGGCCTTTTCTTACTCTTTGCTTTATCAAGCCTTTTTTCGGTATCTCTCGTACAAGATTTTCATCTCTCTCTCCGTATAGCTCTCGAGCTGGTATATGAACCTTTAACCTGTCACCTTTTTTTGCACCATATATGGCTTTCTCTAAGCTTTTGGGTTGCTCTTCTACACCATATATAAAATCGATAACCCTTTCATGCTCTTTATCCAACCTCTTCCCGTCAGAAAGAATAACTTGCATCTTATACCTTAATGTCACTCTCTTTCCATACTCTATCGACTCAATGCTTAGCATCAGAACTTCTCCTCTTATCTACCTTATGTCTACTATTTCGTACTCCTGAACCCCACCAGGAGTTTTTACCTTTACTTCGTCTCCTCTCTCTCTACCTATAAGAGCTTGACCAAGAGGAGAAGTGACGGATATCTTACCGTTTTCTGGATCAGATTCATACGGGCCAACCAGCTGATACACCTCTTCCTGATCCGTGTTTATATTGTACAAAACCACAGTTCTGCCAAACACCACCTTATCTGCCGGGCCTTCTTCTGGTTCTATAACCTCTGATCTCCCGATTATATCCTTTAGCTCATTTATCCTGCCTGTTATAAAAGATTGTCTTTCCTTTGCAGCGTGATATTCGGCATTTTCGCTCAGATCTCCGTGAGCCCTGGCTTCTTCAATGGCTTTTATGTTCTTGGGCCTTTCTACTTTTTCCAAATATTCGAGCTCCTCTTTAAGTTTTTTTAAGCCCTCTTTTGTAAAAGGAATCTTTTCTATCTGGGTCATCACAGCCCCCTCCTTTATTTTTATTACAGCAGTCTGCTTAGATTTAGGACCGCAAAAGATATTGTATAGGCATAAAGAAGGTTAAAACATACGGAAAAGATCGCCCATCTCCAGGATGTCTCTTTTACAATACTTGCAACCGTTGCCATACAAGGAACATAAAGCATTATAAAAACCATGAGTGCAAAAGCCTTTCCTTTATTCCAAGCGGGGTCATTTCTCAGTCTTTCAGAAAGAGATAACTCTTCTTTTTCGCTCCCTATGGAGTACGCAGTACCAAGGGTAGAGAGAATAACCTCCTTTGCAGCAAATCCTCCAATAAGAGCTATGTTAACTCTATAATCAAATCCTAAGGGTTTAGTAATAAACTCCATCTTTTTTGCAAGATATCCTGCAAAGGTTTTATTTATCTTTACAAGTTCTTTCTCTTTTTTCAAGAGTCGCATCTTTTTTCTAAACTCAACATAAGCTTGAGCTACTTTTCTTAACTCATCCGGTACTGCTGCTGTGCCATTTTCCATGAAATACGCACTTTTAACAATAGGGAAAAGCCGCGATCTTTCTATATCTTTAATCTCCTCTCTTTTGCCTTCTTCCACCATCTGAGAGAACCGTGCATAAAGCTTGTTCAATTTGTCTATGTCTGAAACATCTTTTATCCACCTTCTTTCTTTGTCTGACTTTATAAGTTCATCAAAGATTAGTTTTTCTTTGTTCTCAAAAAGTTTAAGATCTTCCTTAGAAAGTCCGGGAAAAGTCATAAGTGCCCACATTAACACAGAAAAACCCAAAATTATCGTGCCCGCTTTTTTTAGATATTGCCAAGTCCTTTCCCATGTGTGAATTGCAAGTCCTTTTATAGTGGGAAGCCTATAGGGAGGAAGTTCCATAACAAAAGGACTGCTCGGTCCTTTTAACACTGTCATTCTGAGCAGCTTTGCAGCAATAAGAGAAAAACACCAAGACATCACGGTTAACGAAAGAAGAATTCTTGCTTTATCGTTATAGAAGAAAGCCCCTATTAACATAGCGTAAACCGGAAGTTTAGCCCCACAGTTCATAAAAGGTGTGATTAATATTGTCGCTAATCTTTCTTTTTCTCCTCTCAGGGTTCTCGTGGCAAACACTCCTGGCACAGCACATCCCCCTGATATACCCCCACTCACAATAAGAGCGAGTATGGAGTTACCATGAAGCCCAAACCACCTTAATACCCTGTCCATCATATATGCGATTCTTGCCATGTAACCAGAGTCTTCCAGAATTGCTATAAAGAAAAACATCACCATGATAAGAGGAACAAAACCCACCACACTTCCTACACCGTCTATTATGCCCGATACCACAAGTGATCTGAGTATTCCTTCAGGTACAAACAGGCATACAAGATGTTTTAAATACGAAAATATCTGTTCCAGCCACTGGGTTGGAACTTCACTTACTCTAAAAGTGAATTTATAGGCAAGATAGATTATAGCCAGCATAAATACAGGACCTAATATCCTGTTTGTGAGAACCTTATCTATCTTGTCAGAAAGATTGAGCCTTTCCTCTACCCTTCTTTTGACCACTTTCTTGGTTATACCAGCAATATATCCATACCTGTGATCTGCGATTATGGACTCTGGCTCTTCGTCCAAGGTATTAAGCAGATGATTTTGAACCTTTTCGTATATCTTCTGAATCTTTTCGAACAACTGAGGATCTTTTTTTAAGAGATCTACTATTTGAGCATCTTGCTCCATATACTTTATAGCAAGCCATCTTGCAGGATATCTTTTATCTACATAAGAACTACTTATAAGCTCCTCCACTTCTCTTATGGCATTATCAATGTCCATTCCATAAGATATGACTATTGGCCTCCATTCTCTATTGCCTTTGCATCCAAATTCCACAATAGCATCCAGCAGAGCGTCTATTCCCTTACCTGCTCTTGCCACCATAGGCACTACAGGAACTCCCATAAGCTCAGAAAGTTTCTCATGTTCTATTATCATTCCTCTTGAACTGGCCAGATCCATCATGTTTAGTGCAACTATTACGGGAACTCCCATTTCTAAAAGTTGAACAGTCAGATAAAGATTTCTTTCCAGATTAGACGCATCTACTATGTCTATTACAAAATCAGGCTTTTCGTTGATGATAAAATCCCTTGCCACTATCTCCTCAATGGAATAAGCGGTAAGTGAATATATACCGGGCAAGTCGACCACCAGTATGTTACACCCTTTGTATTCTACTTCTCCGTACTTTTTCTCTACAGTAACGCCAGGGTAATTTGCCACATGCTGTCTTGCACCTGTTAGCGCATTAAATACTGTGCTTTTTCCAGAATTAGGATTTCCAGCAAGTGCTATTTTAAGCTCCTTCATCCTTATCCTCTTCTACATCCACTTCTACCATTATGTAATTGGCTTCGTTATTTCTCAAAGTAAGCACAAAATCTCTCACTTTTACTGCAACCGGATCCTTCAACGGGGCTCTGCCTTGAATCTGTATAGGAGTTTCTGGTACAAGACCCATTTCTCTTATTCTTCTGCCCATTTCTCCTTTGGCAGAAATCTTTTTTATAATCCCTTTTTGATTTACAGACATCTGCCTCATATTTATAATCCTCTTCATAAGGCACCTCTTACCGCAGTATAGACTTGGCTATAACCAACTTTTCTATCTCCTTTGAACCTTCATATATCTCGATTATCTTTGCATCCCTGTACAATCTTTGCACTTTGTATTCATCTATATAACCATAACCTCCGTGCATTTGAAGTGCCTCATCAGCACAGCGTACAGCCACATAGCCTCCATACCATTTCGCCATTGCTATAAGTCCAGGATCAATTTTGCCCTTATCCACACTCCAAGCAGCTTCATAATAAAGGTTTCTGGCTGCTCTGATCATGGTGGCCATCTCGGCAATCTTAAACTGGGTCACCTGAAAAGAAGCAAGAGGAACCCCAAATTGTTTTCTTTGTTTCGTATATCTGACCGCTTCTTCCAAAGCTGCCCTTGCGATTCCCACTCCTTGTGCTGCTACATGTATCCTCGTTCTGTTTAAAAATTCCATCACCTGCTTAAAGCCTTCTCCTTCTTTGCCCACGAGATTTTTCAGTGGAACCCTTACATTGTTAAACGAGAGTTCTGCCGTATCTGATGCTCTTATGCCCAGCTTACCCCTTATCTTAGTGGCTTCAAATCCAGGGGTGTCAGTTGGCACAAGAATAACACTGTGTCTTTTGTGTCTGTCAGGATTGTCAGGATCAGTAAGACAAAACACCAACAGATACTTGGCAACAGTTCCGTTTGTAGTAAATATTTTTGATCCATTTATTATCCATTCATCTCCATCTTTTACCGCGGTAGTAGTAGCAGATGATACATCAGAACCTGCATCTGGCTCTGTAATAGCGGTGCCCATTATCGCCTCTCCATTTACGAGCTGGGGTAGAACCAGCTCTTTCTGTTCTTCTGTTCCGTACAGAAGGAGCATCTCAGCACCAAAAGTGGAAGACAGTATTGCTTGAGCAATTCCTGCATCCACAGACCAAAATTCTTCTGTTATGAGACAGTGCTCAAAAAAACCCATACCTGCTCCGCCATATTTTTCATCTATGAAAACGCCAACAAATCCCAGCTCACAAGCCTTTTTCCAAATTTCTAAATCAAACTTTTCCTCTCTATCGAACTCCTGTGCCCTTTCAGGAAATTCTCCCAAGGCAAACTCTCTTGCTGCCTTAACAATATCTTTTTGCTCCTTACTAAGTTCAAAGTCCATTATACCACCTCCACTGTTTGCTAAGGTGACTTCCTTTCCCTACTTCAGTAGGGAGCTTCCTGCTTCAACGAGGGAGTTTACTCGGATGTAGGGATTGCTTCCCAGGATCCGAGCAGTGACTTCCCTCTCCACAGGCGTTACTTCCCGCCAGTCCGGCGGTAGGTTTTTTAAAGAGGTTGTCTCCTCTTTTATTGCTCGCTTCAAAATGTTTATCGAAGCATTTAAGTCTCGATCTATTTCAAATCCACAATCATTGCATCTGAAAACTCTATCTGACAACTCCAACTCCTGAATACAGCCACAATTACTGCAAACTTTGGTAGTTGCATCAAAACTGTCCACCAGGATAAGAGTCTCAAGGCTATGCTTTAGCCTTGAAGTTATTCCTCCTATCCCGGTGGACTGGATCTGTTTACCAAACCAGCCAGAATGCCAGCCTTTTATGTTTTCGTCTTGAATTGCCACCAAACTATAACACTTCAACAAAGCAAATATTTTGTTCTGTATGTCTTTGCGAGCATTTACAATGCATTCCCATTCTTTTTGCAGCTTGTGTTTTGTTCTGAGATAATTACAATTGCCTTTCTTTCTCCTTGAAAGTTCTCTTTGAATCCTCTTTAGTCTCTTAGTTTCTGGAAAAGACCATCTGATTGCTAAGCCGTTAGACAATGTCAGCTGATTTTTAATTCCAAAGTCAACACCTACTGCTTTAGAGATGTTCCATTTCGGTCTGTCAAGCTCTTTAGGAATGTAGCAGGTCACATACAAATAATATCCAGAAGGCTTCTTCACTAAGTGTCCGACTGTTATTTCAGCTCCTTCAGGTATCTGGTGGAGACCCAAAACTCTAAACTTCTTTCTGACTCCTTGAATCTTAATTCGATTCTGATTAAAAACGACTTTATAAGTTATGCCATACTGCTTCAAAGGAATGCTTTTAATTTCTGATTTAAAATTCAACCTGCCCACCTTATAACCTTTCTCTTTAACTCGTTTCAGAGCTTTAAGATTGTTCTTAATCCGTTCTACAATCTCCTGCCTGACTTGAGAACCCAAAACTTCAATCTTTCTCTTCTCCATACCATTAGGAGTTTTGATTTCTACTTGTCTCAGTTTCCAGGCTTCGGCAGTTAGTCTGTTGTCAATATCAGCAACAATGTAGTTATACAGCCACTTGGCTTCAAGAAACATTCTCCCTAAAAGTTGAACATCCGATGCAGATAGATTCTGAAGTTTAAGCTGATAAACCTTGCAGGTTTGCTTTTTCCTTCTTTCCTTCGTCTCTTTAATGCTGTTTTTTATCTTTTCGGCTTTCCTCATTTCCATTTCAACAAACAACCTCTGAGCAGTTCATTTCTCCTTTGAAAAAGGAGAGTATTCTTGCTCAAAGGATCGTAAGGCATTGGAAAGAAAAGATGTTTTACTATGTGAAGAGCTGTTTCTTTTTTATCTCCAAATCTGTGGTATGTATCAAAAAACTCACTCAATATGTGAACAGAGTCTGCTACAGAGATAGGGATTAAAAATATAGGTATCATAGAACTCATTATGTGAACATCAAATCCCAGCCATATAAGAAGACCCATAGCGAATATCACAGTTATAATAGCAAGAATCATGGGAGCAACGATCAAGGAAAGTTTTCTAAAAAACATCAAAAGGAGCAAAAATATACTTATTCCTGCCATAGGGGCAGAAGTTGCCATTTGGATAAGCATCTCAACACCAAAGGTATCTTCTGCCACAGGAAGCCCTGTTATGTAGATCTTTTCAGGCCAGTCTTTTGTAAGAAATCTCACGAGGCTTGCCACATTATGGCTGAAGTTCTTGGAGATAAGAGGTATATAGATACAAATAGCTTTCCCATCTTCTGAGACAAGAGTCCCTTTGTAAAGAGGATTATCCATAGCATCTCTCTTTATTCTGAGTGCCTCTTGCCGAGTTTTGGGAGGTCTTTCCATAAGGTATTCTATCTTAAGAGATCCGAGTTCTGCTTGCCTCAGACTGTCCACGAGACTTGGACTTATAATCTCGTAACCTATAATGGCACTTCTGCCTTTTGCATCAAAAAGCCGGTTAGGATTCTGATGAAAGATCTTAAGCAGTATTCTTTCAAAAAGGCTTTTTGGATAAAGATCTACTTTAAGCAATCTTTTTTTACCATTCTCTAAAACAACCAGCTCAGGAATCCCGTCTTTCCCCTTTCTCAGAGATAAGAGTGCCTCGGTAAGAGAATATATTCTATTAAGCGTTTCTACATTAAAAACACCATCTGGATGTTTATCGTTTACAATGCCAACGATTACAAAGTCGTATAAACCAAATCTCTTTTTTACTTGATTGTGAAATACTCTAACTGGTTCATCTTCTGAAAGCATGTTTTCTGGATCAGTATCGAAATGAATCTTTGGAAATTGTAAGGCAAACAAAAAGGCAATAACAAAAACGAGTGCTATTACTATCCAAGGATACCTTATACTAAATCTGGTAAGGAAGAATTTCATTTCAGTATAGCTGGAAGCTTTATAACAAAAGTGGTGCCTTTTCCTTCCTCTGTCTCAAAACTTAAACTTCCACCATGGTCTTCCACTATTTTCTTTGATATACCGAGCCCAAGCCCAGATCCTTGAGATTTAGTAGTAAAAAAAGGCATGAAGATCTTTTCTCTAATATCCTTTGGGATACCCTTACCTGTATCAGAAATTTTGATCTCCACGTCCCTGCCCTTTAAATCGAGCGTTAGGGAAAGCTTTCCACCTCGCTCCATAGCATCAATCCCGTTCTTTATTATGTTTATTATCACTTGTCTTAACTTCTCCTCATTTCCCATAACACAAACCGCTTTTTCAGGCATATCTACATGAAGTTTTATTCCTCGCTCTTCACACTCTTTCTTTATTAAAGAATGAATATGTTTCAGCATTTTTGAAATGTCTATCTTTTCTTTCTTTGGAGGAGGTGGAGAATAATACTCTTTAACCGAAGCCAACAAATTTTCCAGTCTTCTTACTTCATCTATTATTATCTTTAGTTTGTTCCTGCTCTTTTCGTCTCTTATATTTGCCAACAGTTGATTTGCAAATCCACCTATCAGCATAAGAGGATTTTTTATCTCATGTGAGATTTCTGCCACAACCCTTCCGAGAAGAGCTAACCTCTCCATCCTTTTGGTTTTCTCTTGAAGCTCTTTTATCTCTGTAAGATCAGTTATGACGGCTGTAAAATAAGTTTTCTCATCTAAGACAAAGGTGGAAAAAGAGATATTTACGGGAAATTTTTCCCCATTTTTTCTGGTAGCAACTAACTCCGTTACATGACCTATCTTTTTTGGTTTCTTTGTCCTTAGATACCTCTTTATTGCCTCATGATGATTCGGGGCACAGTCAGGGGTAAGGATCAAATCCAAATCCTTACCCAAGACTTCCTCTGCTTTGTATCCAAATATCTTTTCTGCTCCTTTATTGTACAATACAACCCTGTGATCTTGATCTATAGTGATAAAACCCTCGTTGGTGCTTTCCACAGCACTTCTGAGAATCTCTATTTCTCTGTCTACCCCGTTTTTATAATAAGGACCCATAAGCTAAGTTATTCTTCCCCAAACATATCTTTTGATGCACCACATACAGGACATACCCAATCATCTGGCAGTTTTTCAAAAGAAGTACCAGGAGGAATGCCATTGTCAGGATCGCCATCTTCAGGATCATATACATATCCACAGACACC
>CAYMUI010000011.1:0-6520 GCA_964393645.1 uncultured Desulfobacterales bacterium | reverse complement strand
ACCATAGATTGGACTGTGCGCGAAAGCGCCCGGGCCAAGCTCCGCGTCATGGTAAAACGCCTTTTGCGCAAATACGGTTACCCACCGGACAAACAGGAGAAGGCCACCCGGACGGTCCTGAAGCAGGCCGAACTTTTAGGCTGGGAGGCTGAAGGTTTTCAAATCAAGATCAGCTCTTAGATATTGTTTCTTGTATTGTATCAAGAAAGCTTATCTCTTGAGCAGAAATGTATTTGTGATGCCTTTCCTTTCTCATGGGCTGTTCCTCCTTGCTGTATCGTCTCTTTAGTTAACAACGGGGAACAACCCATTCAATATCTCCTCCCTATATATCTTTCGAACAGGCTTAAGCCAATTTTGACAATGTGAAAAATACATGGCATAGTAAATCAAAATTTTTTTTGGAGAACAAGATGCCTGTTTACAAATGGGTAGCAGAGACACCAAGAGGAAAAATAATCAAAGGGGAATTGGAGGCTGCAAACGAAAGGGTAGTAAGAGCACAGCTTAGAAGAAGAAGACTAAAGGTTGTAAAGATAAAGGAACAACCTAAGGATATATTTGAAAACATATCCTTTCTTCAACCCAAGGTAAAAACAAAAGATGTGGTGATATTTACCAGGCAGTTTTCCACTATGATAGACTCGGGACTTCCTATAGTGCAAGGACTCACTATACTTTCTGAACAGGCTGAAAATAAGACATTCAGACGCATCCTGAAAGAGATAGTAAAGGATGTACAAGGTGGGCTTAGCTTAGGAGAAGCACTTTCAAAGCATCCGAATGTATTTGACAGATTATATGTAAGTCTTGTTTCTGCTGGAGAGGCAGGCGGAATCTTAGAGGTAACTCTTCAGAGACTGGCTGCATACTTGGAGAAGCTTGAAAAATTAAAGTCTCAAATAAAAGGAGCGCTTACTTATCCAATAGTGGTGATAATAATAGCCATCATAGTACTGGCAATTATTATGGTCTTCGTAATCCCTGTTTTTGAAAAGATGTTTGCTGAAGCCGGGATGCCTTTACCACTTCCAACTCAGATAGTGGTAAATTTCAGCCACTTCGTGAAGTCAAAAATACACTATATCATAGGTGCAGCAGTTGGTTTTTTTGTGCTCTTAAAACAGATCAGAAAGACTTATAAAGGAAGAAAATACACAGATGCCATTGCCTTAAAACTTCCGGTGTTTGGGGATCTTTTAAGAAAGAGTGCTATAGCAAGATTTTCAAGAACACTTAGCACAATGGTAAGAAGCGGGGTGCCTATCTTAGATGCCTTAGACATAGTTTCCAGAACATCAGGAAACGCCGTAGTGGAAGAAGCTGTTTTAGATGTGAAGTCAGGAATTGCAGAGGGTTTTACTATCGCCGAGCTTCTTTCAGAACATGAGCTTTTTCCTCCTATGGTGGTACAGATGATTGCTGTTGGAGAAACAACAGGGGCACTCGATACTATGTTAGAAAAGATAGCAGACTTTTATGAAGACGAAGTCGACGCTGCTGTGGATGCTCTGAGTTCGCTAATAGAACCCATGCTTATGGTTTTCTTAGGCGGGAGCATAGGCAGTATTATAATAGCCATGTATCTTCCTATATTCCAAATGGCAGCTGTGGTGGCTTCTTAGTTTTTCTTGGAGGCATAGAAATGGAGCAGATTAAAAAAGAGAACAATATCGAAGTGGTTAGCATAGAAGAAGAGGTAAAGAGGTCTTATTTAGAGTACTCTATGAGCGTCATAGTGGGAAGAGCTCTGCCAGATGTAAGGGACGGATTAAAACCGGTGCACAGAAGAATACTCTACAGTATGTACGAGCTGAAGAACTTTCCAGATAAACCCTACAAAAAGTCTGCAAGAATAGTAGGTGATGTTATAGGAAAATACCATCCTCATGGAGATGCGGCAGTATATGATGCTATTGTGAGAATGGCTCAAGATTTTTCCATGAGATACCCTCTTATAGACGGACAAGGAAACTTCGGCTCTATAGATGGAGACCCACCAGCAGCTATGAGATATACAGAAGTTAGGATGACCCCCATAGCAAAAGATTTTCTCACTGACATAGAAAAGGAGACCGTCGACTTTGTACCGAATTATGACGGCTCTCTCATGGAACCCGTAGTACTTCCCACCACCATACCGAATCTTTTAATAAATGGTTCCTCAGGTATTGCTGTTGGTATGGCCACTAACATTCCTCCTCATAACCTGTCTGAAGTGTGTGACGCGGTGATAAAGGTGATAGATGAGCCAGATGTTAGCATAGAAGAATTGATCAAGATTATTCCTGGACCCGACTTTCCAACAGCAGGCTTTATAATAGGAAGAAAGGGAATAAAAGAAGCGTATAAGACCGGTAAAGGCATAATAAAGGTAAGGGCAAAGGCATTCATAGAAACCGGGAAAAAGAAGAACATGATCGTTATCTCTGAAGTCCCTTATCAAGTTAACAAAACCCGACTTCTGGAAAGAATAGGAGAGCTTGTCAGAGACAAAAAAATAGAAGGAATAACAGAAATAAGGGACGAGTCCAACAAGGAAGGGATACGGATTGTTATAGAACTTAAAAAAGATGCCAATTCGCAGGTGATAATGAATAGATTGCTCAAATTTACTCAGATGGAGATCTCTTTTGGAATTATCCTTCTCGCTATTGTTAACGGCAAACCAGAAGTTTTAAATCTAAAGCAGATAATAGAACAGTTTATTTCACACAGACGAGAGGTAATAAGAAGAAGAACTTTATACGACTTAAAAAAAGCCGAGCAAAGGGCACATATCTTAGAAGGCCTTAAAAAAGCATTGTCTGAATTGGATAAGGTTATAAAACTCATAAGAAGCTCTTCTGATCCCAAAGAGGCAAAATCGCGACTTATTGAAGAGTTAAACCTGAGTTCCGCACAGGCACAGGCAATTCTGGACATGACACTTCAAAGGCTTACAGGACTTGAAAGAGAAAAGATAGAAAGTGAGTATCAACAACTGATTAAAAACATAGCTCGATACAAGGAGATACTTTCCAATCCTAAGCTTATATTAGAGATAATAAAAGATGAAACAAAAAAGATAAAGGAAACATACGGAGACAAGAGAAAGACCCAGATATTAGAAGACGAATCCGCAGACATAGATACAGAAGACCTGATAGCAGACGAAGAAATGGTGGTCACTATAAGCCATAGAGGATATATAAAACGCACTCCCGTGACACTTTACAAAGCCCAAAGAAGAGGTGGAAAAGGTCTTATAGGTGCGAAGGCAAAAAGTGATGACTTTATAGAACACATATTCCTTGCTCTCTCCCACGATAATCTCTTGTTTTTTACCAACATGGGCAGAGTGTATTGTAAAAAAGTTTACGAGATACCCGAAGAGGGAAGAGCGTCCAAAGGTAAGGCTATTGTTAATCTGCTCAGGTTAAAAAAAGAGGAAAGCATAGCTCATGTACTTCCTGTAAGACACTTTTCCGAGGACAAATATCTGATTATGGCCACCGCTAAGGGTATAATAAAAAAGACGAGGTTAAGTGTTTTCAGCAGAATCACATCTGCTGGACTTCAGGCTATAAAAATAAAAGAAAATGATAACCTAATAGGGGTTCAAACAATAAAGGATGAAGATATATTTTTAACCACCAAGTTTGGAAAATCTATCCGTTTTCCGAGCAATGAGGTGCCAGAAAGAGGCAGAATCGCTTCTGGAGTTATAGGAATGAGAATGGATAAAGAAGACGAAGTCGTCTCTATGGAAGCAATAAAAGGGAATGAAGGATACATACTTATTGTTACTGAAAATGGCTATGGAAAGAGGACAAAGGTTGAAGAATACAGGGTGCAAGGAAGAGGTGGTAAGGGAATAATTACGGTAAAAGTTACTGACAGAAACGGTCCTCTCGTGTACGCAGGACATGTTAAGGATACAGACGAGGTAATGTTAATTACGGATCAGGGCAAGATAATAAGAATAAAAGTAAAAGACATTTCTGAAATGGGCAGAAACACTCAAGGAGTAAGGCTCATTCAGCTTTCTGAAGGAGAAAAGGTGGCAGATGTAGCGAAAGTAGCAGAGGAGGAGTAATACATGAAGATTGCTGTTATAGGTGCTGGAAGCTGGGGAACCACACTGGCAGATCTTCTGGCAAAGAAAGGCTTTGAGGTAGATCTCTGGGTAAGAGAAAGAGAGGTGTATGAACAAATAAGGGATGAAAAAGAAAATAAAGTCTTTCTTCCAGGCATAAAACTTTCTGATAGAATAAATCCTACTCTTTCATTTGAAGAGGCTCTCAGTAGAAAAGAACTTGTGGTGGTGGCCGTTCCTTCCCATGTGTTAAGAGAGGTATTAAACCAGATGAAGCCGTATATAAAAGATGAGATCCCTTTTGTTTTTGCAACCAAGGGAATCGAAAATGACACCCTTATGCTTGTTTCGGAAGTAACAGAAGATGTGCTTTCTTGGAACATATCTAAATATTTTGCCTGTATTGCCGGCCCAAGTTTTGCAAAAGAGGTGGCTCTTAAGTGTCCCACAGCAGTAACGATTGCCTGTAAGGATCTACAGCTGGGCAGAAGACTTCAGGAGCTTTTTTTTACAGAATATTTTAGGGTGTATTTGATTAACGACATAATTGGGGCACAGCTCGGAGGAGCGTTAAAAAATGTCATAGCCATAGCAGCAGGGGCATCTGACGGGCTTAATTTTGGAAATAATGCGAGAGCAGCACTTATAACAAGAGGTCTGGCAGAGATCATGAGAGTTGGAGTTGCCATGGGAGCTGATCCCAGAACATTTTTCGGACTTGCAGGTATGGGAGATCTTGTACTGACCTGTACAGGTGAGTTGAGTAGAAACAGGGCGGTAGGTTTTAAGATAGGCAGGGGTATGAAGCTAAAAGATATTGTAAGTGGTATGAAGATGGTGGCAGAAGGGATAAACACTGCAAAGGCCGGCTATGCGCTTTCTAAGAAGATGGGAGTGGAAATGCCGATTACCGAACAGGTTTATCAAATATTGTATGAGGGGAAAAGGCCAGAGGATGCGGTAAAAGAGCTTATGAGCAGAAAATTAAAGATGGAAATAGATTAAACCAAATAAAAGGAGGAAATCATGGCAATTATTACTATATCGAGAGGTTCTTACACACACGGTAAAATAGTAGCAAATAAGATAGCAGAAGCACTTGGATATAGGTGCATAGGAAGAGAATTGTTAATAGAAGCATCGAAAGAATTTAATATTCCGGAGATCAAACTAACCCAAGCCATAAGTAATGCACCTTCCATATTGGACAGATTTACTTATGGAAAAGAAAAGTACATCTCTTACATTCAGGCAGCTTTTTTAAAACAAATCAAAAAGGACAATGTGGTTTATCACGGATTTGCAGGACATTTTTTTGTAAAGGATATCCCGTGTGTATTAAAAGTTAGGATTAATGCAGATATTAAACTCAGAGTAAAGCTGGTAATGGAAAGAGAGGGAATATCAGAACCTGAGGCCATAAAATACATAAACAGGTTAGATGAAGAAAGAAGAGAGTGGAGTAAAAGTCTATATGGCATAGATACCAATGACTCCAGTCTGTATGAGCTGGTTTTTAAAATAGGGGAGATTTCTGTAGAAGATGTAGTGGAATACATCTGCGGACTTATAAAAAAAGGTTATTTTACACTTGACGAAGAATGCAAAAAAAGAATCGAAGATATGTCTCTTTCTGCCGAAGTAAAGGTGGCTCTAATAGAAATAAGTCCAGATCTGGATGTTTATGTACAGAATGGAGTTGCTTACATAAGAGGAAAAGGAGTGGCACTTGCTTACGGAGATAAACTGCTTTCAGATATAGAAGCTAAGGTGAAACAGATACCCGGAATAAAAGACATACACATAAGTATTTCCTCAAAATTTGTGGATGTATAATCAGGTCAAACTTTTTTTATCTGACTTCTTCAAACTCCCAGAGCGAGCCATAATAGCAGGTTTTGTTCTGGCAATATGGATAGGTGCCTTATTTCTAATGCTTCCAAAAGCAGGTGCAAACGGCACTCTAAACCTTATAGACGCCCTTTTTACTGCCACTTCTGCCACCTGTGTAACAGGCCTTTCGGTGATAGACACGGGAAAAGCTCTCACCACTTTTGGACAGATAATAGTTTTGATTCTTATCCAAGCTGGTGGATTAGGGATAATGACCATATCGACCATGTTTTTAATTGCTATGGGAAAAGGACCCAGTATTACTGGAGTAGTGGCTGTTCAAGACACTCTTACTCTTAGATCAGAAAAAGGCTTTAGGTTTATTCTCAAAGATGTGGCACTGCTAACCGCTTTTATAGAAGGAATCGGAGTGATTGCTTTGTTTTTTTATTTTTTTATAAAAGCCCGTTTTCCCTTCAGCAAATCTTTATACTTTGCGACATTTCATGCGATAAGCGCTTTTTGTAATGCAGGATTTTCGCTGTTTTCTGATAGTTTTATCAGATTTCAAAAAAGTCTCTTTTTTAACATTGTGATATCCCTTCTCAT
>CAYMUI010000010.1:0-9149 GCA_964393645.1 uncultured Desulfobacterales bacterium | reverse complement strand
GATTGGATAATAGCCTTTTTTAACTCGTCAATCCCTTCATTCCTTGTCCCAACAGTTGGAATAACAGGTATTCCGAGAGCCTTTGAAAGTCTCTGTATGTTAATCTTTAAACCTCTTTTTTCTGCTATATCCATCATGTTTAGGTCCAGAATACAATTTACACCCATCTCCAAAAGCTCTATGGTAAGATAAAGATTTCTTTCGAGATTTGTTGCATCAGTTATTACAACACTTATATCCGGCCTTTCATTTATGAGAAAGTCTCTCGCTATCCTTTCATCTACAGAATATGCGGTAAGACTGTATGTTCCTGGAAGGTCAACAACTTTTATCCTTTTTCCGTCCTCTTCAAACATCCCTTCTTTTCTTTCTACTGTAACTCCTGGCCAGTTTCCTGTCTTCTGTCTCGCACCTGTAAGTGCGTTAAATATGGTTGTTTTCCCACTGTTTGGGTTTCCACATAAACTTATCCTTATCTCCTTCATCAGTCCAACCTCCTGACAATGATTTTATTACACATGCCTCTTCCAAGCCCTATTCTTTTATCTCCTATCCCTATTATCATGGGACCTGAGATGCTATTGCTTATCACCCTGATCCTGCTTCCAAGATATATCCCCATACGGGCAAGCCTTCCTGCAAGAGTCCTGCCAGCTCGTATATCAACAACTCTCACCTCCCTTCCAGGTTCAATAAAACTTAATGGGCACACACCTGCTAACTTATCTCGACTTCTATACATTCTGCTTCCTCCTTTCTTAGAGAAAGGTGATAGCCCTTGACCAGCACATCTATTGGACTTCCAAGCGGAGCGATCCTCACCACCTCTATTATTTCTCCGGGGACAAGCCCCATTCTCATAAGCCTGTCCTTTAGCTCCCTTTTTCCCTTTATCTTTAACACCCTTGCTTTTTGCTTAGGTTTAAACGCTGAAAGCAGCATCTTTGACCTCCTTGTTAAAGGACTTAACAAAGTTAAGTCGTTAAATAGCAGTGTAAAAACACTTTGTCAACTACTTTTTTGTTTGTGTAAGGAATCAGGATCTTACTTTAAGTTAAAGAAACATGCACATGTTTGGATAGGGCAGGAGAGATGTTTTCTTTTCGCTTTCCCACTTGAATTATGATCTTTTCCTTTTTTTTGCCAATCAGTTTGACATTTGCTCCAGGAACAAGCTCTTTTCTTATGAGATTCTGTTTAGTGCTAACTGAACCTGAAATTCTAACAATGACTGCTTCCTCGTCTTTTTTCATGTCATATATGGTTTTCAACTCTTTTTGTTTCTCAAGGCATGAAGCCGGGTGAGTTTTATGTTCAAGAAAGTAGTAAAAATTCGTAAGCCATACGGGAGAGCTTTCAGGACATTTTTTTATAAACTCTACAAATTTTAATATCCTCTCAAGCCCTTCTTTGGACAAATAGTGTTCAATCCGACACGCATCCTTTTCTGCAATTTCGGGAGGAAGTGCGAGTGTGTCATGAAAAAACTCGTACAATAACTTATGCCTTTTATAAATCTTTTCCGCGATTTTTCTGCCCCTATCTGTTAGTTCCACATAACCGTAATGTTCATGAGAAACAAGACCTTTTTGAACCAAAGACTTAAGCGCAACGGTAACAGACGCATTTGTCGTATCGAGCTTTTTAGCAATATCTTTCACTCTGACAACACTTTTGTGCTGAGATATCGAGAATATTGCCTCTAATATGTCTTCAGCATTTTCGGTAAGCTTCATACTCTTAATCCCGAGCGTTTTTTGATATTAAATTACTACAAAAAACATTTTTTTTAAACATCTTGCTTAAGCTCTTTTATTACAAGAGGTGACAAAGCTTGGTTTATCAGGATGTCTATGATATATTGTTAAAAAAAACGGCTTGAGCAATGCCAAAAGACCAATCCTTAGAAGTACTGGCATTTGTAGATAAAAGCTGGGAAGAGCTTTTGAGCATATCCGATAACTTAAGAAAAAAGTATAAAGAGAACACCGTATTTACATGCGCTATAATGAATGCAAAATCAGGCGCATGTCCTGAAAACTGTGCTTTTTGCGCACAGTCTATACACCACAAGACAAACATAAAAATGTATCCGCTCGTAAGTGTAGAAAAGATGGTGAGAGAAGCAGAAAGAATGAAAGAAAGCGGTGCTACGAGATTCTCAATAGTGACAAGTGGAAAAAAACTAAGCAAAAAAGAATTAGACCGTATTTCAGAGGCAATACATAAGATAAAAGAGAAAATAGGGATACAAACATGTGCTTCCTTGGGAATATTAGATAAAGAGTCAGCCGTGATACTAAAAGAAGCTGGTCTGGAAAGATATCACCATAATCTTGAAACATCCGAAAGCTTTTTTCCTAACATTTGCACAACGCACAGCTATAAGGAAGACATAGATACAGTCAAAATAGCTAAACAGATAGGACTTAAAGTGTGCAGTGGCGGAATCATTGGCCTTGGAGAGACTTGGAAACACAGAATTGAGCTTGCACTCACTCTAAGAGGTTTAAATGTGGACTCCATTCCGATAAATTTTCTTAACCCTATTCCTGGAACAAGACTTCAAAACATGCCTCTTATTTCTCCCTTTGAGGCACTGAAAGCTGTAGCAATATTCAGGATAGTAAATCCTGAAAAGGACATAACCGTGTGCGGAGGGAGAGAAAAGGTACTAAAAGAATTTCAGGATAAAGTATTCAAAGCGGGAGCCAACGGAATAATGATTGGCAATTATCTAACCACAAAGGGAAGAAGTATAAGAGAAGACATGGAAATGATAAAAGACCAGGGTCTTAAACTGGAGGGACGAAAGTGAACGAAAAGCTTAAAGAGTGGGACAAAAGATATATATGGCATCCTTTTACTCAAATGCAGGAATATTTAAGGGAAGAGATCGTTGTTATAGAAGAAGGTGAAGGGGTTATCCTGAAAGATATAGACGGAAACGAATATATAGATGGAGTATCATCTCTCTGGACGAATGTACACGGTCATAGAAAAAAGCAATTAGACGAAGCACTAAAAAAGCAGATAGACAAAATTGCTCACTCCACACTTCTGGGTATTTCAAATGTTCCGGCTATAAGACTTGCAAAAAGATTGGTTGAAATTACACCTTCTGGACTTGAGAAAGTCTTCTACTCGGATAACGGAGCCACAGCGGTTGAGATAGCTATAAAAATGGCATTTCAATATCAAAAACAAGCAAAAGACGGAAATCCAAAAAAAGAAAAGTTTATTTCCCTTAAAAATGCTTATCACGGAGATACCATAGGAGCAGTAAGTGTAGGAGGAATAGAACTCTTTCATTCCATATATGAACCCCTTCTTTTCAAAACATATAAAGCAGAGGCACCTTACTGCTACAGGTGTGCTTTTAAAAAAGAATATCCTTCATGCAACATGGAATGTGTAGCGGCTTTAGAAGAGCTCATGTATCAGCACTGCCAAGAAGTAACAGCTTTTATAATAGAGCCTCTTGTTCAAGGAGCAGCAGGGATAATAGTTCAACCACCCGGCTACTTAAAAAAAGTGAGAGAACTCTGTACGAAATACGACATATTAATGATTGCTGATGAAGTGGCAGTTGGCTTTGGAAAAACCGGAAAGATGTTTGCATGTGAACACGAAGATGTGAACCCAGACATTATGGCACTTGGAAAGGGGATTACTGGTGGATACATGCCGTTAGCTGCAACTCTTACTACAGAAAAAATATATAAAGCATTTTTAGGAGAATATCACGAACTAAAAACCTTTTATCACGGTCATACATATACGGGAAATCCACTCGCCTGTTCAGTAGCAATTGCAAATCTGGATGTTTTCGAAAAGGAAAAAGTAATAGAAACGATTAAACCCAAGATTAAACACTTAGAAGGACTTCTTAAAGAATTTCGGGATCTTGAACATGTTGGAGATATAAGGCAGTGTGGATTTATGGTGGGCATAGAGCTTGTAAAAAACAAAGACACAAAAGAGCCGTACCCGATTGCGGACAGAATGGGATATAAAGTGATTCTTGAGGCCAGAAAACACGGGGTAATAATAAGACCTCTTGGAGATGTGATAGTACTGATGCCACCACTTTCTATTACATTGGATCAGCTTACGAAACTCTGTGAAGTAACCTATTATTCAATAAAGAAGATCACCCAAGGAGCAAACTGATGGATATAAAAACACTTCTTGTCACATTTGCAACCATATTTTTAGCAGAAATAGGTGACAAAACCCAACTTGCAGTTTTGGCTTTTTCTCTAAAAAATTCCTCTCGTCTTTCTGTGTTTATCGGAGCGTCTTGTGCATTAATTCTCTCATCTCTTATAGCAATAGTGGCTGGCTCGGCTTTATCGAGGTTTATTCCTCTGGAATATCTCAGAGTAAGCTGTGCTTTTCTTTTTATAGCAATAGGTGTATGGATGCTTATATCTTAATGAGCTTATACTTCCTTGTGCCTATGCCTATCTTTTGAGCATGATCCAATTGAACATTCCAGTCTACATTTGGATATATAGCACGAAACTTGTCTTTCTCTGCCGTTTTTTTCTTCCTTGCGAGAATACTTCCCGGTGCAACTGACTGCTTGTTTACAAGATCTACAGACGCTTGATCAACAGCAACGGGATCCTTTCCTGCCACTATTCCTATGTCAGCAACAATGGGGGCATCATTGTGTCCGTAGCAATCACATGCAGGGGATATGGTAAGAAGGAAGTTCAAGAAAAAGGACTTGTCCTCCTTTCCCATCAGGACTGCTTTAGTATACTCGGCCATTTTTTTCTGAAACTTAATAGCGTCCATATCCCATTGTATGTCTATTGCACCGTTTGGACACATGATTATACACTCGCAACACCCTACACATTTTTCAGGATCTATCTTTGCTTTTTTGTCCATGTGTATTGCATTTTGTGCACAGTGATCAATACATACTCCACAAGCTTTGCATTTTCTTCTGTTTACTTTGGGTTTTAAATCAGAATGTTGTTCAAGCTTTCCTTTTCTGGAAGCACATCCCATTCCGGTATTTTTTATTGCTCCACCAAATCCTGAAAGTTCATGCCCTTTGAAATGAGCCACACTTAAAAAGATATCTGCATCTATTATCTCTTTCGCTATATAAGCTTTTTTTATAAGTTCTCCATCTATATCTATCTCATAATAAGAGCCACCTTTAAGCCCATCAGCAATGATTATTGGGGCGTTTACCACTGAATATGCAAATCCATTCTCTATAGCAGTGGTTATATGTGATACGCTATCACTCCTTGTACCAGCATAAAGGGTATTTGCGTCTGTAAGGAATGGTTTGCACTCAAATTTTTTTATGTAGTCCACTATCCTTCTTATGTACACCGGTCTTATAAAGGCAGTGTTTCCTTTTTCTCCAAAATGGAGTTTTACCGCAACAAGTGCATTTTTATTTTTCTGAAGTATGTCACCAAAACCTGCTTTTTGCATAAGCCTTTCCAATTTATCCAGCAAATTTTCTTTAGAAGATGCTCTCATATCACAAAAGTATACCTCACTTACTGTCATTTCAGCCTTCCTCCCTGTTTTTTAAGCACAAAGGATTATATGTATATCCATCACATTTGTTTTTGTTGGCCCCGTAACAAGAAGTGCTTCTGTATTTTTAAGATATGTATAAGAATCGTTATTTTCAAGATATTCTGTTGCTTCCATACCTTTTTTTCTTCCTTTTTCTACCGTGTAAGGATCTACAATTGCTCCTGCTGCATCGGTTGGCCCATCATTGCCATCAGTTCCACCACTTAGGATCACCACATTTCCATCAATCCCGGCTATTTCTATAGCTGCTGCAAGACAAAATTCTTGATTTCTTCCTCCGAGTCCGTTTCCTCTTATAGTAACAGTGGTTTCGCCACCTGATATGACACATGCCGGCGGTTGAACAGGAATTCCGTTTTTTATTATTTCCTTAGCAATAGCTGTGTGCATCTTTGCAATTTCTCTTGTTTCTCCCTCTATCATGGAAGAAAGAATCAGTGTATTATAACCAAGCTTCTTGGCCTTCTTTTCGCACGCCCTGAGTGCGGTAATATTGTTTGCAACTATTCTGTTTAAGACATTTTTAAAAATTCTGTCTCCAGGCTTTGGCGTTTCTGAAACATCCCCTTTAATTCCCGCCTTCAGGTAAGACAATATGGTTCGTGGTATTCTTCTAATAAGCTTATACTTTTCTAACACCTCCCATGCATCAGCAAAGGTGGAAGGATCAGGAACAAAAGGGCCTGATGCTATGATATCTATCCTGTCACCCACTACATCGGAAAGCATTAGATTTATCACCTTTGCCGGAAAAGCAGCTTTTGCGAGCTGCCCTCCTTTAGAAAGGGAAATATGTTTTCTTACTATGTTTATTTCATCTATAGATGCTCCGCACTCAAGAAGAAGCTGGGTAAGTTTTTGCTTTTCTTCAAGTGTGATGTTGTCTGCCGGAATGGGAAGAAGTGCTGAGCCACCGCCTGAGATAAGAGAAAAGACAAGATCATTTTTTCCCAAACCTTGGAGAAGTTCCCTAATCTTTTTTGCTCCTCTTAGACCGTTTTCATCTGGAAGAGGATGCCCTGCTTCTATAATCTGAGTGTATCTAAGAGGTTCTGAAAATCCGTATTTTACATTTATTACTCCCTCTTTTATCCTCCCATCAAACAGATCCTCTATTGCTTTTGCCATCGGAGCCGTGGCTTTTCCTGCTCCTACAATGTAGATTCCGTCATAGCGTTCGTGTGAAATTTTTAACTTTTCGACTTCTTCATATACTGCTTTGTAAGGATCTACAGCTCTTATCCCCTCTAAAAATATCTCTTTTGCCTCTTCCCTAAGTTTGCGTAGCGAATTCATCTTACTCCGTCACAATAAGTACGCGATTCTCTTTCTTTTCTGTCTTCGTTCCCACAGGTGTTCCACATCTTACGCATCTGTAATCGTATCTTTCTCCATCAGGTAAGACGAGAAGTAAGCTCTTTCTTACGGGAAAGGCAGCCTTACACTTTGGGCAATAAAGTTCTATAGCCTCAAATTGATCAAACTGCTTTTCTTTCATGGCTCCCCTCCCCTGCTGTTTAAACTTTACCTATTTTACAAGCACAATTTTTTTTAAGCAATTGTTTAAGTCAGGTTTTTATGCTCACTTCTCATAAAATAAAAACTCGAAAAAAAGATTAATCCTAAGAGTAAAAGTGAAGAGGCAATCTTTAACCATTCAGGAATCATTTTTGAGCCTGTAACATAAGAAACAGAAACCTCTGGCCAGATTACATTTAAAACAAATCCAGCCAAAAGAGAAAAAAAGGAAATAAAGAAAAGATATACAAAAAGCGCCTTTTTACCAAGCTCTTTTAATACTACGGTAATAGTTACCGTATTTGTTGCAGGCCCCGCAATAAGAAAGACAAGCCCAGCACCCGGGCTCATTCCTTTGCTTATAAGCGCTGCAACTATAGGAATAGAACCGGTTGCGCATACATATACAGGTATTCCTACCAGAAGCATAAGAAAAATGGATTTCAAATTGGACCCCATATACTTGCTTATGAGAGTGTCTGGTATTAGATAACTTATAAGGCCTCCAATGATTATACCGATAATAATCCACTTGCCTATATCACTGAGCAGCTCTACAAAAGCATAATAAAACATGTGTCTAAGCTTCTCTGAGATACCGTGGAAATGCAGATCTTGTTTGCCGCATATATTGCAAGTGTTGGAACTATAAGACGAGTTATAAGCTGGGCGGGAGGTTCCATTTAAGAGAAGATTTGTTACTATTCCGCAAAGAACAGCTATAAAAAAGGTGGTAGCAATTCTAAAAAAAGTAAATACAGAACCAAGGAGTGCATAAGTTGCAAGTATCGAATCAATACCAGTGGTGGGAGTTGAAATAAGAAAAGAAAGGGTTGCCCCTTTATTTGCTCCTTGTCTTCTTAAGGATATAGCTGCTGGAATAACTCCACAGCTACACAGAGGAAGAGGAATTCCTAAGAAGGAAGCCTTTAAGGAGGAAATAATGTTTTCCTTTCCCAAGTGAGACGCAATCTTTTCAGTAGAAAAGAATACCCGTAAGATCCCCGCAAATAAAAAACCAAAAAGAAGATAAGGGGACATTTCTTTAAGAAGCAAAAAAGACTCTTTTGTTATACCCAATGTAGCATCAAGAACCCTCATAAGCCTAAATTCCTAAGAAGCAAAATCTTCGAAATCGTGAAAACACTGCTAAGGGATTATATATCATAGCAAAATCAATTGGTCACTTTTTATTTTGCTCTTGAATATTTTTAATGTTAATATTTGGTATACATGAAATTTTTAACCCTTCTACAAGGAGGGATTAAGACATGACAGGTATTACGCGCAGAAATTTTATAAAAATAACCGCAGGCGCAGTGGCGGGAAGTTTGGCTCTACCCGAATTTTTAAATCTAAAATGGTTTTCTTACGCTCACAAAGCCCAAACAAAAGAGCAGCTTATTCCTACCATGTGCCATGGATGTTCATTTGGGGGATATAATTGCGGACTTATCGCACATGTAAGAAATGGGATTTTTCACAAAGTAGAAGGCAATCCATATTGTCCTTTAAATAAAGGGAGAGTGTGTGCAAAAGGTCAGTCTGCTGTACAGTGGGTTTACAACCCGCATCGTCTAAAATATCCGCTGAAGCGAATAGGCAAAAAAGGAGAAGGAAAGTTTAAAAGGATTACCTGGAACGAAGCTATTAATACGATCTCTGAAAAGATAAAAAAGGTGAAAAACGAGTTTGGACCTGAGTATATATTACTGGTGAAAGGTCAGGCTTCGGGATGGTATAATCTGTACCATAAATTGCTTGCAAGATTTCTTCATGCTATTGGTTCCCCAAACTTCAGTTGGTGGGGACCGTTTGTATGCTTTGTACCACAACTCTTTTATCATCTTATTACAATTGGAGGCAATCCTGTTAGCTCTTATGCAAAAGCAGACTATGAGAATGCAGATCTGATTATCGAATGGTTTACAAGCGGAGGCCAGGGAGGAGCAGCAAGAGGAGGAGTGGAAACTATAAACACAAACCTGAGGAGTATTCCGATAAAGATATTGCAACGCTTAGAACAAGGAGCAAAGTTAATAGTCATAAACCCT
>CAYMUI010000009.1:0-3648 GCA_964393645.1 uncultured Desulfobacterales bacterium | reverse complement strand
TAGAGCAAGGGTTCTTGCAAGAGCCGCTCTTTTTCTCATACCTCCTGAGAGTTCAGAAGGATACTTCTTTTTAGCATGAAGAAGATTTACTGCTTCAAGGGGTTCGTCAACTTTTTCTTCTATTTCCTTCTTTTTCATTTTAAAATGTTCTTTTAAAGGAAAAGCCACATTTTCTTCAACAGTCATGGAATCAAAAAGTGCCCCTTCCTGAAAGAGGTATCCTATTTTGCGTCTGATTTTTCTGAGTTCTTTTTCAGAAAGTTTGGTAATATCTTTATCTTCAAACCAGATTTCTCCACTGTCAGGTTTTAAAAGTCCTATAATGTGTTTTAAAAGAACGCTTTTTCCAGTTCCACTAAGCCCCATTATAAAGGTTATTTTGTGAGAGGGAATAGTTAGATTAACTCCTTTCAAGACTTCAAAACCATTAAAACTTTTTTTAAGGTTTTTTATAACAATCATTTTTAAAAAAATATAGTAGTAAGTATGTAATCAAGAATCATAATTCCTACAGAGGAAATTAGCACAGCTTCTGTTGTGGCTCTTCCAACTCCTTCGGCTCCACCTTTTGTATAAAATCCTTTATAACCGCATATAGTAATCAGAAAAGCTCCAAAAAATGTAGATTTTATTATTCCGCTTAAAATATCCATGGTTTTTACCATATCTCTCATTCTGGCAATGAGGATCCCTGGATCTATGTGGAGCACAAAGACTCCTACAACATAACCTCCTGCTATGCCGATTATATTTGCTATTGCGGTAAGAAGTGGCAGAGCATTAATTCCTGCTATAAGTCTCGGAGAAATTAAATATTGTATGGGATTTACCGCCATTATTTCAAGGGCGTCTATTTGTTCGGTTATGCGCATTGTTCCGATTTCAGCTGCTATAGCAGAGCCTGCTCTTGCCACCACCATTATTGCAGTAAGAACAGGTCCAAGTTCTCTGGTAAGAGTAAGAGCAACCACTCCTCCGAGAACACTCTGTCCTCCGAATTGAGAAAGAGCATGATTTACTTGATATGCTGTTACCATGCCAGAAAAAAGGGCAGTAAGCCCGACCACAAGCCAGGACTTAACTCCTATGAATTCTATGTGTTTGATCAAGAGTCTGATTCTATAGGGAGGCAGAAAAAAGAAAAAAAAACTTTTAAAAAAAAAGAGAAAAACCCCTCCACAATCGTGCAAAAAATTTATAAAAGCTCTACCCAGAACAGCAAAAAATTTCATTTTTTAATAAAATTATTCTAATACAGCCCCACCTGCACCAGAGCCAACAAGGGAATAATACTTTTTCAAAACACCTTTTAACTTTTTAACAGGTGGTCTCCACTTTTTCCTTCTCTTTTCAAGTTCTTCAGGAGAAACTTTAAGTTCGAGTTTTCTTTCGGGTATATTAATTTTTATTATGTCTCCGTTCTCAACGAGAGCAATTGGACCTCCTTCAGCAGCTTCTGGAGAAACATGTCCCACGCAGGCACCATGAGTTCCCCCGCTAAATCTTCCATCTGTAATAAGAGCAACAGAATCTCCAAGCCCCATTCCTATAATAGCAGAAGTAGGAGAAAGCATTTCCCTCATACCAGGTCCACCTTTTGGACCTTCGTATCTTATAACAACCACATCTCCTGGTTTAATTTTACCTCCGAGAATCGCCTTGTAAGCTTCTTCTTCAGAATTAAAGACCTTGGCAGGACCTTCGTGCTTCATCATTTTTGGAATTACTCCACTTGTCTTAACTACTGCTCCTTCTGGAGCAAGGTTCCCGTAAAGAATAGCTATTCCTCCTTCTTTAGCATAAGGATCTTCCACAGGTCTTATAACCTCGTGATTAAACACCTTGGCTTCTGCAAGGATACTTTTCCATGTTTTTCCTGTAACTGTTTTAACCCCTGTGTGTATAACCCCGATTTTTGAAAGTTCTTTCATTACAGCAGGGATTCCTCCAGCATGGTGAAGATCTGCAACACTGTGAGGACCTGCTGGAATTAGCTTTGCAAGAACCGGGGTCTTTCTGGAAATTTCGTCAAAGGTTTTCAGACTGAGTTTTACTCCTGCTTCTTTTGCTATTGCCATAAGGTGAAGCACAGTGTTTGTAGAACATCCAAGCGCCATGTCAACTGCTATTGCATTTTCAAAAGCCTTTTTTGTAGCAATCTTTCTCGGAGTAATACCTTTTTTAAGAAGTTCCATTACTTTTCTTCCTGATTCTTTGGCAAGTCTGATTCTATCAGAATAAACTGCTGGAATAGTGCCATTTCCTGGAAGAGCGAGCCCTATTGCTTCAGAAAGACAATTCATGGAATTTGCAGTAAACATTCCTGCACAGGAACCACAGGTGGGACAGGCACATACTTCAAGCTCTTTTAATTCTTTTTCATCTATTTCCTTTGTTTTTACCTTTCCAACTGCCTCAAAAACAGAGATCAGGTTTACTTTTCTTCCATAAAAATCTCCTGGAAGCATTGGACCACCCGCAACTATTATTGCGGGAATATCAATCCTTAAAGCAGCCATCAGCATTCCGGGAGTAATCTTATCACAGCAGGTAACAAGAACCAGAGCATCAAAAGCATGAGCCATTGCCATAATTTCTACAGAATCAGCTATAATCTCTCTGCTTGGAAGAGAATACTTCATACCTTCATGATTCATAGCAATTCCATCGCACACTCCTATAACACCAAATTCTACAGGAACTCCTCCTGCTTCTCTTACTCCTGCTTTTACAGCTTCAACTATTTGCCTGAGGTGTATATGACCTGGAACTATTTCGTTATAAGCATTTGCAATTCCTACAAGAGGTTTTTTTAATTCTTCATCTGTAAAACCAAGTGCCCTCATAAGTGACCTGTGAGGTGCTCTTTCAATACCCTTTTTTACTGCATCACTTCTCATTTTTAAACCTCCATTTAAATTTATTTCCAGATTTTAACTACTTTTCTGTTTGGCTTTTTCTTCAAGGTATTCTTTAATGAGATTATCTGGATTTTCGGTAGAGGTATCTGTAACCAGGACTCTGATATTATTTTTCACAAAAAAGTCAGCCAGTTCCTTAGGAGGATCAAAAAGAAGAATATGGGTTGCAACCTGTTCTTTCAAAAAGTCAAGAAGCCCCTGATCCTCGGGTTTTTTAACCACATCTTTTACGAGAATTTTGTTATTCTCCACATCATAAACAGCAAAAAGACTGAATTTTTCAGGATCTGTTTCAAGCTTGGTTGGTGTATCAATTGGCACAGCTATTCTCATGTATCTTTCTTCTATAACATCTCTTTCCATTTCTTCTGTAGCAGTGATTATATTTCTTATAAGATCGTCGAAAGCCCTGGCAGTTACACTTTCTGGATAAGCAGCAATAAGAGGTCTTCCAGTATCTCCGGTGTCAACAACTCTTGGATCAACAGGAATTCTTCCAAGAAATCTTATTCCCATTTCTTCAGCAAGTTTTTGTCCTCCTCCTTTTTTAAAGAGGTCTATAGCTTTTCCACAGTGTGGACAGATGAAACCACTCATGTTTTCAACTATTCCAAGGATACGCATTTTTACTTTTTGACAGAATCTTATAGACTTTTTAACATCTATAATGGAAACTTCCTGAGGAGTGGTAACGATAAGGGCGTAGGCATCAGGGATACTTTTAGCC
>CAYMUI010000008.1:0-9658 GCA_964393645.1 uncultured Desulfobacterales bacterium | reverse complement strand
ATAGACAACATAGAAGATTACATAATTATCAGGACCGGGTGGCTTTATGGTAGAAGAGGGTCTAATTTCGTAAAATGGGTTATAAAAAAGGCCATCAGTGGAGAAAAGATCCCGGTATTAAAAGATCAATACGGATCTCCTACGTGGACATATAAGGTTGCTCTTCAGATTTTGGTCCTTTTGGAAAAGAAAATGACCGGTATATTTCACGCAACTTCTGAAGGTTATTGCACAAGAGTCGAGTGGGCAAAATTTATATTAGATCGTCTGGGTCTTTCTGCAGAACTTGAACCTATAAGTATAAAAGACTGGAATCCTCCAGCAAAAAGGCCTGTGAACTGTCTTTTAGAGAACAAGGAATTAAAGACTTACAGACTCAGTATCATGAAGAACTGGAAAGACGAATTAAAAGACTTTTTGAACAGATTTGGCACTTCCTTGATAAAGGAGGCAAGGCAGAATTAGGATTTAGCATAGCTATGGAGTCCTGATAACAGGAAGTTTACTCCAAGGTAAGTAAACAGTACGCATAAAAAGCCCACGATAGAAAGGATGGCAATCCTTTTCCCTCTCCATCCCCTGACCATCCGAGAGTGTATAAGTGCAGCATACACAAGCCATGTTATAAGAGACCAGGTTTCTTTTGGATCCCAACTCCAATAACTTCCCCACGCATAGTGAGCCCAGACAGACCCTGTAATAATCCCTAAGCTAAGCATTACAAAGCCGATTATGATCATCTGGTAATTTAATTCTTCAATTGCGTAAGCTATTTTTGAGCCTTGTCTCACAAGATATATAATGCTCAAAGCCATCGAGATTCCAAATGCTGCATATCCCATAAAGCATGTGATTACATGTGCGACAAGCCAGTTACTTTTAAGAGCTGGAACTAAAGGCTGTATTCTCGAGTTTACAGAAGGTGAAAATGATGCATATGCCATTATAAGAAATGCTATTGGGGTTACAATAGTTCCGAATGTTTTTATCTTTGTTTTCTGTTCCACTATTATGTATAAGAACATGACTGCCCAGCCAAAAAATATTAAGGATTCATAAAAATTAGAAAAAGGGGCATGTCCTAATCCTATTTTGTAGGATTCAATCCATCTGAGTCCTATGCCTAAGGTATGGCACAAGAAAACAAGTATAGAAAGAAAGCTTGCCAGTTTTCCAAAGAACTCTTTTTTTGTAACTGACATAAGAAGATACACAAAGAATACAGCAAAATACCCAAATGTTACATAGCTTAGTATCTTTGTGTTATACATGGCTCGCCTCTTTTATTGCTTTAAGTATTTCTCCTATCTTTTTTGATAAAGAGACAGGATCTTTGTTTGATATTCCCGCTACCGAGATTTCCAGAAACTTATCTTTTTTCAGGATCCTAATCCATATTCTTTTATGTGAAGTAAAGAAGGTGATTATGAGTCCAAGTATAAGAATAAAAAAGCCAAACCAAACCAAAGGAACACCGGGGTCTTTGCTTACCTGAAGCCCTGAATAATATCTTGCAGGTATGTTTTTTACAACAAAAGTATAAGGCTTTACAGAGGAGGAATTAAATATAGGTGAATCTAACATTGCTTTAGGAAGTCTTTTTTTGGCAGCTTCTGGATTTTTAAAAAGGATCAACCTTGTTTCACGAGCTCCTTTTTTTATAGCCAATATCAGCGCAGGTCCTACTTTTGCAAAGTCTTCCTTTATGTCTAAAAGCCTTATCGTTACCTTAGACCCAGGGATTTGGTACGGCTTTCCTACTACAAGTTCTGTTTCATATACTTGATTTGAGTCAGCATTTATTATTTTTATAGACGCCTTGTTCCCTACAGAAATACCATAGCTTGCTTGATAAAACATTATTCCCTGAAATGAAACCGGATGATTTACCCGAAGTCTTTTTTTTACCTGCTTATGTCCTTGTATAAATACAAGCTCAGATTCGTATTCTTTTGGGATCCCGTTTTTATAGTATTCAACAATAAATTTATTTAACTTCACATAAAAAGGAAGTCTTATGAACTTCATTTTCCTTGTGAGTCTTAAAATGTTCTTCTTTTCTCCTTCTATTATGTTCATGTAACCTTCAAATCCCCAGATAGAACCTACTATACTGCCTAAGATTATGATAATCACGCTCGCATGGACCAAGTAAACTCCCATATGAGAATACCAGCCCTCTTCTACATAGTAAAAAGCAGAATTTTCTTTAATCTTGCTTCTTATGTGTTTAAATCTCTTTTTAAGAATAGAGGCGATCTTTTCTGTCCACTTTGAAAAGTCCGCTTTTATACGGATCAGTTGAGTTTCATCTATATTTTCGAACACCTTGCTTGCGTCTACTGGTGGGCTTGATCTTATTCTTTTCCAAGTCTTTGGAAATCTATCCAGAGAGCAGACGATTAGATTGAGACAAAGCAATCCTAAGATGCTTCTAAACCAGATGGTATGATACACATCAAAGAGTCCTAATAAGCTAAAAATACGGAAGAGCTTAGGATCAAGTTTCATCGCAAACCTTATGGCATCTTCTCCTTGAGGAACTACGGTCCCCACAATCGCTGCAACAGCAAGTGTTATGAGAAGAACTACCGCAAGTTTTACTGACTTAAAAAAGCTCCAAAGCATGGATTTTCTATATCATGAGCAGATACAAACCGCAACACAGAACTTAATGAACTTGAAAGTTGAATTTTCTTTTGGTGTAATGAAAAAAACTAAAAGGAAGGGGGGGGAAGAAAGATGAACAGATTGATCAGAATTGACATGAGCACCTTGAGTGTAAAAGAGGAAAGAGTGCCTGATAAGTATGCTTTTATGGGAGGAAGATGGCTTACTTCTTCAATTATTTCTGATGAAGTAGATCCCTTATGCCATCCCTTAGGGAAGGGAAACAAACTCGTTTTTGCTCCGGGAATCGTAACCGGTACCAATGCTCCAACAAGTGCCAGAATATCGGTAGGTGCAAAGTCTCCTCTTACTGGTACGATAAAGGAATCAAACTCTGGCACAAAATTTAGCCAAAAACTCGCAAGGCTTGGGATAAAGGCCCTTATAGTAGAAGGATCAGCAAAAGAGGACATCCCTTATGTGTTAGAGATAAAAAAAGACTCGATAAAACTGATACCAGAAAAGGACTTGAAGATGAAAGGGGCTTATGAGACTGTAAGTGTTCTTGCCGATAAATACGGAGAGGATACGGGAATATGTTGTATAGGTCCTGCTGGAGAGATGAAAATGGCAATAGCAGGGGTGTGTTTTAATGATCTTAGAAACAGAGCCAGCAGGTATGCTGGAAGAGGTGGACTTGGGGCTGTTATGGGTTCAAAAGGACTTAAAGCGATTGTTGTGGACGACAGAGGTGCTCCAGGAGTTGAAATAAAAGATAAAGCCCTTTTCGAACAAGGAAGAAAAAAACTTATTTCTGCTCTTCAAAGCCACGATATTACAAAACCAAAAGGTCTTTTAAACACATATGGAACTGCTGTGCTGGTGAACATAGTAAACAATGCCGGTGCTCTTCCGGTAAGAAATTTTTCTTCAGGAAAGTTTGACTCTGCTCAAAATGTATCTGGAGAAAGAATATTTGAAGAGACAAAGAAAAGAACGGGAAAAGAAACATACAACCATGCATGTAGCCCTGGTTGTATTATACAATGCTCTAACACTTGGTATTCTAAGGACGGAAAAGAGATGGTTTCTTGCCAGGAATATGAGTCTATTTGGGCATTAGGAATAAACTGCGGAATAGATGACTTGGATATAACAGGAGAGCTGATCAGAATATGCAATGAACTTGGAATAGATACCATAGAAGCTGGAGTAACTCTTGGCGTTGCAATGGAGGCAGGAGTTGCAAACTTTGGTGATGGCAAAAAAGCTGTTGAACTTTTAAAAGAGATAGGAAAGGGTTCTCCTCTTGGAAGGATTTTGGGACAAGGAGCAGCATTTACTGGAAAGGCGTTCGGGGTTTTGAGAGTTCCTGTAGTAAAAGGACAAGGTATGCCTGCTTATGAACCAAGAGCAGCAAAGGGAATAGGGGTAACATATGCCACAAGCACCATGGGAGCTGATCATACGAGCGGATATACTATCGCTCCTGAGATCCTGTCTGTAGGAGGAAAAGTGAATCCTCTTGATCCTAACGGTAAAGTGGAACTTTCTAAGAATTTCCAGATAACAACCGCCTTTTTAGATGCTACGGGTTATTGTCTTTTCGTTGCATTTGCTGTTTTAGATATTTCGTCTGGATTTGAAGGGATTATAGAAACATGTAACGCGGTTCTTGGTACTTCTTGGACAGACAAGGATGTAAGTGAAATAGGCAAAGAAATCCTTAAAAAGGAGAAAAAGTTTAATGCTTCTGCCGGGTTTACAGAAGCAGATGACAGACTCCCTGAATTTATGAAAGAAGAGAAGCTGCCACCTCATGAAAGCGTGTGGGATATTAGCGAAAAGGAACTAAACAGTTTTTGGGATTTTTTAGATTAACCTGTTGAAGATCTCCTCTTCACTTAATCCTTCAATAGAAATTTGTTTGTCTCTGGAGGTTTCTCCAGAGACAATTTTTATTTTACTTTTTGGAAGCCTCAGTTTTTTGGAAAGCAGTTCAATAAGCTGTTTATTTGCTTTTCCTTTTTGAGCAGGAGAAGTAAGTTTTATTTTTATCCATTCTTTTTCTTTGATTACCTGGGTTTTTGATGCCTTTGGAACAACCTTTATCTGAATTACTGCCATTTATCTTAGACTTATCCCTAATTGCATAAGGCTCTGAACCAGAAATGTCTGCACAAAGATAATGGCCAAGATAGCCACAACAGGAGAAAAGTCTATGCCTCCTAAAAGAGGAAGCCTTTTTCTTATAGGATACAGCACAGGTTCTGTAGCAGAAATAAGGAATCTCACTATGGGATTATATGGATCCGGATTAACCCATGATACAAGAGCTCTTATAATGATAATCCACATGTAAATAGACAGTGCAATGTCTAAAACCTTAGCTATTGCTATTAAAAGATTTCCTAAAATAAACATAACTTACCTCTCCTCATTAGGATAGGATATGCTGGAGCAGTCCATAAGCCGGGTTCTGTACCCCTTAAATCAGGGGTGATGGCCATTCATCTGGGCTCGGTGTTACCACCGAGCTCAAGCGACCTACCCGGGAGCATCGGGCGGGCCACCCTCAAGCGCTCCCCTATTTGGTCTTGCTCCGGGTGGGGTTTGCCAAGCTCCCACTGTCACCAGTGGGACTGGTGAGCTCTTACCTCACCCTTTCACCCTTACCAGGCATATGCCTGGCGGTCTCCTTTCTGTGGCACTTTCCTCCCCTCACGGGGACTGGGCGTTACCCAGCACCCTGCCCTGTGGAGCCCGGACTTTCCTCTCCCCTGTTTAAAACAGGGAAGCGGCCATCTGTCCTACTCCAGCATATCCTATTGAGCTTCTTTTGCCTTTTGGTCTTGATATCTTTCATCATCTCCCCAGTATATGATGCGCATGCAATGGGGACATGTCATCAAGCTTTCCCCTTTTATGAGTTCATTAAATTTTTGAGGAGGAATTCCTAAATGACAGGTTTGGCAAACTCCTCTTATAACAGGACTTATCGCTATTCCCCCTTTTCTGGATCTGAGAAAGTCGTATTTCTGTAATAGTGTCTGATCAATTTTGTTAATCTTATCGCACAGCTCTTGTCTGTATTTCTTTAATTTCTCTATCTCAGAGTCTAAGACCTTTTCTTCTGCTAATATCTTTTTTTTCTCTTTCTCAAACGCTTTTTCCTCTTGTTTTACTTTTTCTTGCATGAGTTTATGTCTTTGTTCGGCAGTCTCTATGGTTTCCATAATCTCGAGTAAGCGATCTTCCAGTTGAGCCTTTTGTTCTTCTAATTCATCAATCTCTTTTAATGCTGCTCTATATTCTTTGTTGGTTTTTATACTGGAAAGCTTTTCGTTGCTTTTTCTTATCTTTTCTTCCATATCATCTATCTCTATCTCTATTTGCCGTCTTTCCTTTTTAAGGGCATTTAGGTTAGCAAGGTCATTTTCTAATTCCTTTTTTATTTCGTCTATTTTTTTCGAGATAAGTTCTATCCTGTTAGGTAATTGCTTTTTTCTTTGCTGAATATTGTTGATTTTTAAATCACACTCCTGGAGTTCTATAAGCAGTTTTATTTTCTTATGCATGTTTTCACTCCATTTCTATATTATTGTAAAAGGTTCTGACTCCTTTTCATCTATTACCACTTCAATGTCAAAACCTTTAGCTTTCAGTCTTTCCGAAAACTGTTTTGCAAACAGGACAAAAGGGACCTTTTCAGAGGAGAAATGACCTACATCTATTAATATAATTCCATTGGAAATAGCGTTCAAGGCATCATGATATCCTACATCTCCTGTAACCACAAGTTCTGCTTTTTTTTGGAAAGCATATGATAACAAACTGCCTCCGCTTCCTCCAATTATAGCAATTCTTTTTATGGGCCTATTAAAGTCTGTTTCATTACATACCACTCTTACTTTATCAATAGAGAATATCTTTTTAAAAAGATTGATAAGATCTAACAATGTCATATCTTCTTTCAAATTTCCTATTCTTCCGAGTCCAACTCCTTTAACTGTTTCTGATTCTTTCAGTATTTCTACATCATTCAAAGGCAGCAGTTCTGTTAATATGGTATTTATTCCATCAGTTGCCGAGTCTAAGTTGGTATGCATGCAGACGATACTGACCCCGTTTTTAATAGCTTTTTCGATAACTTGACCCGGATATTCTTGCAGGTTTACACAACGTATGGGACGAAGTATTAACGGATGATGAGTAAAGAGTAGATCAGCTTTACAAGATATAGCTTTTTGTATGTTGTCTAAGGTAGGATCTAAAGCAAAGTAGATTTTTTTGATTGTTTGATTTAACGCCCCTACTTGTAACCCCGGATTGTCCCAGGATTCTGCTATTTCATGCGGGGCTATCTCCTCCATTAGTTCAAGAACATCCTTTAGGCTTAAGATCATAATAAAATTGATGGGCCCACCTGGAATCGAACCAGGGACCTACCGGTTATGAGCCGGTGGCTCTACCAATTGAGCTATGGGCCCTTTGCAATATATAATTTGCCCTGAATAAGAAAAAAAGTCAAGACGAAACAAACCGATTTTTATGTGAGCTTGCATATCAACCCTTTGAGATATTCTGATTCTAAAAAACTTGTAAGGTAAGGGTGATCTATAGGTTGAGTAAGTCTTTTTAGTACTTGTACATTTTTGTTTGCATCCATTGCTGCCCAGGTGACTGTTTTGGAAAATAGCTCCAGACTTATTGCTCCCGAGCAGCTGAATGTAAAGAGAATACCACCGGGATTAAGCAGTTGCATTGCCTGTAGATTTATATCTTTATATCCTCTTAAGGCATTTTCTAACTTTCCTTGTGTATGAGCAAATTTTGGCGGATCCATAATTATTAAATCAAATTTCTCGCCTCTTCTTTTCATATCTCTTAAGATCTGAAATGCATTTCCTTCTATAAATTCCTGACTTTCTTTTCTTATATGATTTATTTCCATAATCTTTTTTGCCAGCTCTATAGCAGAATGAGAAAATTCTATGTTTACTGTACGGCTTGCTCCTCCCTTCATGGCATAAACTGAAAATGCTCCTGTGTATGAAAAACAATTTAGCACTTTTTTTCCTTTACAAAACAAAAGAAGCTCCTTTCTATTATCCCTTTGATCCAAGTAAAACCCTGTTTTTTGACCTTGTTGAACATCAACCAAGAATAAAAAGCTATTTTCTATAATCTCTACCGGCCCGTTTAACCTTCCATATATAGCTCCTTTTTTTAAGGGCAATCCTTCTTTTTTCCTCACAACTGTATCACTTCTTTCATATATACATTTGGGAGACAGATACTCTATAAGAAATTCTATTATCTTGTCTTTAAAGTGCTCCATGCCAAGGGTAAGAATTTGAACAACAATGGTATCATTATATTTGTCTACTATAAGACCTGGTAAAAGATCTGCTTCAGAATTTACCAGCCTAAATGCATTTGTGATGGATTGATCAAAATGGTTAAGCCTTATGTCTATAGCAGATTTCAATCTATTTGAAATAAACTCTTTACTTAGCACATCTTCTTCTTTGTTCCAGGTTAATATCCTTATTGCTATTTGACTGTTAGGATTTATATAACCCTTTGCTAAGAATTTTCCTTTATGGTCATATACTTCTACCACTTCTCCAGGGGTAATATTTTTATCTACTTTTTCTATTGCTCCGGAAAATATCCAGGGATGTCTCAACAGCACACTCTTTTTTCTTCCCTTTTTTAAGTATACCTTTTTCATAACCTTAAGATTTTGAGTTTTGTAGATCTGTTGACATATTAGTATAGCAGGGCTAAGCTTAAATAAACAAGAAAAATTGGGAGAATATCGTTATGAAACAGGTTCAAATTAATTATAACAGGTGTATAGGATGCAAGCACTGTGAACTTGCGTGTATAGTGGAGCATTCCCAATCAAAAGAGCTCTTCTCTTGTCTTGAAGAGCAACAGGATCCAAAAAGGTTTATAAATATAGAAGTGACTGACTTGCGGGCACATCCTGTAAACTGTAGGCATTGCGAATTTCCACTTTGTATGAATGTGTGTCCAGTATCTGCTATAGAAAAAAGAGAGGGTAAGGTGTTAATAAAGTCATCTCTTTGTATAGGGTGTGGAATGTGTGCTATGGCTTGTCCGTTTGGAGTCATAAAATATATTTCTTTGGAAGATTCTGTGCAAAGAAGGGTTGCGGTAAAATGCGATGGATGTAAAGACAGGGTGGAGGCTGGAAGAATTCCAGCCTGTGTAGAAGCTTGTAAGACAGGAGCACTTGTTTATGAATCTATAGAAGAATATGAAAGCAAAAAGAGAAAAAGAGCCGTCTCTTTGATCAGTGGTCAAATACAGGAACCAGAGCCGGCAGAAATTGTTCTGTGGAAGGATTATTTAAGTAGACTTTATAGTTTGAACAGGGAGGAGTGATGATGAAAGAAGAAAAAAGAACTATAGATAAGCAAGCCGCTTTTCTCATCAAAAAGGCTTTTGACGAAGGAATAGAAACTGCTTGGGATAGGTACGAACGGCAGTTACCTCAGTGTGGATATGGTCAGTTAGGACTGTGTTGTACTCTTTGTGCATTGGGCCCTTGCAGAATAGATCCGTTTGGAGAAGGCCCAAGTAAAGGGGTATGCGGTGCTGATAGCGATATTATAGTAGCCAGGAACCTGCTTCAAATGCTTGCTTCAGGTGCAGCAGCTCATTCAGATCATGGGAGAGAGGTTTTAGAGGTTGCTTTGAATACCGCAGAAGGCAAGGCTCAAGGATATAAAATTACAGATCCTGAAAAACTAAGAAGAGTTGCAGAAGAGTATGGTATAAAGACCGATGGCAAAGAGGACTCTGAAGTACTAAAAGAGCTTTCATTAGCCATGATGGAAGAGTTTGGCACGGTTAAAGGAAGTGTTCAATTCGTGAAAAGGGCACCCGGCAAGAGGCAGGAAATATGGCGAAATTTAGATGTAATTCCAAGAGGAATTGACAGAGAGATCGTAGAAGCTATGCATAGGGTTCATATGGGTGTGGATAATCACTACATAAGTATACTTTTACACGG
>CAYMUI010000007.1:0-29305 GCA_964393645.1 uncultured Desulfobacterales bacterium | reverse complement strand
CATTTTCTCCACCAACATCCCCTGGATATTTCTACTGGAAGCTTTGCCTGAAACGGATTTTCTTTTGCTATGTTACTTGCCTGGACAAAATAATCCGAGTAATCTGGTATGGGAATAGTATCCAAGTCTGTTACTTGAGCAGGGGATAAGTCGGGTTCTTTGCCTTGAATAAGGCTTGAAACCAGATTGTATAACGGAATCTCTCCCTCCCCTTGAATCACATAGTCTATTTCTTCGTACACGCTTTTAAGACTTTCACCCATCTCCCCTGAACAACACGAACCCCCAATTACGATCTTCAATTCAGGAGCTTTTGCCTTTATGTTCTTTAAAAAATAAATAGAGCTTGTAAGCTGAGAAAAACATAGTGAAAATCCCACAAGGAAATATTTGCTCCAGTCTGTCTGAGAAATAATGAGATCTGACTCTTCTTTTACAAGCTCGCACACTTTTTCAAGGTCAAGTCCACCTTTTAAAACCCTTTTTCCAATCCTGTTCCAAAGTCTTTTTATAGCATCCCTTTTTTGTGGATAAAGTATCCATGCATAAATAGATTCAGAAAGCCAGCTACTTTCAGAGATTTTGTTATAGAGTTCATATCCTATCCTGTGCGCTATTCTAAGGTATACATGTAAGTTGTCTATATTAAGTTGGGGTATCTTTTGCTTTAAAAATGCCTTAAGAGAACCAAGCTGAATTGAAGGTCTATTAAAAAGTGGCCATGGGGTTGAGATAAGAGCTATTTTCTTCATGAAATTTCAACCCTTAAGTACAAATCACCTCTTTTTCCAAAACCCTGCATACCCTTTCCCTTTATTCTAAGTTTACTACCGTTCTTTATTCCAGGCGGTATCTTTACCCTGAGCGTCTCTTTCTTTCCGTCTAAATCAAAAGTTACTTTTATCCATGCTCCCTGTTGCGCTTGCTGCTTAGATATCTTGAGTTTGTAAACAAGATCTGCTGGTTGAGGAAGCGCTTTTTTATCTGCTGAAAGAAGTCCTTTTATCTTTTTTCCTAATTTTTTAAAAAAATCAAATGCCTTTGGTTGATAAGATTGATAGGAAGGGACTCCCCATCCCCAAATAAATATTCCACCAAAAAATACCCCTTTTCCGCCAAAGAAGACTTTACGAAAGAATTTCTGGTCAAAACTAAGGCCAAACCTCTCAAATTCATTAATGATTTCGTTAAACAGACGAAAGAAATTGTCTGGTCTGAAAAGATCTTCAAAAATTTGCTCTTGAGAATAAGAAAAAGCTTGTCTTCTGCTTGTTGCCATTGCTTCATCGTAGCGTCTTCTTTTTACGGGATCCATTAGAACTGCATAAGCTTCTGAAATTTCTTTAAATTTCTCCTCTGCATAAGGATCGTTTGGATTTTTATCAGGATGGTATTTCAAAGCAAGTCTTCTGTATGCGCTTTTTATTTCCTGCTCCGTAGCATTTGGAGAGACACCAAGTATTTTGTAGTAGTCTTTCATCTTATACTTCCTGAACACTTTTTTCATTATTTTACAATCTCAAAGAAAGTTATACAACATAACAATCTGACTCTACAAAGACTTGTGTAATAAGCTCTGATATATTAAACTTAGACAAACAGCAATAACACTAAGGAGAAAATGAGAGAACTTATATACTTAGATCATAATGCAACCACCATGATAGATCCTCAAGTAATTAAGGCAATGGAATCCTTTATGAACACATTTGGCAACCCTTCCAGTTCACATGTGCTTGGTAAAGAAGCAAAAGATGCCTTAGAAAAGGCACGCCAAGATGTGGCAGAACTCATAGGCGCTCAGGCTTCAGAAATAGTATTTACATCCGGCGGAACAGAGTCAAATAATACGGTCATAAAAGGGATTGTTGACTTAAAAGAACCGGAAAAGAATCATATTATCATATCTGCCATTGAGCATCCGTCTATTTTAAACCCTGCCTTATATCTTATGGAACTGGGAGTAGAAGTAAGTATAGTAAAAGTAAGTAGAAACTGCTTAATAGATCCAGAGGATGTAAAAAGAGAAATTAGACCAAACACAAAACTTATAAGTATAATGTTAGCAAACAACGAAACGGGCACGATTCAGCCTATAAAAGAAATAGCTCAAATAGGGAAAGAATTTGGGATACCGGTTCACACAGATGCGGCACAGGCAGTGGGAAAGATTCCGGTTAATGTAACTGAATTGGGAATAGATCTTTTAACCATAGCTGGACACAAACTCTATGCTCCCAAAGGGATAGGAGCACTTTTTATAAAAAAAGGCGTAAAGATAACCCCACTTCTTCATGGAGGAGGGCAAGAGGAAGGTAGACGTTCTGGTACAGAAAATGTTATTATGGCAGTAGCTCTTGGCACAGCTTGTAAGCTTGCTAAGAACAGATTAAAAGAGGATATCTCTCATATAAAAAAGCTAAGAGATAAACTTCAAAAGCTTTTATTCCAACACATAGAAGGAATAGTGTTAAACGGAGACCCTGAAAAAAGACTTCCTAATACGCTCAATATATCTGTTCCTGGAATACCTGGAGAAAAGGTTTTGGAAAAAATTCCTCAGTTAATAGCATCCACTGGATCAGCGTGTCATGAAGGCAAAAATAAAATTTCACATGTGCTCTCAGCAATGGGGGTTCCTGAAGAGGTGGCAATAGGTGCACTTCGTCTCAGCTTGGGAAGATCCAATACAGAGGAACAGATCAACACAGCTGCAGAACTCATCATATCCTGTATAAAGGAGCTCAGAAATGGACACACCAGCTTTCTTAATAATAGATATGGTGAAGGATAACTTCGACGAAACCAAAAGATTACCCATTACAGAGCATGCAAAAAAAATAATCAAACCTATTAATCAGGTAATATTCCACTTCAGAAAAAAAGGATGGCCAATAGTGTTTTCTACAGATGCATTTAAAGAAGATGATTTTATCTTTCAAAGCAAAATGAAACCTCACTCCATAGCAGGAACAGAAGGGGCTAAAGTAATAGAAGAATTAGATATGAGAGAAGAAGACTTATGGCTTCCAAAACCAAGATTTTCTGCATTCTTTAATACCGATCTTCACAAATGGCTAAAGGAAAGACATGTGAACATGTGTGTAGTTGCTGGAATAACAACAACATTCTGTGTTCTGGCTACCGCTATGGATTCTATATGCTATGATTTTAAGACCGTAATATTAGAAGACTGCTGCGCAGCAGCAAAAGAATGGATGCACAAAAACATTATCGAATGTTACAGAAAAACTCCTCTTTATCCCTTGTTTAGAATTTGTACCTCTTTTGAACTATTAAAAGAATTTGGGTTAGTCTGAAACAGATGAAAAAAGGCGGATTAAATTTATTGCTAATAACTGTATATGTGCTTTTTATGTGTCTTTCTGTTAGTGCGGAGATTTATAACAAAATAGTAGCTATAGTAAATGACGATATAATAACCCTTTATGAACTGAACAAGAGAATAAAAGAAATGACAGGTAAGGATCCTTTGTGGTTGAAGAAGTACAATAAAGAAGAATATGAACAGCTCTGTAAAAAGGTGCTCAACATTCTTATAGATAACAAGCTGGCAGAAAGCAAAGCCAAAGAACTGGGTGTAAAAGTAAGTGAAGCTGATGTAGATGAAGAAATAAAAAGAATAGAAAAGGCTCAAGGAATCACTCACGAACAATTTTTGAAGATGTTAAAGCAACACGGAATTAATTATCAAGAATATAGAGATCAGATAAAGAAGAGTATTCAAAGAATGCAAATTATGGAATTTGAGGTAAGATCCAGAATAATAATAAGTAACAAAAAAATAAGGGAATATTACGAAAAGCATAAGGATGAATTTAAGACGGTAGGAAAAGTAAGAATTGGGTCTATATTTTTGAAGATAAATGATCCAGACGATCCTAATGAAGTAGAAGAAGTCATGAGGAAAGCAGAAGTGATAATGTCACGGATTCAAGCGGGACAGGATTTTTCAGACCTGGCAGAAGAGTTTTCTGAAGGCCCTGGGGCAGATAATGGCGGAGATCTGGGATACTTTACCTTAGATGAACTGGATCCCGAATTAAAAAAAATAGTGGAAAACATGAAAGTAGGGGAAGTAAAAGGACCTATATTAAGGCCATTTGGAATCCAGATAATTAAGCTTTTAGATAAAAAAAAGGCTGGAATTAAACCATTAAAAGAGGTAAAAAGCTATATTTATAAAATCCTGTATAACAAAGAAATGGAAAAAAGATATTCTGTTTGGTTAAATGAACTTAAGAAAAAAGCTTACATAAAAATCATGTTTTAAGACATGGAAGAAAAGGCCATAAAAGACCAAGAAAAAGAAAATAGCATTGGCAAGCTCTTAAAAAAAGAAAGGGAAAAAGCAGGGCTTACTCAACAACAGGTGGGAGAAGCTCTTAAGCTCAGACCGAGCATTATAGATGCTATAGAGAACGAACAATGGGACAGGCTTCCCCACGCTGTATTTGTAAAGGGATTTGTAAAATCTTATGCAAAACTTCTTAAGGTCAACTTAGAAGAAATTCCAGAGGCTTACAACAGTATCTCTTCTGTGAAAGATAGCATAGAACTTCCATTGGAAAATGAGAATTCAAGAAAAAAAAGAATTATATGGATTTCGTTGATCGTATTTTTATTAGCCATCACTATGTTGGCGATCTTATACAAAAATTCTTCAAAAAAGAGGCCCTTAACTCCCCGCAAAAGCGGAGCTACTGTTTTAAGACCGTTAAATAAAATCCTTACAGTATATGTAAAAAGACCAGTCCATTTTCCTGTAATCCTTAAGCTTAGAACAAAGAAAAGAATATGGTTGAGCATAGCGATAGATAAATACGCTCCCGAAAGATACATGCTTGAGCCTGGCGAATATGTATGCTGGCAGGCCAGAGAAAGCTTTGAATTAGCAGTAGGAGATGCATCTGGTATAGAACTTTGGATAAATGGTATTCCTGTTAATTTCGATAAAAAAGAAGGGAAAATCCTGTACCTTTATCTCAAGAAGAAAATAAAAGGGGTTGACAGGATATAGATATGACAGGCGGAAAAGAGAATGTATTAGATGTTCTTGAACAAAGAGGCTTTGTAGAACAAATCACAGACAGAGAACAGGTAAGAAAACTTTTGGAAAAGCCTGTTGTCTGCTATGTGGGATTCGATCCAACAGCAAGTAGTCTTCATGTAGGAAGCCTTCTGCCTATTATGGCACTCGTGCATATGCAGAGAGCAGGACACAAACCAATTGTGGTAATAGGTGGAGGAACAGCACTCGTGGGGGATCCCAGTGGAAAAACAGAGGCAAGACCACTTATGACAAAAGATCAAGTAGACAAGAATGCAGAAGCCATCAAAAAACAATTGTCTAAATTTATAGACTTTGAAAATAACAGGGCCTTAGTACTAAATAACGCTGACTGGCTTTTAGAACTTAAGTACATAGATTTTTTACGCAACATCGGGCGTCACTTCAGCGTAAACAGAATGTTGGCAGCAGAAAGCTACAGAACGAGGCTTAAGACAGGGCTCAGCTTTTTAGAATTCAACTACATGTTACTTCAAGCCTATGATTTTTGGTATCTGTTTAAGAATTATGACTGTAGGTTACAAATGGGAGGAAATGATCAATGGGGAAATATCCTTGCGGGAGCAGACCTTATAAGGCGATTAGAAGGTGAAATTGTCCACGGTATTACCTTTCCCCTTCTTGTTACATCTTCGGGGATAAAGATGGGTAAAACTCACAAAGGAGCGGTATGGCTTGATCCAGAGCTCACATCCCCGTATGAATACTATCAGTACTGGATAAACCAAGATGATAGAGATGTAGAAAGGTTCTTGCGTATTTTTACTTTATTACCAATGGAAGAGATAGAGAAACTATCGCAGCTTAAAGGCGAAGAAATAAGATATGCAAAAGAAGTACTTGCATATGAAGCGACAAAGATATGTCACGGAAAAGAACAGGCAGACAAAGTGCGTGCCACTTCGAGAGCCCTCTTTGGATGGGATAAAGGCGAAAAACATGTAACTGAAAATATACCCACATATGAGATAGAGAAAAAGAGATTGCAGCAAGGCATAGAAGCTTACATCTTGTTTCAAGAAAGTGGACTTTGCAAAACCAGATCAGAAGCAAGAAGACTTATCTCTCAAGGAGGAGCTTATGTAAATGGAAAAAGAGTCTCCTCCTTTGATGAAAAATTCACCTTAGAGCACTTGAATAACGGAGAGATGCTCTTAAGAGCAGGAAAAAAAAGATATATAAAAATAAGGGTTGTATAAAAAAATGACAAATGATTTTATTGACATAGATGAAATTATTGAAGATACACATGAAGATGAATCAGTACAACAGCAGGTTTTGGAATTAGTAGAAGCACAACCTGTCCTTCCCGCGATTGAATCAAAAGAGACCGATCTTGTCCCTTATGATCCACTTCAAAGATACTTATTAGATATAAGAAAGTTTAAACTTCTCACAAGAGAAGAAGAAAGAGAACTTGCCATAAGAGCAAAAAAAGGCGACAGAGAAGCCGCGTACAAACTTGTTACCTCAAATCTCAGACTTGTAGTTAAAATTGCGCTCGAATATCAGAGGTATTGGACCAGAAGCCTCTTAGATCTCATACAGGAAGGTAATGTAGGACTTATTCAGGCTGTAAAAAAGTTTGATCCGTATAAAGGGATAAAATTTTCTTATTACGCATCCTTTTGGATAAGAGCATACATACTAAAGTACATATTAGACAACTGGAGATTGGTAAAGATAGGAACAACTCAAGCACAGAGAAAACTTTTTTACAATCTTGCAAAAGAGAAAGAAAAGTTGGCCTCTCAAGGGATAATACCTGACACAAAACTTTTAGCAGAAAGACTTGATGTAAAGGAAAAAGAAGTAGAAGAAATGAGTCAAAGAATGGATGCTGGTGAGGTATCACTTGATATAGGAATCAGTGATGATTCAAGAGAAACGGTTGGATCCTTACTTCCTGCTCCAGGAACCGATATGGAGAAGGCTCTTATTGATGCCGACAGGAAAAAGATCTTGAGAGAAAAACTGGAAGAATTTAGAAAAAAGCTTTCAGATAGAGATCTCTTTATCTTTGATAACAGGATCATGGCAGAAAATCCGATGACATTGCAAGAGATAGCAAACAAGTATAAAATATCTAAGGAAAGAGTTAGACAACTGGAAGAAAAGTTAATAAAAAAATTAAACGAGTTTTTAAAAGAGAGGATCCCGAATTTTGAAGAAGATTTTGCTGACCTTGCAACCTAAGAAACTAAAAGCGTGGTTTCTTTTTGTCTTGCTTTTTCCCTTTTTTTTAAACTGTGCTTCAAGCCAAACTTCTAAGAGTATATCCGAGTCAAAGAAGTCGTTAAAAATCAGGGTATCCGCCAAACTCCAAAAAAAGAAGCCTGATCCCCTCCAAGTAGCATATAAATACAGTCTTTATGCATCCCTTGCTCTTCTGGACGGAGATGTTATATCAGCCAAAAAATGGCTTTCCTATGCCTTACAAAGAGATCCTGACTCTGAATATTTAAACAGAAAAATGGCCATTGTTTTAGAGAGCATGAAGGATTACGAAGGAGCACTTGTATACATAAAGAGATGTATCAAACTTAACCCATCTAATCTTAGATACAGAGTTATGTTAGCAGACTTATATGGAATGACCCACAGATATGAATTAGCAGAAAAAGAATACAAAGAGGTGCTAAAAAAAAGACCCAATGATAAAAGGATAAGACTCCTTTTGAGCGATGTATTGGTAAGAGAATCTAAGTTTAAAGAGGCATTAAAAGAGCTGAACTACATAATAGAACAAGATCCCTCTGTGTTGATCCCTTACTATTATCGCGGAAGGGTTTACATGGAACTTGGAAAATATAAAAAAGCAGAATATGACTTGCTGAGAGTCCTCGAAGAAGACCCTTCATTAGAACCAGCACTCATGGACCTGTGTACCTTATACCAAATAACTGGCAGATACAAAGATGCTATAAGTACATGCAAAAGATTGCTTGCCTTTTATCCGAATAATACTTCAGCAAGAGAGAAGTTACTCTTTTTATACATAAAAACAGGGCAGAGAAAAAAAGCAGATGAAGAGATAAAAAGATTAAAGAAATATACAGCTCCTGGTCAGCCAGAAAGAGAGATCATTGCTCTTATATACTTGCAGCAAGGAAAACTCGAAGAAGCCATAGAAGAACTGAGACAGATAATAAACATAAGACCAGATAATTGCAAGTGCCGTTATTATCTTGGAATTGCGTATGAAAAAAAGGGAGACTTAGAAAATGCTATTAAACACCTAAACATGGTTTCGCCAAAATGCAAATTTTACTCAAGTGCGAAAATCCATGTGGCTCATATTCTTAAGCAAAAGAATCAATTAGATAAAGCCATAGCAACTATAAAAGATGCTTTAATACATGGAGGAAACAAAAAAGATCTTTATCTCATGCTGGCAATACTGTTAGAAATCAAAAAAGACTATAACTCTGCATTAGAAGCGGTTCAAAAAGGCTTAAGCTACTATCCAAAAGATGCAAACCTTTTGTTTGAAAAAGGCGTGATATTAGACAAGATAGGTAAGAAAAAGGAATGTTTGGAAACAATGAGACAGGTACTAAAAATAGATCCTAAGAATGCAGATGCCTTAAATTACATTGGATACACTTACGCTGAACAAGGAATAAGATTAGATGAAGCAATGGAACTTATAAAGAAAGCGTTAAGCATAAAGCCCAACAGTGGATACATAGTAGACAGTATGGGATGGATATATTATCAAAAAAAGCTTTATAAAAAAGCCATTATCTATTTAGAAAAAGCGGTACGCCTTACACCTAACGATCCCACCATAATGGAACATTTAGGAGATGCATATGAAAAACAGGGATTTTACAAAAAAGCTCTTGATGCTTACCAAAAAGCTCTTTCATTAAATCCTGAAAATAGTCATAAAAAAAGGCTTCTGGATAAAATAGAAAAGATAAAAAAGCTCACTAAAAAGTGAAAAAAAGTTGTCTTTTTATAATAACCCTTTTATTTGTATCTTGTGCGCATAGGGTATCTCAACCCCCTGTAAGTAAGATACTAATCCAGAAAAAAGACAATGTATTTAGCCTGTGGTGGAAAGGAAAGGCAGACATAAGAACCAGTAGTAAAAAAGAAGTAAGTGTCAGCATTGTCGTAATAGCTCAAAAAAAACCACTTTGTATAAGAATAGAGCTAACAAACTGGCTCAGTGGCCCTTTAGCTTATGGGTTCGTGAAAGGAAAAAGATTTTTCTTTCTTTCTCTAAAAGAAAGAAAAGTGTATTCCGGAAAACTTCCGTCTGATATAGAAGAAAAATACATCTGGTCAGTTGTAAGGGCTATTCCTACAGGCATAAGTATCTCACGGCTTACATTCCAAAACGGAGAGACTACTTTTGTGTCAAAGAAATTTAGAATATCTTATAAAGATTACTCTCTTAAGGAAAACATCCTTTTTGCACGAAATATATCTGTTTACCTTCCTGATGTGTTGAATTTAAAAGTAGAAATAAAAAAGATAAAGTTCAACACTGATATCCCTCCACAACTGTTTATACCTGTTATTCCAACAGGTTTTAAAGTAATCAAATATCAAGTCCCCAATCTTTAACAGCAGCCATTCCGCCCTGCAGATTCCAAGTGTTATCATAACCGTGATTTTTTAAAATCAGCTGTGCTTCATAAGATCTAACGCCGGTATTACATATAAGAACAATCTTTTTGTCTTTTGGCACCTCAGAGATCCTTTTTTTAAGCTGCCCCTGAGGTATGTTTTTCCAAACCTGTGGATATTTTTCTACATAGACCCCTGCATTTCCCCATTCTCTGCAGTCTAAGAATAAGATCTCTTCCTTATCTCTATTCGTCCACCACTCAGCAAAGCTTTTTAGATCAATCATCTGGGCTCTTCCTTGTAAGATGTTTTCTGCAACATTTGCAACAGCATTCAGTATATCCATAGCAGATGAGAAAGGCGGAGAATAAGGCAATTCAAAGTTGCTTATCTCCGAAACATGAGGTTTATACTTCAAAATCCCGGCAACAGCACCCACTCTTCCCATAACAGCATCTCTACTTTTTCCGAGGCCTTGAATTCCGAGCACTCTTCCTGTCCCATTTTCTACCACAAGTTCTAAGAACATCATTTCCTTTTCTGGATAAAAATGCGCTCTATCAAACTGAGCTACAAAAGCACTAAAACAATCAAATCCTTCTTTTTTTGCCGTTTGAACTGAAAGACCCGCACTTGCTACAGCTATATCAAATAACTTAATGACAAAACTTCCAACTGCTCCCTCAAACCTCTCTTTTCCGCCAACAATGTTTGTGCCAATCACTCTGCCTTGCCTGTTAGCCAAAGAACCAAGCGGAAAATAACCAAGTCTTCCGGTAATCAGGTTCTTTATACAAACACAATCACCACCTGCATATATGTCAGGATCAGAGGTCTGCATATACTCATTCACAATGATTCCTCCAGAAGGGGAAAGTTCAATTCCTGCCCTTTTAGCCAGCTCAGTATTAGGTTCTACTCCTATAGCTACTATGACAATATCTGTTTCAATTTCTCTTTTATCCGTAACAACCTTTTGCACTCTATCTTTTCCTTCAAAACGGATTGCCTTCTCAGAAAGATAAAATCTTATCCCGTGCTCCTCCATATGATGTTGTGCCATCTTTGCCATGTCATAGCTGATAATACCGGGAAGTATCTGATCCATCACCTCCACCACACATGTTTCAATTCCCCACATGTCTGAAAGAGCTTCCGCTATTTCAAGACCTATAGCTCCTGCACCTATAACTACAGCCTTTCCCACTTTACCAGAGGCAATCTCGTTTCTTATGTCAATGGCTTTATCCAAGCCAGAGATAGTATATATACCAGGAAGCTCAGCACCTATGATGTCCAGTTTTTTTGGTGTGCTTCCTGTAGCAATTACTAACTTATCATATGGAAGTTCTTTTCTTTCTCCACTCTTAAGATCCTCTGCTATCACTATCTTTTTACTTCTGTCTATCTCTGTTGCTTTGGTGTTTAGAAGAACATTTACTCCCTTGCACTCCTTAAAGAACCTTACATCTCTTAGCATATGAAAGCTTGTACTCCTAAGCTCGTCGGCACTGCTCACATCACCAGAAATAAAATAAGGGATTCCACATCCTCCATACGAGATAAGATCTCCTTGATCTATCATCACTACATTTGCGTCTGGATCGAGCCTTTTTACTCTACACGCCACTTTTGGCCCCAATGCCACAGCCCCAATAATCAACACATTTTGAGACATGAAATTCCCTCCTAAGCTTAATAAGTTATTGAAAAAATGGGTTGGTAAGCCTTTCTCTTCCTACAGTAGTTGGGGGTCCATGACCTGGATATACCCTTACATCATCTCCTAAGGGAAATATCTTCTGAACCACATTTTGAACAAGCAGGTAATGATCTCTTTGAGAAAATGTTCTTCCTACAGATCCCGCAAATAAGGTATCCCCGGTAAAAACAACCCCATCCGTATAAAAACAGACACTTCCCGGACTATGTCCCGGGGTGTGCAACACCTCAATGTCATAGTTACCCACATAAAGATGAAGACCTTCGGAAAGGGCACCATCAGGCTCGAACCTAAGTCCTCCAGCATCTAATGGATGTATAAGTACGGGAGCTTTTGTTATGCTTCTTAATTCATAAGCACCCTCAACATGATCAAAGTGACCATGAGTAAGAAGTATGTATTTGATACTCAGTCCCAAGTTTGATATTTCTCGTGCTATTCTAAAGACCTCGTCTCCAGGATCTATTACCACTCCTTCTCCCGTAGTTTCATCTCCCATAATATAACAATTTGCTTGGTAGTACCCTACTACTAATCTTCTAAGCATCTACAAAACACTCCTTTTTATTTTAAGCTTAAGCTAACAAACACTCTTATTACCTGTCAATTATTACCTGTCAAGCTTGGTCGCTATTATTAACTTTGAATTTCCTGAAAGGCTTTTTTCTTTTTTTACTTCTTTAAAGAAGTGAGAAATAAATTGAAGCTCTTTTCTTATAAACTCCTTAGAGCTAAAAGAACCCATAGTCATAAGTCTTAACCTATACAAAACCCTAACAAATGGATTCTTAGGTTCTTCATGTTCCATCATAAAAAATTTGCCCTTATCAGTAAGAACTCTGAACACTTCTTTCAGCATTTTTATCTTCTCATCGTCTTTTAATTCATAAAACCCATAAGCACAAAACACAGCGTCAAAAGAACTTCTCTTAAAAGGAAGCATAGTAACATCTGCTTGAATCCAGAGTATGTTACAGTGTTTCGATTTTTCACGCGCCTTTCTTAGCATTCCATAAGAAAAATCCACTCCTGCTACAATTCCTTTTTCTCCAATCTTCTTTCTTGCTCTTATTGCTACTGATCCTGTTCCAGTACAAACATCCAGCACTCTCATTCCAGACTTAAGGTCTGCTTTATTTATAAGCCATTTTCTCAATTTCTGAGCCCTATCGCCTGAATGTGTCTTTATAAACACATCATAAACAGCAGAAAAAAGATCGTAATAAAATTGCCTCGCCTTTTTTCTAAATAAACTCACTTACATCCCCCTTCCCCACTCTAATTACCTCTGGCACATCATCTACCAGTGAAATAACACTGGATGGCTCAGGATATATAATTCCTCCATCTACAATTGCGTCTAAATACTGGCCATACGCTTCTCTGATCTCATAAGGATCATTGTATCCGGCACTTGTACTCACAATAGGCCGTCCGAGCATCTTTACGATTCCCAGACAGATCTTGTTGTCAGGCACTCTAATTCCTACTGTTTTTCTCTTTGTAAGCATAAGCTTTGGAACAAGCCTGGTCCCTCTTAATATAAAAGTATATGGCCCTGGAAGGTATCTTTTCATCACTTTATAAGCATAATTGGTTACTACAGCATAATTACTCAGTTCTTTGAGGCTATCGCATATAAAAGAAAATGGTTTACTTAAAGGCCTTTTTTTGATTTGATAGATTAGTCTGATGGCGGTCTTGTTATACAAGTCGCAACCAATACCGTAAAATGTATCGGTAGGGTAAGCGATTATGCCTCCCTTTTCCAGTATGTCCGCTACCTTTTTAAGAAGACGCTCCTGAGGATAGTCGGGGTTAATCACTATGATAGGCGCCTTTTTATTTTTGTTAGGACTGATCATGGGAAGTTTCCTCAATGTATGTATTTACAGGATTCCAAGAGGCTTATCTGTAGTAAGACCTTTTTCTTTTTGTCCAAACTGCAAAACTCCTATAAAATTTTACCATAACATACCTATTATAAGCTATTTATGGCTAAAAGGAAAATGCAGATATTGTGGAGCTTCTATATCAGTACAGTATCCAGCGGTAGAGTTTATAACAGCGCTTTTAAGCATTACACTTTATCTAAGATATGGATTTTGTCCAAGGCTTTTTTTAATGATGACATTTACCTATGCTCTTTTGGTAGTCACGGTAATAGATCTGAAACATCAGATTATCCCAGATGTAATCACTATTCCAGGGATAGTTACAGGAATCTTAATAAATACATTTGACAATGTTGGGATTCTAAAGGCAATCTTGGGTCTTTTGATTGGGGGAGGTTCATTATTTTTTGTGTCTTGGTTTTACTTTCTTTTAACAAAAAGAGAAGGAATGGGAGGCGGAGATATAAAGCTTATGAGCATGATAGGTGCATGGCTTGGAATCAACTCAATTCTTCCTGTAATCCTTGTGGCATCCTTTTCTGGAGCTGTTGCAGGAATAATATATCTGTATCTCAAGGGAAAAGAAAAGGATTTTCCTATTCCATTTGGCCCATTTCTTTCTTTTGGAGCAGTCTTTTATATACTTTTTGAGAAAAGTCTCTCTTCTATGTTTCCTATACTATGAAAAGGCCTCTTATACCGCTATTCTTACTGTATATCAGCGCCATATTAGGACTCAAACTTTACAGACTGCCAGACCCTTCTGGTAAACTTTCGGAATATGCAATGCTTAAGAGACAAGTAACAATAGAAGGGATTGTGCTCAAACCCCCGTATCTGATCAAAAATACAGAAAGATTTATATGCAGATCCTTAGGTGAGAACATATTGGTGACGATATATGGATGTAAAAAAGGCATTTATTTTAGACCTGGGGACAAAATAAAATTGTCCTGTAAAATTAAGAAAATAGAAAACCTAAAGAATCCGGCTTCCTTTAACTACAAGAGATACATGAAACAAATGGGCATATCTTATAAGGCATTGGTAAGTGGGCCCAAGAATGTTTACTGTCTGGGAAAAGCCCCTTTGCCACTTCCGTATTCTTTAGAAGAAAAGCTTAAAAGACCGGTAAGAGACTTTTTTAGAAAAAACTTAAATAAAACCGACTTTTCTCTCTATTCCGCACTCATACTTGGGGAAAAAAGCAGATTAGATCCCAAGATAAAAGAAATGATAAACAACATAGGTTTAGGGCATATACTGGCAGTGTCAGGTCTTCATGTGGGACTTGTGGCGTGGATTTCTTTTGTTCTCATAAGATGGCTTATCTTAAGGTCTTATAGGCTCACCCTCATGTTCGATTCAAGAAAACTCGCAGCAGCAATTACTGTAATTCCGGTATTAAGTTATTGCCTTATTTCGGGACTTAGAATCCCAACTCAAAGAGCAATGATAATGGTACTTGTCTTTTTACTTTCCATCCTGCTGGACAGACAAGAAGATGTAATTTCATCTCTTTGTTTTGCGGGTATTATTGTGCTTTTGGTTCATCCAGAATCCGTCTTGAGCGCATCATTTCAGCTCTCCTTTATATCGGTCGCGGGAATAGTATGGCTTACACCTCATGTAAAAAATTACCTGAAAAGTATCGAGATAAAAAAGTTCCCCTATCTTTTTGAGCTTATCTGCGTAAGTGTATCCGCTGTAGTCATACTTTTTCCGCTTATACTTTACTACTTTTACAGATTTCCTCTATTTTCCATTCCTGTAAATATTATGATAATCCCACTGCTTGGACTGTGGATCCTCCCTGCAGGTTTGATCTCAACAGGAATGCTCATTTTCTCTTCATCCATTGCAAGCATCTTCTTGAAAATAGGTGCTATTGGAATACATCTTATGCTCTTTATAGTAAAGCTTTGGGCTTCAATTCCATTTTCAAGCATATGGCTATTTAAGCCAAATCTATTAGAAATTTTGGTCTATTATCTTTTGCTGTTTCTTTTTTTCGAAGTAAAAAGTAAAAAATTAAAGATCTTTGGACTGCTTTTTATATGTACGATGTTTTTGATGGACTTAGGATATTGGCTTTATAAAAACAAACTTAACAAAGAATTAAGACTCACACTTCTTGATGCAGGAAGATCTTATGTAAGCCTAATAGAGCTTCCATATGGCAGAAACATCCTTATAGCATCTGGCTATTTGAACCCCTACTTAGAAAAGATGGTTATTATCCCTTTTTTATGTTATTCAAGAATAAAAAAGATAGACTACAACGTTACTTCTAATCCTGGAAAAATAAAGCTCATAGAAAAGATTTTTTGTGCCAAAGGAATAAAAAGAGTAAAACAGAGCATAAATGGTGTGCTAATAAGGGCTGATAAAAAAAGGATCTTTACCTTATATAATGGAATTCCTATTTTTGTTGAAAGGCTTGGCTCGAACAAAGGGGTTTTTATAAAGATAAAAGATAAACACTTTGTTTATAATCCTTCCGAAAAAGGCGCCCTCTGTATAGAGGTAAAAGATAGTATAAAAATAAATAGGTTGTGGAGAAAAACAGATGATTAAGAGAAAAAAGACGAAAAGGATATATGTAGGAAATGTCCCTATTGGGGATGGAGCACCGATTGTGGTGCAATCCATGACAAATACAGACACAAAAGATATAGATGCTACCTTGAAACAAATCCAAGAGTTAAAAAATGCTGGATGTGAAATAGTAAGACTCGCAATTATTGATGAAGAAGCAGCAGAAAGCTTTGGGGAAATAAAGAAAAGAGTTGATATTCCACTTATTGCAGACATTCACTTTGATCACAAACTTGCCATCATGGCAATAGAAAAAAAAGCAGATGGAGTAAGAATAAATCCTGGAAATATGAAAAAAAGCGGGCTGAAAGAGGTCATAAAAGCAGCAAAGCAGGCTGGAATACCCATAAGGATAGGTGTAAATGCCGGATCCTTAGAAAAAGAAATTCTCAAAAAATATGGCCATCCAACTGCTGAAGCACTTGTAGAAAGTGCTATGAAAAATATCCATTTCTTTGAAGATATGGGATTCGACAAGATAAAGGTTTCTATAAAGTCTTCAAGTGTTTTGGATACAATAAAGGCATATGAGCTGTTAAGTGAAAGAACTGACTATCCTTTACATTTAGGAGTCACAGAAGCGGGAACCCTTGTATCTGGTACGGTAAAAAGTAGCATTGCTATAGGATATCTTCTGTTAAAAGGGATCGGAGACACGATCAGGGTATCTTTAACCAGACCGCCTGTTGAAGAAGTAAAAGTAGCTTACGAGATACTCAGAGCGGTTGGACTTAGAAAAATTGGCCCGGAGATTATATCTTGTCCGACATGTGGAAGATGCCAAATAGATCTTTTCTCTTTGGTAGAACAGGTAGAAAAAGGCCTTTCCAATGTAAAAATCCCGATAAAAGTAGCAGTAATGGGATGTGTGGTAAATGGCCCTGGTGAAGCAAAAGAGGCAGATATAGGAATTGCTGGAGGAAAAGGAAATGGAATATTGTTTAAGAGAGGGAAGCTTTTGAAAAAGGTTCCTGAAGCGCTTTTAGCAGAAACCCTTATTCAAGAAGTAAAAAGAATGGAGCAGGAGAGGAGAAAATGAGATACACAAAGTATTTTATTCCCACTTATAAGGAAGACCCTTCTGAAGCAGAGGTCGTAAGTCACAAACTTATGCTTAGGGCAGGAATGATAAGAAAAATCACAACGGGTGTTTACACATACCTTCCTCTGGGACTCAAGTGTATAAGAAAGGTAGAAAATATAGTAAGAGATGAAATGAACAGATCAGGAGCAATAGAACTTCTTATGCCCGCTTTTCAGCCAGCAGAACTTTGGAAAGAAAGTGGGAGATGGGATCATTACGGAAAAGAACTTCTCAGGTTCAAAGACAGATATGGCAGAGATGCTTGCCTTGGTCCAACACATGAGGAAGTAATAACTGCAATAGTAAAAAATGAGATACATTCTTACAAACAACTTCCTGTAAACTTTTACCAGATTCAGACGAAGTTTAGAGACGAAATAAGACCCAGGTTTGGGATAATGAGATGCAGGGAATTCATTATGAAAGATGCTTACAGCTTTGACGCAGATGAAGAGGGAGCAAACAAAAGTTATGAGATAATGAAAGAAACATATCATAGAATATTTAAGAGATGCGGGTTTAAGTTCAGCATGGTAGAAGCAGATACAGGGACAATAGGAGGATCTTATTCTCACGAATTTATGGTGTTAGCAGAAACCGGGGAAGATCAGCTTGTTATATGCGAAAGATGTGGATATTCTGCAAACTTAGAAAAAGCCGAAGTCACGCCAAAAAGCTTAGAAGCTCAGGACGAACCAGAGCTTCCAATACGAGAAGTAGAAACTCCAAATATGAAGAGCATCGAAGAAGTGAGCAGCTTCCTCAATGTAAGTCCCAAGAAGCTTGTAAAGACACTTATATGTTTGGTGGATGAAAAACCCGTGGCAGCTCTTGTAAGAGGAGATCACGAATTAAACGAAATAAAACTTAGAAATCTCTTTGGTGCCGAACAGGTCAGATTGGCTGATGAGGAAATAGTTCAAGAGATTACAGGAGCACCGATTGGATTCGCAGGGCCTGTAGGACTTGAGATAAAGATTGTGGCAGATCATTCCATAAAAGGAATAAAAAATTTTGTCACAGGAGCAAATAAAAAAGACAAACATCTGATAAATGTAAATCTGGGCAGAGATTTTCAAGTGGACATCTTTGCTGACATAAGATTTGTTACTCCTCAAGATAAATGTCCAAGATGTAACGGTGAGCTTATCTTTAAAAAAGGAATAGAAGTAGGACACATATTCAAGCTTGGAACAAAATATAGCAAAGCTATGAATGCCACATTTACTGATAAAGATGGAAAAGAAAAACCATTTGTTATGGGCTGCTATGGAATAGGCATAGGAAGGTGTGTTGCGGCGGCTATTGAGCAGGGACATGATGAAAATGGAATCGTATTTCCTATTTCCATCGCACCGTTTGAAGTGATTGTACTGCCTGTTCAGATGAATGAAGCAGATGTTGTGAAAGAAGCAGAAAAGATTTATCATAAACTTTTAGAATCAGGAATTGATGTTCTTATAGACGACAGAGACGAAAGAGCAGGGGTAAAATTTAACGACGCAGATCTTATAGGGATTCCCATAAGGATTACTGTAGGAAAAAAGGCTCTTAAAGAAGGAAAAGTAGAGTTAAAGCTCAGGTCAGAAAAACAAACAGAAATGATCCCCTTAGAGTCCGCATCAGAGCTTGTGGTAAAGAAAGTAAAAGAACTTTATGATTCGCTTAAATGACATAATAGACAGTCTCTTAAGCTATCATCCAGAGGCAAATGTTCGCCTCGTGGAAAAGGCATATGTTTATTCTGCAAAAGCTCACCAAGGGCAGGTCAGACTCTCTGGTGAACCGTATCTATCACATCCATTAGAAGTGGCTTACATACTTACGAAAATGAAAATGGACGAAGTATGTGTAGCAGCCGGCCTTCTTCACGATACCTTAGAAGACACATCTGCCACAGAAGAAGAGCTTACAAGACTTTTTGGAGAGCAGGTATGCAACATTGTAAAGGGAGTGACCAAGATAAGCCAGATCAGGTTTTCTAATAGAGAGGAAAAACAAGCAGAGAACATAAGAAAGATGATTTTGGCTATGGCATCAGATATAAGAGTGGTATTGGTGAAACTTGCTGACAGACTTCATAACATGAGAACCTTAGGTTTTCAAAAACCTGAAAAACAAAGACTTATTGCGCAAGAAACACTGGACATATATTCACCATTGGCAGGAAGACTCGGTATATACTGGCTAAAGGCAGAACTGGAAGACCTTTGTTTTTACTATCTTGATCCAGAAATGTACGAAAAGATAAAAAATGCTATTGCTCACAGAAAGGAAGAGCAAGAAAGATTCATAAAGGAAGTAAAAGAGATATTGGAAAAAGAGCTTACAAAGGCAGGAATAAAAGCGACTATAAAGGGGAGACCAAAACATCTTTACAGTATTTATAGAAAGATAATGAGTAAAGACATCCCCGTAGATCAGCTTCATGACATAATAGGATTCAGAGTGATAGTCTCTTCTATAAGAGAGTGTTATGAAACCTTAGGAATTGTCCATTCCATATGGAAACAGGTGCCGGGTAGATTCAAGGATTACATTTCCCTTCCAAAGGAAAACATGTATCAGTCCCTACATACTACTGTTATAGGTCCTTATGGCCAAAAGATGGAAATCCAGATCAGGACATGGGAAATGGACAGAATTGCCGAAGAGGGAATTGCTGCTCACTGGAAATACAAAGAAGGAAAAGGCACCAAAGAAGCGGACGAAAAGATATTCTCTTGGCTAAGACAGATAATAGAAGAATCTCAACAGCATCTTAGTGATTCCAGAGAGTTTTTAGAAAGTGTAAAGATGAATCTTTTTCCAGAAGAAGTGTATGTATTTACTCCAAAAGGAGATGTAAAAAGCTTTCCAAAGGGTGCGACTCCGATAGATTTTGCGTACAGTATTCACTCAGACATAGGAGACAGATGTATAGCCGCAAAAGTAGACGGAAGATTGGTTCCGTTAGACTATGAACTGAAAAGTGGTTCAGTAGTAGAAATAATCACCTCTGCAAAGCAACATCCCAGCAAAGACTGGCTCTCTTTTGTTAAAACTCCGAGGGCAAGATCCAAAATAAGACAGTGGCTTAGAAGACATGAAAGAGAAAAAAGCACAAGTCTTGGAAAAGAAATGGTAGAAAAAGCCATTGCCCAAGAACACATAAAACTCAACAACAAAGAAGAGGTTCTTGAGTCCATAGCGAAGGAGATGTCACTTCAGTCTGTAGAAGAACTCTATGCCCAAATAGGAATAGGAAGTATATCAGTAAAGCAAGTTATCGGAAAAATAAAACAAAAACTGGACATAAAAGAATCTCCTTTAAGACTTGTTTCTAAGTTAGTAGATAAGATAAGAAAGAAGAAAACAGACACCAAAGGTATAAAAATAAAAGGACTTGATGACATTGTGGTTCATCTTGCAAAATGTTGTTATCCTTTACCAGGAGATCCTGTAATAGGTTTTATAACGAGAGGGAAAGGCATAACCATACATCGATATGACTGTAAAAGCATAAAAGATGCCGATCCTATGAGACTGATAGATGTAACTTGGGAAGGCACAGATGAAGAAACTTATCCTGCAAGACTTATGGTATTAAGTGTAAACAAAGTGGGAATGCTTGCGGACATAAGTGCTGCTATTGCAAAAAAAGAAGCAAACATAATTAGCGCTAATGTTGACAGCACGGCTGATAATAAAGGAATAGCCTTTTTTACCGTAGAAGTAAAAAACTTGGATCACTTAAACGAAGTGATCCGTTCCATCAAAAAGATAAAAGATATTATATCTGCCAAAAGGGTTTAGCTATCTTATAGGAGGCTTTACCACCTTTCCTGCCTTTATACACTTGGTGCAAACCCTTATCCTTTTTACCTGACCATTTGGAAGAAGAGCTCTAACTTTCTGAAGATTAGGATACCATCTTCTTTTGGTTCTATTCCTTGCATGGCTCACATTGTATCCCACCTGTGGCCTCTTTCCACATATTTCACATACTCTTGACATGTCATCTACCCCCTTTTTTAAAAACTCAACAAACTCAAATCCAGCTCATTTTCTTTTACTGGTCCAAGGGTAACAAGGGCGAGCCGTTTGTCTTTAAAAAGCATTTCAGCAGCATCTATCACATCATCCAAACTCACTTTTTCTATACACGAAACTGTTTCTTCATAAGGAATATAACGACCAAATATTAACTCATTTTTTGCCATTCTGATCATTCTATTTTCAACGCTTTCAGATGCCAGATAAATGCCTCCAATTAAATATTCCTTTGCCGAATCTACATCACCTTGATCTAAGTTTCCGTAAAAAAGTTTTTTTATTTCCTTATTTATAGTGCTTAGCACATTGTTTACATGAGCGGCATCACAAGCTACATAGATCCCTAAGAACCCGGTATCCGAGTAAGATCCCATAAAACTATATACTGAGTAAGCAAGCCCTTGTCTTTCTCTTATTTCCTGAAAAAGCCTCGAACTCATATTGCCACCTAAAATACTATTCAACACGCTTACAGCAAATCTCCTTTCGTCCTTTATAGACACAGACTCTGTACCTAAGCATATATGTACCTGCTCCAGATCCCTGTAATTTACAGATACATCAAAATATGGGTCTGGCGGAAACCTTTTTGGATCGGTATCAGAAGTGGGAATCTGTTCAAACATGGGTGAAAAGTACTTGAGCACATCGTCATGTTTTACTGCGCCAGCAGCAGATATTATCACATTTTTTGGAGAGTAATGGGTTTTTATGTAACTTAATATCTTTTCTCTATCTATATTCATTACAGAGTCCTTCGTTCCAAGAATAGGCATACCAATTGGATGGTCTTTCCAAAAAACTCTTTGGAAAAGATCGTGTATATATTCCTCTGGACTGTCTTCCTGCATCTTTATTTCTTGCAATATAATCCATCTTTCCTTTTCAATGTCCTCAGGCAAGTAAACAGAATTTAAAAATATGTCACTTAAAACATCAGCAGCCACTGAAAAGTGTTTTCCCAAGACCCTGGCATGAAAACAGGTGTTCTCCTTTCCTGTAAATGCATTAGACATACCACCTATGGCATCTAATTCTTTTGCAATTTGAACTGCTGTTCTGTTTTTTGTGCCCTTAAAACTCATGTGTTCAATAAAGTGCGAGATCCCGTTTTCTTCTTTTTTTTCATCTCTTGAACCGGCATTTACCCATATACCGACACATATAGAGCGAGCATATTCTATTGTTTCGGATATGATCTTTAATCCGTTTTCCAACTCGGTTTTTTGACAGCCACTATGATACATTTCCCATCTTTTCCTCTAACACTGCTTTTCTGGAAAGCCTTATTCTTCCATACTCATCAAATCCTATGACCTTAACCTCAACTTCATCTCCTTCCTTGAGGATATCAGACACCTTGTTTACTCTTTTGTGATCTAACTGCGAGATGTGAATCATTCCTTCTGTTCCCGGGAACAATTCCACTATTGCCCCAAAGTCGAGTATCCGGGTCACCCTGCCAGTGTATGTCTGACCCACTTCTACTTCTCTAAACATATCTTTTATCTTTTTTATTGCCGCTTCTGCACTTTGACGATCAGGGGATGAGATATGCACTGTCCCGTCATCCTCTGCATATATACGAGCACCTGTTTCGGCCGAAATCTCTCTTACTGTTCGTCCACCCGGACCAATAAGAGTCTTAACCTGATAGGGAGCTATCTTTATAGTACTCATAACCGGGGCATACTCTGAAACTTGTGCTCTTGGCTTTGCTATGGTCTTTTTCATTTTATCCAGTATGAAAAGTCTGGCTTCTTTTGCCTGTTTCAGCGCTCTTTCTAATATTTCACGATTTATGTCTTTTATTTTTATATCCATCTGAATAGCAGTAATACCATCTTCCGTACCAGCTACTTTAAAATCCATGTCTCCATAATGGTCTTCATCTCCTATTATGTCAGTAAGGATTTCTACTCTTTGTCCGTCACTTATTAGGCCCATGGCAACACCTGCGACATGTTCCTTTATGGGAACTCCCGCGTCCATAAGAGAAAGACTTCCACCGCAAACACTTGCCATGGAAGAAGAACCATTAGACTCTAAGATTTCGGATACCACCCTTATGCAATACTGAAATTGTTCTTTATCAGGAACTACGGGCTCAAGGGCTCTTCTTGCCAACTCTCCATGACCTATTTCTCTTCTGCTCGGACCTGTAAGTCTTTTTACCTCACCCACAGAATATGGGGGGAAGTTGTAATGAAACATAAAAGACATAAAGTAATCACCGTAAATAGATTCCATCCTTTGCTCGTCCCACTCTGTTCCAAGAGTAGTCAAAACCAGTGCCTGGGTCTCTCCTCTTGTAAAGAGTGCTGATCCATGAACTCTGGGCAAAACTCCTATGCGACATTCAATTGGCCTTATATCAGTAAAAGATCTGCCATCTATTCTTCTGCCCTCCTCCAAGATCATCCTTCTCATCATCTCTTTTTCAAGTTCTTGGATTATCTCTTTTATTTCTGTCTCTTTTCCCTCATACTCTACGCTAAGCTTCTCGATAACCTCCTTTCTAAGCTCTTTTCTCTTTGCATTCCTCTGTTTTTTGCTTGCAGTATTGAGAATCTCTTTCAATCTTGCTTCAGCCAGTTCCTTCACCTTCTTTATCAGCTCTTCATCTACCTCCTTTTCTGGAATCTGGAACTTCTCTTTCCCAACAGCTTTTTTCATCTCTTCTTGAATATCAAGTATAGGCTGGATCATCTCATATCCGTAAAAAATGGCATCTATAAGTTCTGATTCCGATACAAACTTTGCACCGCCTTCCACCATTACTATTCCGTCTCTGTTACCAGCAACCACAATGTTAATATCACTCTGTTCCTGCTGGCTTATGGTCGGATTAACCACAAATTTTCCTTCCACTCTTCCAACCCTTACTCCCGCAACAGGGCCAGAAAAAGGTATATCTGAAATTTCAAGAGCAGCAGATGCACCTACAAGAGCCAACACATCTGCTTCATGTTCTTTATCTGTAGACAAAACAGTAGCAATTATTTGGGTGTCATTTCGGTAATTGTCTGGGAACAGTGGTCTCAGCGGTCTATCTATAAGACGGGCTGCAATTATCTCTCTGTCTGCAGGTCTTCCTATATCTCTTCTAAAGAAATTCCCGGGGATTCTTCCCCCTGCATACGACATTTCCTGATACTCCACTGTAAGAGGCAGAAAATCTATCCCTTCTCTTATCTCATCAGAGGCAACCACAGTAACAAGTACAACTGTTTCACCGAAACTGACCACAACAGAACCGTTAGCTTGTTTTGCAACACGACCTGTTTCTATATTTAAAATCCTACCATTTAATTCCACAGAACAACTTTTGATCATCATCTCCATCCTCTTCTATTCTTTTATTTTTCTTACTTTCTTAAACCTAACGCTTTGATAATATTTTGATATCTATCAAAATCTATTCTTTTAAGATAATTGAGCAGTCTTCTTCTCTTTCCCACAAGCATCATAAGTCCTCTTCTTGAGTGGTGATCCTTTTTATGTATTTTCAAATGTTCTGTTAAATACTTTATTCTATGAGTTAAAAGAGCGATCTGTACTTCTGGAGAACCAGTATCCTTATCATGAAGCTTAAATTGATCAATTATTTCTCTTTTTTCCTCACTCATAAATGCCATATTTAATCCTCCTGTAGGTAAACATTTTAAGCCAAAAAAGCATTATATTTTTAATTAAAAATTCTTTCAAGCCTTATGTTACCCTCCATATCTACGCGGGCAATTGCTACAAGCTCTTTTTCTTTTACAAACTTTATGTATTCTCCTCCAAGATCTTTTCTTTTTAAACGAGGCTGAACCCCATTTCTTAATCTCCAAGCCATGTCTTCATTTACATATATAGTCTCCAGATCAGAAAGGGCTTCTACAAGAGGAATTATCTTCTGTTCTAACAAATCCTTACTGAGCGTATTGTCCACTTTTATGGCATCTTTTACATGAAAGGGTCCGCAACTGATTCTCCTTAAATCCTTTAGATGTCCCACTGTTCCTAAGGACAAAGCTATGTCTCTTGCCAACGATCTTATATAGGTGCCAGGAGAACACCTTACTTCTATCTTTAATTCTGGTCTGTTCCACGAAACAACATTCAATTCATATATATGCACTTTTCTCTTTTTCAATTCCACTTTTATTCCTTTTCTTGCAAGGCTGTATGCCCTAACCCCTTCCTTTTTGATAGCTGAAAAAGCCGGGGGTTCTTGTTCAATTATTCCCAAAAATTTGTTTAGTTTAACACTTATCTCATCTTCAGACAAATCTGGCACCTCTTTCTCTTTTACAACTTGTCCTGTACAGTCCAATGTGTCCGTCTCTTTTCCCAACAGTACAACCGCATGATAAACTTTATCTTTTGACATGATAAGGTTAAAAAGTTTCGTCCCCTGATTAATGAGAAGTATCAGAAGTCCCGTTGCAAAAGGGTCTAATGTACCCGCATGTCCTATTTTTTTAGGTTTCAACACTCTTTTTACTTTATTAAGAGTTGCTGTAGAGGTATCTCCCTTTTTTTTATCCACAAGTAAAATACCATCCATCCTTTATTTCAAAAAGTGAGATACTTCCTCAATAAATCTTTTTTTTAGCTCAGACAGATCCCCTCTACATTCAAAACCCGCAGCTTTTGCATGTCCTCCTCCACCAAAAAGCGAAGCAACTTGTGCCACATTTACTTTCCCATTAGATCTAAGACTAAACTTATACTCTTCTTCTGATATTTGCCTTATAAGAGCAGCCACCTCTACTCCTACAATAAACCTGGGATAGCTGATAAATCTTTCACTGTCTCCGGGATAGGCTCCAGCAGTTTTTATCATGTTAAGGGTAATGCTCATTATTCCAAGCTTACCATCATGATGAAGTTCTATAGTGCCGAGTGAAAGTTCCAAAAGCTTCAAAACAGAAAGCGTGTATTGTTCTGTAGTGTTCCTGTATACATCCCACGGGTTAACCCCGTACTTTAACAATTCTGCAGCTATAGAAAAGGCGGAAGAAGTGGTATTTTCGTATTTAAAACAACCTGTATCTGCCTGAATAGCAGCAAACAAATCTTCTGCTATTAACTGATCAATACTAAGGTTAGCTTTTTTTATGATCTTGTACACAAGCTCTCCTGTAGAAGAGCTGTCAGGAACCACAAGGTTGATATCTGCAAAATAATCGTTCGTTTCATGATGATCTATACTTATTAACGGTCTATTTAATAAAGCGATCTCTTTGGCCTTTCCCAATCTGTTTAAATCACTGCAATCTAACACCAAAGTGGCTGCAAATCTATCAGTTGGCAGCTCAGTTGAGATCAGTTCAGCTCCTTTTATGTTTCCCAATGGGGGTTCTAATTTCTCTTCAGCAAAAAGCACCACCTTTTTTCCTCTTTTTCTAAGGGCAGCCCCAAGGGCTATCATAGAGCCTATCCCATCCAGGTCAGGGTCTTTATGGGTAAGGATGAGAAAGTTGTCCTTTTGCAAAAGCAGTTTCACAATCTTATCTATCTCTGCTTCCATCTCCCTATGTCTCTGACTCGTTCTGCTCTTTTATCTGTTCAATTAATTCTTCTACTTTGCTGCTCCATTTTAATGATGGATCATATATAAACATAAGATCTGGTACATACCTCAGTTCCATTCTAAGCCCTATTTCCCTTTTGATAAAGCCCTTTGCACTATCTAAACCTGCTTGAGCCGTTTTCACATCTTCTGTGCTGCCCATCACACTGTAATAAACCTTTGCATGTCTTAGATCATCACTGAGATGTATCCCGGTAACGGTAACCCCTTTTACTCTCGGATCTCTTACTTTAAACAGCAACAAGTACGCGATTTCTTTCAAAATATTATCCCCTACCCTTTTTGCCCTTTTGTAAGACAACATAATAATTGCTCCTGATGTATCCTTAGATATGGATAATCTCCATCTTGCTATTCATCAATTGAGCAAGATAGAGAGACTCTAAATAGGAAAGCACTTTTGCCAAAGATGCGTCTATGTGTCTTTTATCATTTCCCACAAAGCTTATCCCTAATTCTATTTTTTGCCAATTATCGTTAGCTCCTATCTCTGCAATAGACACATTAAATCTGTGTCTTACTTTATCCACCATACTTTTTACGATCTTTCTTTTTCCCTTTAATGACCTGTTATCAGGCAAATAAAATTCTACTTTTAATGTTCCTATAAACATCTCTATATCTCGGACCGAACTTGTTCAATATTATATACTTCAAGGATGTCCCCTTCTTTTATATCATTAAAACCTTCTATACCCACACCACATTCATATCCAGTAGGAACTTCTTTTACATCCTCTTTGAATCTCTTAAGAGAACTTATCTTACCCTCATACACCACCACACCATCTCTTAAAACCCTTACTTTCGCATTTCTTTCCACACGGCCGTCACTTACAAAACAACCAGCTACTGTACCAACTTTTGGAATACGAAAAGTCTGTTTAACTTCTGCGTGTCCTATTATATTTTCTTTATATTCTGGCTCTAAAAGACCTTTCATTGCTTTCTTTATGCTGTCAATAACATCATAGATGACATTGTAGTATCTTATGTCTACTTTCTCTTTTTCAGCAATTTCTTTTACCCTACCTATTGCTCTAACATTAAAGCCAATAATAATCGCATGAGAAGCAGAAGCAAGCATTACATCTGACTCTGTAATTGCTCCTATGCCAGAGTGTATAATGGAAACTTTTATATCCTCTGTACTTAATTCTGATACAGCTTTCTCAAGCGCCTCTAAGGATCCGTGCACATCTGCTTTTATTATAAGGTTTAATTCCTTGAGTTCTCCTTTTTGGATCTTTGCATAAAGTTCATCTAAACTTACGGTCCCTTTCTTGGCACCCAGCTCGGTTTTCTTCTTCTTTCGATGTTCTACTATCTCCTTTGCTATCTTTTCATTTTTGACCACTATAAAATCATCACCAGGGGTAGGAACACCGGATATTCCGTAGATTTCCACCGGCATAGATGGTCCAGCACTGTTCATTTTTCTTCCCTGATGATCTACCATCGCTCTCACCTTTCCATAATGCTCTCCACACACAAAAGGATCCCCCTTCTTTAAGGTACCCGTTTTTATCAGAACAGTAGCCACAGGCCCTTTTGTCCTATCCAACTTAGATTCTATTACTGTTCCTTTAGCAGGTCGGTTTGGATTTGCTTTTAGTTCTAACATTTCTGCTTGAAGGAGTATAAGGCTTAACAACTCATCAACTCCTTGCCCGGTCTTTGCTGACACTTCTGCTACCAGTGTATCTCCGCCCCACTCTTCAGGTAAAAGACCAAGTTCTGCAAGCTGTCTTTTTACCATGTCCGGTTTGGCACCAGGTTTATCTATCTTATTTATGGCCACCACAATGGGAATATTGGCTGCCTTTGCATGATTTATAGCCTCTTTGGTCTGGGGCATAACTCCATCATCAGCAGCTACCACAAGCACGATTATATCTGTAACTTGTGCCCCCCTCGCTCTCATTTCAGTAAATGCTTCGTGCCCTGGGGTATCCAAAAATACTATATCTCCTTCATCTGTCTCTACATAATACGCGCCTATATGTTGGGTAATTCCTCCTACTTCTTGTTCGGTTATATTGGAATTTCTTATATAGTCCAAAAGGGTGGTTTTTCCATGATCTACATGTCCCATAATTGTAACTACCGGAGGTCTTGGTTTAAGATCCTCTGGCCTGTCTTCTACTTCTTCTATGAGATCTTCTTCCTTAAAGGTGTCCAGCTCCAATTCATAACCAAACTCATCTGCTACTAACGAAGCAGTCTCAAAATCTATCGATTGATTAATAGTTGCCACAACCCCCATGCTTAAAAGCTTTTTTATAAGTTCAGACGCCTTTATTCCCATAGACTTGGCCAGCTCTGACACAGTAACATACTCTTGCACTTTTATCTTTCTCTTTCCCGGCTTGGGAACGGTTATTTGAGGCTTTTTAAAATCTCCCGGCTTTTTCTTTATCTCTTTTTTCTTTGCTTTTTGGATAGGTTTTAACTTCTTTCTTGTTATATATTCCTCGTCATAAAGATCTTCTCTTTCATATATCTCTTTTTTGAGTCTTTTATACACCTTTGTTGGAATAAGATCCTTCTTTTTAGCTTTCTTTTTATCTTTTTTCTTCTTCTTTTGCTCTTTCTCCTCTTTCACCTCTTCTTCAAGAAATTCTGAAACTTCCGGGATTGCAGGCTCTGGTTCTTCTGCTTGAATCTGCTCTGGCCTTTTCTCTTCTTTTTCTACAATCTGCTGAGCTACTTC
>CAYMUI010000006.1:0-45901 GCA_964393645.1 uncultured Desulfobacterales bacterium | reverse complement strand
TAAAGAAAACAATTTTTGTTCTTCATATATCCTGCATTTTTATTCTTGCATCATATCTTATCCTCTATAACCACGCTTCTGCTAAGTATGTTTCTTTTATTCCTCAATGGCGTCCACAAGCTCAGTTTGCTGGATATTATGTGGCTTATAAAAAAAGGTTCTACAAAAAATATGGTATTGATTTAAAAATACTCACGGGTGGTCCAGAATCACCTTCTTCTGAATACTTAGAAAAGGGCAAGGTCGACTTTGCTACCATGTGGCTTTCTACCGCTATTCAAATGCGTGCTCGTGGAGTAAGAGTAATTAACATAGCTCAAATGATTCAGCGATCTGCACTTATGCTTGTTGCAAGAAAGAAAAAAATCAAAAAACTCGAGGACATAAATGGACAAACAGTAGGTGTTTGGGGAAAATGTTTTCAAATCCCTTTAAAAGCATTTTTTAAAAAATATAATTTAAGAGTCAAACTAATCCAAATGTCATCCATCAATCTTTTTTTGCGAGGCGGAGTAGATATTACAAGCGCCATGTGGTACAACGAATACCATACAATTCTTATGTCGGGAATTGATCCAGAAGAACTAACCACCTTCTTCCTTTATAAGTATGATCTTAATTGTCCTGAAGATGGAATTTACACATTAGAAAGTACTCTTAAAAGATACCCAGATCTTTGTCGAAATTTTGTTAAGGCATCTATAGAAGGCTGGCTTTATGCTTTTTCACATCCTGAAGAGGCCATAGACATTGTGTTAGAGTTTATGCTTAAAGCTCATGTGCCCACAGCTAATAGAGCACATCAAAGGTGGATGTTAGATAGGATGAAAGACATTATTTTGCCTCCCTATGGTAAGCTTTTAGCAAAAGATTATTATCGTGTTGCCAGTATCTTAAAAGAACAAGGTTTAATAAACAACATTCCTAAATTTAAAGACTTTTACAAAGAAACTTATGTTAAAAAATAAAGGAATTGCTTTTAAACTCATTTCACTGGTACTTTTAAGTACGGGCACAATCTTTATTGGTATTTTTATCTATTCCTATTTTTTTTCGCGTCAGATAATAACTCAAAAAATAAAAGAAAATGCTTCTTATCTTACTCAATCTATGGTCTATCAAATTGATGAAGTCTTAAAGTCCTTAGAAAAAATCCCTCAGGGACTGGCTTGTTTCTTAGAACACGGGTTTTATCCTCTATTTGTGGAACACGGATTCTATGCTCAAAAGGAGCTCCTGAAAATTTTAAAGGAAGTGGTGAAAGAAAATCCTGAAGTTTATGGCTGTATAGTTGCCTTTGAACCTTATTCCTTCAATAAAGGGATGCTCTATTTTGCTCCTTATTTTTACAAAAAAAACAATAAGATAAGTTTTGCTTATATTGGTGGAGAAAATTACCAGTATTTTTATTGGGACTGGTATCAACTTCCTAAGATATTGAAGCATGCGGTATGGAGTGAACCTTATTATAGTAAGGGAAGCGGTATTCTAATGTCCACCTACTCTGTTCCTTTTTATCGAATTGTTAATGGAAAACGAGAATTCTGGGGAGTGGTAGCGGTAGATATTTCTTTATCTTGGCTTCAAAAACTCGTCTCTTCTATTAAAGTTGCCCAAACAGGATATGGTTTCTTAATTTCCAAAAATGGCACCTTTATCACCCATCCCCAAAAAAATCTCATCATGAATGAAACCATCTTCAGCTTAGCAGAAGAAAGAAAAACCCCTTACTTACGAGAAATAGGAAAAAAGATGATTCACGGAGAAAAAGGGTTTGTTCCTATAAACAGTATTGTCACGGGGAAAAGATGTTGGCTTGCTTATTCTCCCTTACCAGCTAATGGCTGGTCCTTAGGTGTGCTCTTTCCCCAGAAAGAATTAATGGCAGATGTAACAAAGCTGAATCAATATGTAATTTGCTTGGGTGTGATTGGTCTTATTTTTTTAAGCATAGTGACCATATTAATTGCAGGAACTATAACCCGGCCTTTAAGAGCTCTTTCTTCTGTTACCCGAAAGTTAGGTACAGGAAACTTGGATACAGAGATACCATGTCTTGAACTTAAGGATGAAGTGGGAGAGTTAGCAAAGGCATTTGATTATATGAAAAGATCTCTAAAAGAATACATTAAAAATCTACAAGAGGCCACAGCAGCCAAAGAAAGGGTAGAAAGTGAACTGAAAATTGCTGCTGATATCCAACTGAGCATGTTGCCTCGAACATTTCCTCCATTTCCAGACAGAGAAGAATTTGACATCTTTGCTATTATGGAACCAGCTAAAGAGGTGGGAGGAGATTTCTATGACTTTTTCTTTGTAGATAAAGACAAACTTTGCTTTCTCATTGCTGATGTTTCTGGAAAAGGTGTTCCGGCTTCTCTTTTTATGGCTATTCTTAAATTTTTATTAAAAACAGAAGCACTGCGAGGAATTTCTCCGGAAAAAATCCTTTTTCAAGTAAACAACACTCTTTGCCCGGATAACGAAGCCTGTATGTTTGCAACTATCTTTTGCGGTATCTTAGATATAAAAACAGGAAAAGTCCATTTTGCTAATGCCGGTCATAACCCTCCTTTACTTTGGAATAAAGAAGGGAAAATAGAATTCTTAAAAGTAAATAGAGGATTTGTCTTGGGTGTAATGGAAGGCTTTAACTTCAAAGGCGAGTCTTTATGCCTTAAACCCGGAGATATGCTCATTTTATATACCGATGGCGTAACCGAAGCTATGAACTCCAGAAAAGAGCTGTTTTCTAAGGAAAGACTTAAAGATGTAATTGCTCATTTAAAAGAAAGAGAAGCAAAACAGGTGGTATATAAGGTAAGAGAAGCTATAAAACTGTTTACCAAAGATGCTCCTCAATCAGATGACATCACCATGCTTGTAATAAAATTTAACGGTCAAAAGCTTTAAAAAACTGCTTATCTTTCTTCCTTCAACATAAAACCTCGGCTTCACGATCTTATTTACTTGTTAGATTACCTCCTTCCATGTAAGTAAAAAACTTCGAAAAAATGTTCTACTTTTAATCTTAAATCATTTTTTCAGATTCTTTTGAGCAGCTTCAAGGGTATCATAAATAGCTATAATATTTGCTAAGCCCACCATTTCCAAAATTTCGCGTATCGTAGGCTTAGGACGGCTTACTGCAAAAATTGCATTATTATACAATCTCTTGGCAGTAGCAAGAATTATTCTTAAACCTGCACTGCTTATGTAATCAACTTCTGCCAGATCTAAAAGCAAGTGTTTATTCCCATTAGTAATAAGTTCATCTATCTTCTCTTGTAATTTTTCACATGTTACCGCATTTATATCACCACTGACGAAGATAATGATTAATGAATCCTTTTTATCTATTCTAATCTTCATCTCTTACTCCCACGATATAGGGTATACATAAACTACACAAATCTTTGTAAGAAATCAATTTTTTAAAATTAACCACACGGTACATTTGTAATACTTACTACAATAGCAGCACTTCTTCCTGTGGCAGTAGGAACAACGGTTGGTTCCTTAGGAGGGCTTATAACCTCCACCTTTGCAACACTCATATTTATCCCAACCCTATATGTAATAATAAAAAAGGGTTAAGGATAAACCTTAACCCTTTTCTCTTTAAATGCGCCTGGGAGGATTCGAACCCCCGACCCGCGGATTAGAAGTCCGCTGCTCTGTCCAGCTGAGCTACAGGCGCTAAGTTTTTATTCCCCCATTCAATACCTGATTAAGAATGGTATTTATATTATGTTCTAATTCTGAAATAATTTCAAGTAAAGCTTTTAATCGAATCAGGCTCTTTCTGGACTTTTCCTGATAAGGTAGATTTAAAGTCTTATCTTCCAAAATACGGCTGATTCTGTCTAAGAATTCAGGATCAGGATAATCAACATCTCTATAGATCAGATCTATCCATTCTTTTTTAAGCTCCTCGGGTATGTTTTTATAGTTAGACAACAGTGCCGGATCTTTTCCTATATAAAGAGACTTTTTCAGCTTTTCTATTCCTTGTCTTACTTCTTTTGCATACTTTTCATCCTGTTTGTTTGCTGTTTCGTGAAGCAATTTATTCCATTTTTCTTCTATTTGCATCTTTACCCATCTTTCTCCCATATCTGGAGGCAAAGACATGTCCAGAAATTTCTGCTGAACTTCCGCAAGACTTTTTTTTAGCTTATCTGAAGAACCTCCCATTTTTTCTAATGCTCTGTTAAGCTCCTCTATCGCCTCTCGTTTAAGTTCTTTCTGCTTGCAGTCCTGGAGCAACTTCTTTTCCCACTGCTCTCTTAATGTACTTAGCTCCAATTTTATAAGAGAAAATATAAGACCTGACTTTGCAAGGGCATTTCTTAATGTGTGTGCCAAAGCGTTACATGTCTCCAGCTTTTCTTTTGCTAATCTTTTCATTATCTGTAAGGACTCGTTCTTTAATTGATAAGATAACAACTCTGTTCCCAATGTCCGAGACAATTTCTTTATAATTTTTGTTTCGGGCCCATTTATTTTAATAGGACTTCTAAAGTTTATCTTTATTACCGCCACTACCACATAATCACTATCTTCCCAAATCCTTTTTCCTTCAAAATTAGTGGGAAAAGTTATGTTGGCAGCTCCATTATTATCTATTATCAGATCTGATTTTCTGATAAGAACAGGTTCCATGTGATGATAATCTTCCAACACTCCCTCTTTTCTGTATCTTCTGCCCCTGATGTCCTGTTTTGGATCCTCAGATGTCCAGCTTTTTTGTTTTTCTACGCACCATGCCATCGCTTCCAAAGGTCTATTTGGTTCATCTCTATATTCCAGCCAGCTTTTTCCTGGAGGATCAAAATCAGAACTTCCTTCCAGTTCCCATTCTATTTTTTCTCTCCGTTCATCTATTATTCCTGAAGCAACCCTAACTGCTCTAAGCTCAGGTGGAGGTCCTATGTGATAAACGGTACCTTTATATGCATTAGAAAGACAAAAGAGAATCGTCTCGATTATCTCTTTGCACGCCTTTTCCAGTGTGTCTTTGTCAAGGTTTATCATAGCTATTTCACTTCTGAATTTTATTTTTTATAATATCCACAAGTTTCGATATTATCTCTCCGGCACTACCCTGAAGAAATATGTCAGTAACGGAATCTGTTAACCAGGTACTTTCCTTATTTATTTCTATCACCTTAGCACCATTCTGCTTGGCTATACTTGGAATGGTGTTGGCAGGTGAAACAACAGCAGAAGTTCCTATTACTAACAAAACATCTGCCTTTGAAGCCATATAAAAAGATTGTGTCATTGCATCCTGCGGAATAGGTTCTCCAAAAAAAACAATATCGGGCTTTAATATCTTCCCACATTCGCATCTGGGAGGATATTCATTCTTTTTCTCCTCTTTACTATAACGCTTCCCACACCATGGACAGGAAAGAGTTCTTGAAGTTCCATGGTATTCGATTACATTAGTGGAACCAGCTTCTTGATGCAGGTTATCTACATTCTGAGTAATTATTCCGTGAAGAAGCCCCACCTTTTCCAGCTCTGCCAGTCCTTTATGGGCATCATTTGGCTTTGCTTTTTCTAAAAGTTCATCCATTTCCTTTATCATTTTCCACACCTTTTCTGGATCCCTCTTAAATGCCTCAATCGTCGCGTATTCAGAAGGATCATATTTTGTCCACAACCCTCCTTTGCTTCTGAAATCCGGGATCCCAGACTCTACAGAAATCCCCGCTCCTGTAAGTGCTATATTGAATTTTCCCTTAATTATAATATCGGCAGCCTGTTCAAGAAGATTCATGTAAGGCTATCTTTCAAACAAGAGTTTTCTGTCTCGACTGCTATATAACTTAAACCTGACATTAGTCAAGATCTGTTGTTCCCCAAATATATTCTTTAGGATCACTTTATCTTCGTCAAATTCTACTACATCAACATCTGAGAGCACCTTTTTTTCTTTGTTGTTCTCGACAACAAAAGCATCCGCCTCACACATGACTACTCCTCCAGTGCTTTCAATGCGCTTTTAATACTCTCATTGCTCTTTATTACATAGTCCACCATTTCCTCTACATAACGAGCGCTCTTTTCTTTGCCAGCCTCTTTTAACGCTTTTATAAATTCCTGATACTCATTTATATGATGAAGGTTGTGTTCTAACCAATGCTCTAATCTGATCTTTGCCTTTTGTACAAAATCCATCAAAAACTCTCCCTTCTTTCAGGGTATAGAGGTTAAAACATGTTTTCGTGCATGTCAATTAATTTTAAACTGCGGAATAAGGGTTATTCTGTAAAGTATTTACACTAAGCTACAGATATGGTATTTGAAGCAGGAGAAAGGAGGTTTTATAATGGAAAAGAAAATAATGGCGTTAGTAGATGAGTCTATGCATTCTAAAAGAGCTGTTGAGTATCTTACTTTAATGGATAAAGTGATTTTAGAAGCTAAATACTTACTTTTTAATGTTCAACCTACTATTTCAGAATATCTTATCAGAGATGCCCAGTTCGATAAAAATGCAAGGGCTAAGCTAAATAAACTTAAAGAAAAGAATGAACAAGAATCTGAAAGATTATTGGCTCAATATAAAGAACTCATGATGAAAAAAGGGGTAGATGAAAGCAAAATAGAAATAGCCACTATTCCCAGAGTCACAGATATAGTAAAAGATACTTTGAGCTTCGCAAAACAGTCAGGTTGTGACGCAATTCTTATTGGAAAAAGAGGAATCTCAAAGTTAGAAGAAATATTCACTCACAGTGTATCCGCATTCCTCTTAGAACATATTCAAACAATCCCTCTATGGGCAGTAACAGAAGAGATTACTTCCACTAATATTGCTGTTGCTATTGACGGATCAGAAAGTGCTTTAAGAGCTGTGGAACATATAGGTTTTATTTTTGAAAACAGCTCCGAGGTAAGCATCACATTACTCCATGTAACGCCAAAGCTAAGAGATTACTGCCCTATTGAGTTTGGAGAAGAAAAAGAAGTGGAAGAACTGGTAATAAAAGGGGATAAAAGGTGTGTAGAGAGCTTTTTTATACATGCAAAAAAGATATTAGAAAATGCTGGAATAAAGGACTATCAACTGGAAATAAAAGAAATTCCCAGTATGATTAACATTGCAAAAACTATTGCAAATGAGATAGAAAATGGTAATTACGGAACGGTAGTATTAGGAAGAAGTGGTATCGGTGGTTCTTTCTTTTTAGGCAGTGTTTCCAGATATTGTTTTTACAACATTACCAAGTCTGCTGTCTGGATAGTTCCCTAAGTTATATCTTGCGAGCTTCTACAACTCGAAAGTTACCAGAATAGTCTTTTAGCGTTTTTAGGTTTGTAAAGCTGCCAGTGTCCTGAAGCAATTGTCTTACACAGTTCAGCTGTTCAGGTGATATTTCTATTAACAAAAATCCACCACTAAAAAGAAAATTACTTGCTTCTAAAACTATTCTTTTTATTAAAGATAATCCTTTTTCTCCTCCCCAAAGAGCTATCTTTGGCTCCCAGTCTTTTATTTCTGAAGGCAGTTTAAAGTAATCCTCAGATGAAACATACGGCGGATTAGTAACTATAAGATGAAACTTGAGCCTTTCTCTTCTTAAAGGCTCCCAAAGATCTCCTTTCAGGAATCTTATCTTATCTGACACATTATGCTTTTTTGCATTTCTTTTAGCCACCTCTATAGCCTCTTCAGATATATCTGAAGCCCATATAAAAGCATTATTAAGCTCCTTTGCCAGCGCTATAGCTATCGCTCCTGAACCTGTGCCTATATCTAATATCAGAGGCGCTTTTATATCTTTAACACACTCGAGACCGCGTTCTACCAATAGCTCTGTTTCTGGTCTCGGTATTAAAACGGAAGGATTTACTTCAAGCTCTAAAGACCAAAACTCTTTTTTTCCGATAATATAAGCCAATGGCTCACCTTTTGATCTTCTTTTTATAAGCCTCCAAAATCGCTTTAATACATCCCTGCTTAGGGACCTGTTGTAGTTTAGATATAAGTATGTACGCTGCTGACTTAAAACATGAGAAAGGAGAACCTCAGAAGTAAGTCTCGCGCTTTCTATCCCTCTTTTTTGAAGATAAGAAGTGGAGAGATTTAAGAGGTCTTTTATCTTCAAAATGACTCTATTTAATCAAGCTTTATTTTTTGCTTTTCTAATGCTTCTGCCTGAAAGTATGTGACAAGAGGATCAATTATCATGTCCAATTCCCCTTCTAATATATCATTTAGCTTGTAAAGGGTTAAACCGATTCTGTGATCCGTTACTCTTCCTTGAGGAAAATTGTATGTCCTTATCCTTTCGCTTCTGTCTCCTGTTCCTACCATACTCCGTCTTTCTTTAGAAATCTTTTCTTCTTGCTCTTTCCTCTGCAACTCTAAAAGTCTTGATCTCAATACCTTCATCGCCTTTGCTTTATTTTTATGCTGAGATCTCTCGTCCTGGCATGTTACAACAATACCTGTAGGAATGTGGGTTATCCTAACAGCAGAGTCTGTGGTATTTACATGTTGGCCACCGTGACCCGAGGCTCTGAAAACATCTATTCTTAAATCCTCTGGTTTTATCTCCACATCTACTTCTTCTGCTTCCGGCAGCACCGCTACGGTAACGGCAGATGTATGAATACGACCCTGAGCTTCTGTCTCTGGAACCCTTTGAACCCTATGAACCCCTGCTTCATATTTTAGCCTGCTATAAGCCCCTTTTCCCTGTATCAAAACTATTACTTCTTTAAATCCTCCTTTTCCTGTTACATTCTGGCTTAATACCTCTGTCTTCCATCCTTTAAGTTCGGCATACTTTAAATACATTCTGAATAAATCCGCTGCAAAAAGTGCCGCTTCTTCACCCCCTGTTCCTGCTCTTATTTCTAAGATTATATTCTTTTCATCATTCGGATCTTTGGGTAAGAGCAAAATCTTTAATTCCTTTTCAGCCTTGTTCAGTTCTTCTTTTAATCTATTTACCTCTTCAGCAGCTAACTTTCTTATATCAGGATCAGGATCTTTGAGTAACTGTTTGTTTTCCTCTAACTCTTTCTTTATAGAACTGTACCTTCTATAGGCATCTACAATTGGTGCTAAATAGCCGTGCTCTTTTGCTAACTTCTGATATGTCTTTGGATTTTTAATAATCTTGGGATCACTGAGTTTTCTTTCCAGCTCATTATATCTGTCTTCTATTTCCTTTATCTTTGCTAAAACTTCCATCTTTTATTCTTGCTCTTTATTTTGATTTTGATCTTCGTAATACTTTTCATACTTCTTCATAAAATTTTCAACCCTACCAGTAGTATCCACAAGCTTTTGTTTTCCTGTAAAAAATGGGTGACATTTGGAACAGATTTCTACGCGTATTTCTTTTTTTGTGGAACCCGTTTCAAACTGATTTCCACAGGCACATCTCACTATTACCTTGTCGTAGTATTTAGGATGTATCCCTTTCTTCATTTTTTGCCTCCTATTCACTCATGGATTTTAAAAATTCTCTGTTATTTTTTGTTCCTTTCATCTTTTCAAGCAAGAATTCCATACTATCTATTGGGGTAAGAGGTGCGAGCAGCTTTCTTAATATCCATATACGGTTTAGCTCTTCCTTATCCATTAACAGTTCCTCTTTCCTTGTACCAGAGCGATTTATATCAATAGCTGGGAATATTCTTCTGTCAGCAAGCTTTCTATCTAAGTGGACTTCCATATTGCCTGTTCCTTTGAATTCTTCAAATATCACCTCATCCATTCTACTGCCTGTGTCTATAAGCGCTGTAGCTATAATGGTCAGACTACCCCCTTCTTCCACATTCCTTGCAGCACCAAAGAATCTCTTAGGCTTATGAAGTGCGTTTGCATCCAGTCCTCCTGAAAGTACCTTCCCGCTCGGAGGAACTACCGCATTGTAAGCCCTGGCAAGCCTGGTAATACTATCTAATAATATCAAAACATCCCTCTTATGTTCTACAAGTCTTTTTGCCTTTTCGATCACCATCTCGGCTACCTGAACATGCCTCTGTGGAGGTTCATCAAAGGTAGAGCTTATTACCTCAGCATCTACAGATCTCATCATATCCGTAACTTCCTCTGGTCTTTCATCGATAAGAAGCACTATCATATATATTTCTTTATGGTTTTTACTTACACTATTTGCAATATTCTGCAAAAGCATTGTCTTACCTGTTCTTGGAGGAGCTACAATCAATCCTCTCTGACCTTTCCCGATAGGAGCAATAAGATCCAGTATCCTTATGGAATAATTTTCAGGATCATCTGTTTCTAATCTTATTCTTTCATTCGGATATAAAGGAGTTAAGTTATCAAATAATATCTTATCCTTAGCAACTTCGGGATCTTCAAAGTTAATCTTTTCAACCTTCAGTAATGCAAAATACTTCTCGTTATCTTTTGGAGGTCTTATTTGGCCTGAAACAGTATCTCCGGTTCTTAGATTAAACCTTCTGATCTGTGAAGGAGATACATATATATCATCAGGGCCCGGTAAATAATTAGCATCAGGTGCTCTCAGGAATCCAAATCCGTCAGGTAGTACCTCTAAGACACCTTCTCCATAAATTTGACCTTCCCTCTCGGAATAAGCCTGCAAAAGTGCATAAATGAGGTCTTGCTTCCTCATTCCTGAGGCACCTTCAATATTGTACTTTCTTGCCAACTCTGCAAGTTCATTGATTTTCATTTCTTTTAATTCTAATAGATTCATACGCATAACCCCACCATCGTTTATTTTTTTTGATTTTTTAATTAAGGAAGAAATTTTGGAAGGATATTTGGAATTTTCGTTTTAAATTATATGTAACTTTCATTTTTTTGTCAACCCTCCAATTTTTCGTTTAATTGCACAAATATTTTTTTCATATCCTCCGGTATAAATGAACAAAACTCCATCTTTTTACCAGTTCTCGGATGGTAAAAAAGCAAACGCTTCGCGTGTAGCATATGACGACCTGAATAAAAGTCTTTTCTTTTGCCATATGTTGAATCCCCTACCACCGGATGACCTATGTAGCTAAAATGAACCCTGATCTGATGGGTACGACCTGTTTTTGGAAACACAGCTACTAAACTACTATTACCAAAATCCGAAATTTTCTTCCAGACAGTAACAGCCTTCTTTCCTGTCTCTAAAACACACATCTGTTTTCTTTTTATTGGATGTCTTCCAATAGGAAACTCTATTCGTCCTTCTTTTTCCTTAATAGGACCGTGTACCAGCGCCCAGTACTCTTTTTCAACCATGTAGTTTTTAAATTGTTCTACTAAGGACTTATGAGCAAGTTCATTTTTTGCCACAATCATTATTCCGGAGGTATCTTTATCCAAACGATGCACAATACCCGGTCTTAACACTCCACCAATACCTACCAAGTCTTTACATCTATAAATGAGCCCGTGAACCAAAGTCCCATGATAGTGTCCCGGTGCAGGATGGATTACAACTCCTGCAGGCTTGTCAATGATCAATATATCTTTATCTTCATATATTATTTCGAAGTCTACATGCTCTGGCTCAAGCTCTAACGGCTTTTCAGGAGGTATAATTACCCTTATGTGATCTTTTAATCTGAGTTTGTAACTACACTTGACTACTTTCTCATTAACTGTAACTAACCCTTCCTTGATAAGAGCCTGAATTCGCGCCCGAGACAATTGAAAATCAGTGCCGGCCAGATATTGGTCAATGCGCTTCCCTACATCTTCGTGAGAAACAGAGTAAATAGCCTCACGGGCTTTATCTACCATAAAACCCTATTCTGATGAAACAATGTTTTCTAAATCTCTCTTAACCTGCTCTTCATCTATGTTTTTTGCAAGGGAGATCTCTTTTATAAGCAGGGATTTGGCTGTATTCAAAAGTTTTTTCTCTCCAAATGAAAGCTCCTTCTCCTTTCCAAGTATAGTAAGATCTCTGTAAACTTCGGCTACATCATAAATAGAACCTGTCTTTATCTTTTCCATATGTTCTCTGTATCGCCTATTCCATGTTCTCTTGTCCAATTTTTTGATATTATTGTTTTTTTGCTTTAGTATAGAATAAAGTTTTGGGACTTCACTTTCAGGGATAATATCCCTTAATCCCACATTCTTTGCATTATTGGTAGGTATCATAACTATCATGTCACTATCTAATATTCGCATCACATAAAAGTCCTGAGAACAACCTGAAATCTCTTTTGTTTCTATTCTTTCTATAACCCCCACCCCGTGTGCTGGATAAACAGCCAAATCACCTACCTTAAACATTAATCATATCCCCCTCCTTTTATTTTTTTTGGTCTGCCCAAAAAGGGCAGACCTTTTTCTCTTAAATTCTAAGAAGAAGTCCCATATGAGGCAGAGCAGGAGCTATAACTAAGGAAACCACGCTCATAAGCTTTATCAGAATATTCATTGCAGGCCCAGAAGTATCTTTAAATGGATCTCCTACCGTATCCCCCACAACGGCTGCCTTGTGATTATCAGACCCCTTGCCACCTAAGTTTCCGGCTTCGATCCATTTTTTAGCGTTATCCCAAGCACCACCACCGTTTGCCATAAAAAGGGCCAAGAAAACTCCCATAGTAGTAGCACCTAAAAGAGTTCCAGCTAATGCATGTTTTCCAAGCAGAAAACCTACCAGCACGGGTGTAAGTACTGCTACAAGACCAGGAGCTATCATTTCTCTTAATGCAGCACGAGCAGCAATATCCACGCATTTATCAGGTTCGGGTTTTACCCCTTCTTTGCCTTCTAAAAGACCGGGGATTTCTCTAAACTGTCTTCTTATCTCCTCTACCATCTCAAAGGCCGCTTTTCCAACAGAACTCATTGTTAATGCTGCACAAAGCATCGGAACAATTCCACCTATAAGCACGCCTATAACCACCATAGGATCTTTTATATCTATCACCTTAAGCCCTGCTGCTTGGGAATATGCAACAAATAGAGCCAATGCAGTCAGTGCAGCAGATCCAATAGCAAAACCTTTTCCAATAGCAGCCGTGGTATTTCCAAGTGCGTCCAGGGTATCTGTGATCTTTCTTGTTTCAGGCCCAAGACCTGCCATTTCAGAAATACCGCCAGCATTATCTGCAATCGGTCCATAAGCATCCACTGTCATTGTCGCTCCAACCGTAGCCAGCATTCCAACAGCAGAAAGTCCTACTCCATACACACCAGCGGTCTTATAGGCAATAAAAGTAGCCAAACATATACCAAGCACAGGCAGATATGTTGACTCCATTCCGACTGCAAGCCCCGCAATAATGGTGGTAGCAGGACCTGTCTGGGTTTGTTCTGCTATCCTGCGAATTGGTGGCCCTGAAGTATAATATTCTGCTAAAAGCCCTATAGCTATTCCACAAAGCAGACCAGAGAATATAGCCCAAAAAGCTCCCCACGGCATTCCGATAGATTTTACAATGAATATAGTCAAAATAGTAAAAAGACCCGCTGCAACAAAGGTGGTATTTCTAAGAGCTGCAGCAGGATTGCCTCTTTGAAATAGTTTTATAGAAAAAACGCCTACAAAAGAGCTTAAAATTCCAGCCATTATAACCAAAATAGGAAAAGCCATAAACTTTAACTTTATAGCAACAGGGGTTAGTCCTTTAAGTACAGGATATTTCTGAACAAATTCAGAAAGGGCATGAGGAGTATTTATCGGCAGTGTCGCACCAATTGCTATGGTTGCAACTACAGAACCTACAAAAGACTCGAATATATCTGCGCCCATACCTGCTATATCACCCACATTATCGCCTACATTATCTGCAATAACACCTGGGTTTCTGGGATCATCTTCCGGAATGCCAGCCTCTACTTTACCTACAAGATCTGCTCCTACATCAGCTGCTTTTGTATATATTCCACCTGCAACACGAGCAAAAAGCGCTATAGAACTGGCTCCCATAGCAAATCCGTTAATATATCTCGCGGTCTCTGGGCTCTTTCCATATACCCAAAACCAAAAGCCCAACCCTAAAACAGCAAGACCTGCTACTGCAAGTCCCATAACAGAACCAGAAAAATATGAAACATTAAGCGCTGCTGCCTGACCGTGTTTGTTTGCGGCCTCAGCAGTTCTGGAGTTTCCTCTTGTAGCTGCTGTCATACCAGAAAAACCGGCTGCCATAGAACAAAAAGCACCTGTTACAAATGCTACAGAAGTTCTCCATTCATGCAAAAGCAAACCAAGTAATATAAATACTGCTGCTATAAAGAAAAGCAGAGCAGTATATTCTCTTTTTAAGAATGTCATTGCACCAATATGAATCATCTCTTCAAGTTCTTGCATCAACTCATTTCCGTTGGGCTGTCTTTTTACGTAACTGTATATTAAATAAGCTATAAGTAGACTTACTATCCCAAAAAACGGTGCATAAACTGTGAATATTTCCATTTTCACTCTCCTCCTTTGACCAGATTTTGTGGATTTATCCTGTTCATAGCATGATCAATCCCTTTTGAAACAAAAAGCTCACATCCTTCCACTGCCAAATCCACCACTTTTTCTAAGGTCTCAAGCTCATCGCTGTAAAAAGGAGACAGAACATATTCCTCCACCGATTCACTATAACGGGGTCTTCCAATCCCAATCCTAAGTCTTGCAAATTCTTTGCTTCCCAAGGCTTCAATGATAGAGGAAACCCCTTTGTGACCTCCTGAGCCACCATCTCTCGCAACTCTTAACCTGCCCAATGGAAGATCCAGATCGTCGTGAACTACCATTATATCCTCGTTCAAAACACCATACCGCTCCTTATACAGCTTTACAGCTCTTCCGCTCAGATTCATGTAAGTAAGTGGACATTGAAGTATCACTTTCTTATCTCCGAACTGCACCATCCCGTATTTTGCTACACTGTTTTCTCTCAAAGAGATTTTTAACTCAGAGGCCCATCTTTCTATAACCATAAAACCTACATTATGCCTGGTATCCCTGTACTGAACTCCAGGGTTTCCCAGACCCACGATAAGATACACTCTTTCCTTTTCCACCACCTCCTTTCCCCGAAGGAAAGTATTTAAGCCTCTTGGGCTGTTGTTTCTTCTTCTGCCTCTTCTTCTACACCTTCACTTGTAGGCGCCACCACCACTGCGATGGTGGTGTCTGGTTCTTCTTCAGGGGTTATTCCTTCTGGAAATTTTATATCTCTGACATGAATAGAATCTCCAATGTCTAATCCGGACACATCAACCTCTAAGACATCTATAAGTTTGTCAGGAAGGCAGGAAATAGTAATTTCTCTTGTAATATGTTCCAATATTCCTCCTTTGGATACACCTACAGGTGTATTTACAAGCTTTATAGGAAGGTCAACCGTGATCTCTTTATCCATAGCGATCTCATAGAAGTCTACATGTAAAGGAATGTCTTTTATAGGGTCTACTTGAATCTCTTTAAACATAACCTTTTTATTTAGATCCTTCCCATTGGCATGAAGAATCATATCAAAAAGTAAGACAGACTCCCTTTCAGTACTTCTCATTATACGCTCAACATCTCCTCTTCTTACGGTTAACATCAAAGGTTCGGTGTTAGGGCCATACAGAATTGCCGGAACTTTGTTTTCCCTTCTAAGACGCCTTGAAACCCCTTTTCCTTTTTCGTGTCTAATCCACGCCTCTATGCTTCTTTCTTTCATAAATGTCCTCCAGTTCTTAGATAAATAATGTGCTTACTGAATCTGAATGATAAATCCTTTTTATGGTTTCTCCTAACAGCTCTGCTATAGAAAGCACCAAAATCTTTTTGCATTTCTTTGCCTTTTCATTTAAAGGAATGGTATTTGTTACCACCAAGGTTTCCATAGGACATGACTCAATTCTTTCTATGGCAGGACCAGAAAGCACAGGATGAGTTGCACATCCGTAAACCTTTTTTGCCCCTCTCTCCACTAACGCCACTGCTGCTTGAGTCATTGTTCCAGCAGTATCTACCATGTCATCCAATATAATTGCCACCTTACCTTTTACATCCCCAATAACATTCATTACTTCCGAGACATTTGCTTCTTCTCTTCTTTTATCTATTATCGCCAGCGAAGCATTTAGCCGTTTAGCAAAAGCCCTTGCCCTTTCTACTCCACCTGCATCTGGAGAGACGATTACTAAGTCATCCTGAAAATGATTTTTTATATATTTTAAAAGAACTGGTGCGGCAAATATGTTGTCTACAGGAATATTGAAATATCCCTGTATTTGACCCGCATGCAAATCCATAGAAACCACCCTATCCGCCCCTGCAATTGTGATGAGATCTGATACCAGCTTTGCACTTATAGGTACTCTTGGTTTTACCTTTCTGTCTTGCCTTGCATATCCGAAATACGGGATTACCGCTGTGATACTTTTTGCTGATGCCCTTTTCAAGGCATCCATTATGATGAGAAGCTCCATTAAATTGTCATTTACAGGAGGGCATGTAGATTGAAGAATAAAAACATCATCTCCTCTTATATTTTCTTGAATTTCTACCTGAATTTCTCCATCACTGAAATTCTTTAACAATATTTTGCCCGGCTTTATTCCCAAATAATTACATACTTCAATAGTAAGATCAGGATTTGATCTTCCACCAAAAAGTTTCATTTTTGTTAACCCTTAGGCTGGGGTGGAGGGATTCGAACCCCCGAATGCGGGCTCCAAAGGCCCGTGCCTTACCGCTTGGCGACACCCCAAGCTTCTTTGCTTAGGGAGGATGCTACAAAGAGCTTCCCTATGTTAACAGGCAAATCGTTTACCACCCTGTTTGCATCCTGTCTCGACTCAAATATACCAAAAACCGTCGGACCACTGCCTGACATCAAAACCCCTTTTGCGCCTTTCTTTAGTAAAAGCGTCTTTAACTCTTTTATCACCGGAAAGCTCGCTATCGTCACTTTCTCAAGATCATTTCTTAAAAGAGCCTTTATGTTTCCCTCTTTCCAGTATCTTTTAATAGAACTTTGTTCGCTTTTTGTCAAGTGCAATTTGTCATATTCTCTGTATGCCCAAGCAGTAGATACCTGAATGTAAGGAGTAACTAATACAAAATGAAGCATACGCGGACACAGAGGTTCGAGTATCTCTCCTACACCCTTAGCTAAACAGGGTGAGCTGTATAGGAAAAACGGAACATCTGCTCCTATCTGTTTTGCCAGTTCAACAAGCTGGGTTCCAGAAAATCTCTGATAAATTTTGTTTAACCCTTTCAATACCGCGGCAGCGTCACTGCTTCCTCCTCCAAGGCCAGCAGAAATGGGAATCCTTTTTTTTATACCTATATAAACTCCTTCTTTTATACCAGCCTTACCAAGGTATAGAGAAGCTGCTTTAAAAGCCAGATTCCTTTCATCAACTGGAAGAGAAGGATCACTACACCACACCTGTATCCCTTTGGCAGTTTTTTTCAATTCTATTTCATCAAAAAGATCTATAGGAACCATTATAGAACGAATTTCATGGTATCCATCCTCTCTTCTTCTTAATACTTCCAGAAACAAGTTCAACTTCGCCGGGGTTTTGATAATCATAATCCAACTGCCTTAACATATCTCCATTTCAGATCAGCCAATACACTGTCCAAAAACTTTTCTTCTTCTTCTGTAAGGTTACCTTTTGTCTTCTCTTTTAACATGGAAATGGTATCTATAGTGTGTTTTGCAAGTTCTAAGTCTTTTATCTTTTTGTTGGTCTTTGGATCGGGCACCTCTCCCAGATAAATCAAAGCAGAAGAACTGAGACTAAATATAAGACCGTTGAAGCTTACTTCTGGAAGAGGAGCTTTTGTGGTCTTTTGCTTTTTTTCTGAGCCGCTTTCACTTGTTTTCTTGCTTTTTTCTTCATCTTTTTTTTCTTCTTTTTCAGCAAAAAACCTTTTATCTTTAATGACAAAGCCCTTTCCTTCCATACAACACCTCCTATAGTTCTATCCTTTTTACAGAAAATACATTCTCCTGAGCCTGAAGCTCTTCAAGGACCTTGTCATTTACCGGAACATCTGTACTAAGCAGAATAACATTCTGTTGTTTTTTCGGTTCTTGTCCCACCTGCATTCTATTTATGTTTATATTGTTTTTCCCTAAGATTGTTCCTATCATACCTATCACTCCGGGTTTGTCTAAATTGTATATAAGAAGATTGTGACCCTCTGGAATCGCTTCCAAATAAAAGTCGTTTATCCGTACGAGCCTGGGTCTGTCCTTTCCAAATATAGTTCCAGCTACAACATTCTCTGCTTCTATAGTCTTTGTGGTAGTGGTTATGAGAGTAGCAAAATCTTCAGATGTACTACTTCTGGATTCTGTAACCTTTATCCCTCTTTCTTGTGCGATAAAAGGTGCATTTACAAAATTTACATCATCTTTGAGTACTGGTGTCAAAAGCCCTTTTAGAAATGCTGTGGTAAGAGGTGCGAGATCATATTCTGTTATAGTTCCCGCATAATCTATCCTTACCTCTACCACAGGCGCTTCTGCCAACTGGGCTTGCATAAGCCCCATCTTTTCCATCAATGTCACATAGGGCTTCAATATATTCATAAGCTCTGCACTTATACTTGGCACATTTACCGCATTTTTCACTGTCCCGTGCAGTAGATACAAGATAACCTGGTTCGCTATATCCACTGCCACTTTCTCCTGAGCTTCTACTGTAGAAGCGCCAAGATGTGGTGTACATATAAAATTGTCTAATTCCATAAGAGGGATCTTGCCGGGTGGCTCTTGGCTGAAAACATCCAAAGCTGCACCTGCGAGATGCCCAGATGCTAACGCCTCGTACAAATCATCTTCATTTACGATTCCTCCTCTGGCGCAATTTATTAACATTGCTCCTTTCTTCATCATGCTTAGAGTCTTCTTATTAAACATGTTTATGGTTTCCTTTGTCTTAGGCGTGTGTATGGTAACATAATCTGCTCTTCTCAGAAGCTCTTCAAAAGAAACAGGTTCCATATCCAGCTTTTCTATCATCTCGGGTTTTATATACGGATCATAAACTATCACTTTCATCTTCAGACCTTTTGCCCTGTCTGCAACAATCCTTCCTATTTGACCAAATCCGATTACCCCGAGGGTTTTATTGAAAAGTTCTCTGCCTTGAAATTTCTTTTTTTCCCACTTTCCTGCCTTAAGAGATGCGGTTGCTTGTGGAATATTTCTGGAAAGTGCCATCATCATAGCTATAGTATGCTCTGCTGTAGTGACAGCATTTCCTCCAGGAGTATTCATTACCACTATACCTTTTTGGGTTGCGGCATTTATGTCCACATTGTCTAAACCGATACCTGCTCTTCCTATAACCTTCAGTTTTTTTGCAGCAGAAATAATATCCGCGTCCACCTTTGTAGCGCTTCTTATGATCAGAGCATCGTATTCTCCAATGATACTTTTCAGCTCCTCGTGACTGAGACCTACTTTTACATCCACTTCTATCCCTGGGGTTTGCTCTAAAATCTTAATCCCTGCTTCTGCTATGTTGTCACTTACTAATACTTTCATAATCCCTCCTATTTATTTGCTTTATTTTCGTTGTATTGCTTCACAGATGGAAAAAGTGATCTGTCGGTATGAGGAATAAACTTTGACGCACTAAACAGTTGCATGAATTCCTGATTCACATTTAACTCTATATAAGTGATCATGTCCCTTATTTTTAACATCTCTTCATAGTACTCCTTAGATTTAAAAATCAGCTCAGCACCTTTGATGGAGGTATTCCCAAGTACAACATAGGTATCCAACGGAAGATCAGGGATCATACCTATTGTGATAGCTGAACGGGGATTTATGTAAGAACCAAAAGTACCCGCAATGTAAAACTTTCCTATGTCCCTGAAGCTGAGATTTACGGTGTTAATTATGGTGGTTAGTATGGTATACATAGCAGCTTTTGACCTTATTAAAGAATCTATGTCTGCTTGTGATAATGTGAGATCTTCTCCAGTGCCTGACTCCTCCGCAGGAACAATTATAAAATACATTATTCCATCCTTTTCCACAAGCCTATTTCCACATCTTTCAGGCACAAACTTCCCTCTTATATCTATCATTCCTGCAATAAACATCTGGGCTACCAGATCGATAAGACCGGAACCACATATACCAATAGGAGGGAGTTCATCTATGGTATGATATTCTATTTCAAGGGTTTCCGGATCTATCTTTACTTTATCTATAACTCCCGGGCCAGCCATCATTCCGATATCAGCAACTCCTCCTTCAAGTGCAGGACCTGCTGCACCAGCACAACCAATAAGCCAATCCCCATTTCCAAGAACAACTTCTGCATTCGTACCCACATCTACCAACATGCATATCTGTTTGTTTTGTCTTGCCATCCCAGATGCCAAAATACCGGCTATAAGATCCCCTCCAAAATAACTGCCCACATTTGGAAATACGATCAGTACCGCTCTCTGATTTGCTTTAAGTCCTACCTCCCACGCTTTCAGCGGTCTTTCAAATTTATTTATCACTGGGATATAAGGTTCTCTGCATATCCAGTACGGTGTAAGCCCCAGAAATAAATGGGTCATACTTGTATTTCCAGCAACCGAGATACCTACAATCAAATCTAAAGGAATGCCATGTTTGTCACACAGTTCTGTTATGCTTCTGTTCATTTCGTCTACGAGCATGTCCTGTAGTCTTTTAAGTCCTTCTGGCTTGGACGCATAGTGAATCCTGGAGAGGATGTCTGCTCCTATTTCTATCTGAGGATTTCGAAAAACAGCTTCATCTATCTTTTTTAGATCGGACAACCTGATAAGCTCCATGACTATGGTGGAGCTTCCCAGATCCACTGCAATTCCGTATACATCAACGCTTTTTTCAGGATACACATCTATTAATTCAGTGATCTTGTTGGCCTGAAATATACAAGCACATATTTGATAGTTATTCTCCCTTAACTTATAAGGAAGCTCTTTAATGAGAGATAGCTCCACATGGATCGAATCCACTGCCAAGCACTTTTTCAGTGCTTTAATAACTCTGTCCGTATCAGCGGTATTATCCTTTAGACTTGGAAGCACTATATTGGGTTTTACCATTCTTATAAGACCCTCAGCCATTTTGCCAGCTCCTTGTTTTGGATTAAACAGATATTTCTATAATTTCTGCATAAGAAAAAGGCAAGAACAATCATGACTGATATAGATTTTTCTTGACCTGAAGGATTATGGTCTGATAAATTTTTAAAAAAAATCTCAAAGGAGGTTGAAATTGCCAAATCATAAGTCTGCTTTAAAGAGAATGAGACAAAACGAAAAAAGAAGACTTAGAAATAAGGCTTATAAAACAAGGGTGAAAAACATGATTAAGAAAGTCAAATTTTTTGTTGAAAAGAAGGACTTAGAAAACGCTATTAAAAGCCTTTCAGAAGCCACTTCTCTGATTCAGAAAGTAGCAGCAAAAGGAATCATTCACAAAAACAATGCATCCAGAAAGATCTCTAAGCTTGCATGTATGGTAAATGCCTTAAAAGCCCAGATTGAAGGGTCTTCTTAAAAATTAAGAGCACAGAGATACAATCAACCGTTCCAGCACCAAAAGAGGAGATCTGCCAGATTTTATCATAAAGTCTGCCTCAGAGAAGAGCTTAAAGGCCTTTTCTATTTCTTCTTCTGTCCAAAGATAAGCTTGTTGCGTAAGTTTGTTTATCAAAAAGGAATAAGGTTGAAGGACTTTCTGAAGTTTTCTTTTGTTCCCTGTTTTGAGTATAAGTTTTGTCTTTTGTAAAAGAGTTAGCTGTCTAATCAGCATACTCAGGACAGGAAGAGCTTTTTCTTTACCTTCCCTTTCCAAATAACTATTTAGACTCCTTAGCGATTCTGGTAGCCTTTTGAAAGAAACATTATCTATAAGATCGAATATACTGTAATCCCTGCTCGGAGACACTACCAAACTTACTTCCTCCACACTTATTTTATCCTTCTTTCCATAGTAAGAAAAAAGCTTCTGCAGCTCTGAATACAGTTCATACAGATTGTTACCCACTGTTAAAAACAGGTATACGCAAGCATCCTGATCAATTCCTATTCCCATTTGCTTTGCTGTCCTGCGTATCCATGCAATTGTCTCTACCTCATTTAACTGTCTGAATTGAATAGCACTGCCAGAATCTTTTATGTACTTAAATAACTTTATTCTAAAATCCGGCTTTTCTGCGAGAAAGACAATACAAACAAAATCAGAAGGGTTTTGAACATAATCCAAAAACTTATTTAATAGGTCATTGCTCAGTTTATCCGCATTTTTTATTACTGCTATCTTTTTGTCTGCCATAAAAGGAAAGGAATTGATAAAATCAAACACCGGAGATACATTGTTAGAGATTTCATCTTCGTAAAAGATCCTGTAGTTTAGCTCGATATTTCCCTTACCTAAGAGGCTATTTTTAAGTTCTTCTATAGCCTTATCTTTCTGAAACTCGTTGTCGCCGTAAAAAAGATAAAAAGGAGCGTGTTTTTGAAACATCAGAATCTTTCCATTGTTCGGAGATATATCCTTTCTGCCAGTTGTCTCCCTATTATTTGAAGAGCTTGTGCTTCATTGTACCTTGTAGCCAAAGGATCTGGATTTTGTGCTAAAACATTATACGCTGCCCTTTCCCGTAATGTAGCTTTCCATATAAGCTTGCCCGTTCTTCGATCTATAAGTTTTGCTACCATCTTTACCTTCAGCCATCTGCTGCTGGTAACTTCATAACTGCCCTGTCTTACAACATAGCTTATAGGTTCTCTTTTTATATCCACCACTTCTGCTATTAAAACGGCATCTGCCTGATCTTGTGGAACTATCTTTAATCCAGAATGACTTATGAACTGCTGTCTTATCATTCTGGTAAGTTTGGCCTCAAATCCTAAGAAAGAAGAAGGACTTTTGACCATGGGAATGGCAATACTTGAAATATTCAGATTTAGCGGTCTCTTTGTAGATTGAATGTGATATCCGCATCCATACATAATCAAAAAAAGAGAAAGAAGAACGCTTTTTTTCATGACTGAACCACGATGTTTAAAAGTTTATTTTGAGCAAATATTATCTTCTTTATCTTTTTACCTTCCACATGCCTTTTTACATTTGGCTCAGAAAGTGCAAGCTCTCTTATCTGCTCTTCCTTATAAGAAGAAGGAACCTGCAGTCTTGCTCTCAGCTTTCCATTAACTTGAACCACTATTAATCTGCTTTCTGCCTCTAAGGAAGCAGGGTCATATTTAGGCCAAGATTCATCTATGAGATGGTTCTCATGACCCAGCATGTGCCAAAGCTCTTCAGTTATATGAGGCACTATCGGTGATAGAAGAATAAGGCTTATTTCAATGGCCTCCTTTATTACAGACCACCCAAGCTTATCTTTGTCTTTTATATGTGGCAAAACTTGATAAATACTGTTTACCAGCTCCATGATAGCAGATATAGCGGTGTTAAAGTGAAACCGATCTTCTATATCCTCTGTCACTTTTTTTATTGTTTGATGTACTTTTCTGTGTAAATCTTTTACACTTTCAGGAAGTCCGGAAAGACCACCTTTGTAAGTATCCACCTTGGTAATCAGATCCAGATTATCCGTAACAAGTCTCCACAGTCTATTTAAAAATCTATAAGCTCCTTCCACTCCCTGATCACTCCAGTCCAGATCTTTTTCTGGAGGTGCTGCAAAAAGACAAAACATTCTCACGGTGTCTGCTCCATACTTATCTATTAATTGCTCAGGATCTACCACATTCTTTTTGGACTTGGACATCTTTATGCTTCTTCCTGTCTCCACCAAAGCTCCACAATAAACACAACAATCGTCTTTGACCTCATCTGGATAAAGGTATCCGTGTTTCGGGCATTTCTTTGTCTCCTTACAGACCATCCCTTGAGTTAGAAGATTTTCGAACGGCTCATCAAAACTTACATATCCCAAGTCCCTAAGAACCCTCACAAAAAATCTTGAATAAAGAAGGTGTAGAATCGCATGTTCTATTCCACCTATGTATTGATCAACAGGCATCCAGTATTCAACTTTTTCTTTTTCAAATGGTCCTTCTTTATAATGCGGAGAGATGTATCTCAAAAAATACCACGAAGATTCTACAAAGGTGTCCATCGTATCTGTTTCTCTTCTTGCTTTTCCACCACATTTAGGGCAGGTAGTTTCATAGAAAGAAGGTTCAAAAGGAAGCGGAGATCCCCCATTTGGTCTCAGCTCCAAGTCAAGTGGAAGCACTACAGGAAGGTCTTTTTCCGGAACAGGTACTATCCCGCACTTATCACAATAGATTATGGGAATCGGAGTTCCCCAATATCTTTGCCTTGATATACCCCAATCCCTAAGCCTGTATGTTACCGTAGCATATCCTAAGCCTTTTTCTTCCAGATATCTTACTATGTTTTTCATGGCTTCTCTGTTCTTTTGTCCTGTAAACGGCCCAGAATTTACAAGGATACCATCTCCTTCATATGCTTCTTGCATAGTTTCTTCGCTTATGTCCGTATTTTCAGGTTTTATAACAACTTTAAGCCTAAGCCCGTATTTTTTTGCAAATTCAAAATCTCTTTGATCGTGAGTAGGAACACACATTATGGCACCCGTACCGTATTCAAATAGAACGAAGTTTGCTACATATATTGGAATCCTTTCGCCTGTAACAGGATTGATACAGTACTTTCCGGTAAAGACCCCTTCTTTTTCGGTGTAATCTGATGTTCTAAGATAGGTTTCCATCTTTAAAACCCTATCCACAAACTTCAGCACTTCTGCCTCTTGAATCGTGCCTTTTACCAGTTCCTTCACCTTGGGATGCTCTGGAGCAAGGCACATAAAGGTAGCCCCATAAATGGTATCAGGCCTTGTGGTAAATACGTCTATATAATCATCCTGATCCGCAATAGGAAATTTTATTATGGCTCCCTCGCTTTTTCCTATCCAATTTTTCTGCATAGCAAGTACCTTCTCTGGCCATCCCTTTAACTTATCACAATACTGGAGAATCTCTTCTGCATATGCCGTAATTTTTAAAAACCAGCTATCCATCTCTTTTTTCACAACTTCCTGATCAGTGTGTCTCCAGCACCTTCCATCCTCTACCTGCTCGTTTGCAAGCACACTTTGACACTTATCACACCAGTTCACAAGAGTCCTTTTTTTATAGGCAAGCCCTTTTTCAAACATCTTGATAAAAATAAGCTGCTCCCACTTATAGTACTCTGGATCACAGGTAGCGATTTCCCTGTCCCAATCATAACTGAATCCCATCCTCTTAAGCTGTCTTTTCATGTTCTCTATATTTTCATAGGTCCACTTTGCAGGATGGGTATTATGCTCTATTGCGGCATTCTCTGCAGGAAGACCAAACGCATCCCACCCCATAGGATGCAACACATTTTTACCCTGCATCCTTTTGTATCTTGCTATTACATCTCCTATGGTATAGTTTCTCACATGCCCCATATGGATTCTTCCGGATGGATATGGAAACATTTCCAACACATAATACTTCTCTTTCTTTGGATCCTCTTTTGTTTTAAAGAGCCCTTTTTCCTCCCATATCTTTTGCCATTTTTCTTCTATTTCAGCTGGATTGTATCTTTTCTGTTTCATGACCATCCCCTTTTTTTGCAAAAGAATTATAAATGCTATCTAATATCCCGTTTATAAAGATATAAGAGTTTCCATTACCAAACTTCTTGCCCAACTCTATTGCTTCATTTATAGAAACCTTGGGAGGAATATCATCTCTAAATAAAAGTTCGTAGGTAGCAAGCCTTAAAATCGACTTGTCTACTCGAGACATTCTGTCAAGACGCCAATTTTTAGAGACGCTGTTTATTACTTTATCTATTTTGTCTTTATTTTCCCACACCCCAAGCACTAACTCTTTTGAAAAGTCTCTTGCTTTTTTGTCGGCATCAAAGTTTTTACATATCAGCTCAAATGCCTGTTCAGGAGTATGCACTCCAAAATCTAAACTAAAAAGCACCTGAATAGCAAGCTCTCTCGCCTTTCTTCTGATACTCATAGCTCTTACTTGTTTTATTTTTTCAGGCAGGTTAATCCAGTTGTTTAAACAGATTTGCCATCTCTATCGCAGACATTGCAGCGTCAAAGCCTTTATTTCCTGCCTTTGTACCTGCCCTTTCAATTGCCTGCTCCAAGGTATCTGTAGTAAGCACACCAAAACTTACTGGAACGCCCGTTTCAAGAGAAACGGTAGCCAAACCTTTTGCTACTTCCGAAGCGATATATTCAAAATGAGGAGTAGCACCTCTGATGACAGCACCCAAACACACTATAGCATCGTATTTTTTTGTTTCAGCAAGTTTCTTGGCTACAACGGGCATTTCAAATGCACCCGGGACGCGAACAACATCCACATTGTTGTCACTTCCACCATGTCTTATTATAGCATCCATTGCTCCGTCCAGAAGCTTAGAGGTGATAAAGTCATTAAATCTGCTCACTACAATTGCAAACTTAAGATCCTTTGCTATCAGCTTCCCTTCTATTACTTTATTCATGCTTTACCCCCATCTCTCTGCTTAGTATGTCCATAATGTGTCCCAACTTCTGACACTTGGTCAGAAGGTAGTGTTTGTTCTCTGGTCTTGGAGGTATTTCAATAGGAACCCTCTCCACCACTTCTAAACCAAATCCCTGAAGTCCAACTATCTTCTTCGGATTATTTGTAAGTATCCTCATCTTTTTTACCCCAAGATCTACCAGGATTTGGGCTCCGATACCATATTCCCTAAGATCTGGAGGAAAGCCCAACTTCTCATTTGCCTCAACTGTGTCGTATCCCTTATCCTGAAGAGCATAGGCTTTTATCTTGTTAGCAAGCCCTATCCCTCTTCCCTCTTGACTTAGATATACGAGCACCCCGGTTCCTTCTTCCTGGATCATCTGCATAGACTTTCTGAGTTGATCCCCACAATCACATCTAAAAGAACCAAACACATCTCCGGTAAGACACTGAGAGTGAACTCTTACCAAGACCTCTTTATCAGGAGAGATTTCACCCTTAACAAGTGCGATATGTTCTTCATGACCTATTTTGGTAACATATGCGATAGCCTTGAATTCTCCATAAGGAGTCGGAATGATCGTCTCAGCCACCCTTTTGACCAAGCGCTCAGTCTTCATTCTATAAGCAATTAGGTCTGCGATAGTCACTATCTTTAAACCGTGTTTCTGCGCAAACTTCTCCAAATCGGGCATTCTCGCCATTGTTCCGTCATCCTTCATGATCTCACATATCACTGCTGCTGGCTTAAGTCCTGCAAGTCTTGCAAGATCAACCGATCCCTCTGTCTGTCCCGCTCTAACCAACACCCCCCCTTCTCTTGCCCTTAGTGGAAATACATGTCCCGGGCTTACAAGATCTTCTGGTTTTGCATCATCCGCGATAGCAGTAAGTATGGTGTGTGCTCGATCGTATGCAGATATTCCGGTGGTAACCCCGTGCCTTGCTTCAATAGAGACGGTAAAGGCTGTACCAAATTTAGATTCATTATTTGGAACCATAAGAGGGAGTTTCAATCTATCTACTATCTCCGGACTCAGTGCCAGACATATCAAACCTCTTCCGTATTTTGCCATAAAGTTTATGGCTTCCGGGGTCACTTTTTCTGCTGCAATGGTAAGATCGCCTTCATTTTCTCTGTCTTCGTCATCTACAAGAATGATCATTCTTCCTTCTCTTAGTTCTTTTATTGCTTCTTCTATTGTGGCTACTGGCATGGCATCACCCTACATAAAACCGTATTTTTTTAACATATCTAAGGTTATCTCTGAATCAGAGGTTTTTAATTTAATACTATTCAGGAATTTTTCAACATATTTTCCGATAATGTCCGTTTCTATATTAACAAATTCTATCCTTTTGTTTAATAAAGTGGTCTGCCTGGCTGTTTCAGGGATTATGTTAACCTCAAAGAAGTTCTTTTCTACCCTATTTACTGTAAGACTTATCCCGTCTACTGCAACAGAACCTTTCTCTACGATATATCTGCAAAGACTTTCTTCTAATTCAATTCTTACAAGCCAAGACCTCCTTACCTGCTCTTTTAAGACTATTTTCCCTATGCCATCTACATGACCCAGTACTAAATGCCCACCCAATCTATCAGAAAGCAGCAAAGCCCTTTCCACATTTACAGCATCACCTGGGCCTAACATACTGAGAGTGCTTCTTCTGAGTGTTTCTTCTGAAACATCCATAAATACAAGACCATTTTTTATCTCGGTTATCGTCAAGCACACGCCATCTATGGCTATGCTCTCACCTATTGTGCAGTCTTCAGCGGAAAAAGGAGGAACCACAGATAGAATAGCATCTCCCTGAGATGTTCGCTTTTTTTCTGCGATCTTTCCTATTCCCTCGATAATTCCTGTAAACATGAGCCCTTTACTTTTCTTTTTTATATGTGTATAAAATGCGTAATTTTCATTTTCGCAAACATCTTAAAAACATAAAATATTAGATCTGCAGTGTCAATTTCTGAAACTTCTGAAAACGAGAGGTGTAGCTTATGAGAAAGAGAAAAATAGAAAAAGTGCTAATAGCCAACAGAGGAGAAATTGCTATACGCATATGCAGAGCAATTCATGAAGAAGGCTTAAAGGCTGTAGCTATATACGAAACCCCAGATCAGGAGTCAAGACACTTAAGAGAAGCAGATGAATCGATTTGGATAGGGGATGGCCCAAGAAAAGATTATCTCGACATAGATAAGGTAATATGGGCGGCAAAGAAATCCGGATGCCAAGCTATCCACCCAGGATACGGGTTTTTGGCTGAAAATCCTCTTCTTGTAAGGGCATGTGAGGAAGAAGGACTTATCTTTATTGGGCCAGACTACAAGGCAGTAAAAGACCTGGGAGATAAAACCATTGCCAGATCTATTGCCGAATCTGTAGGAATTCCTGTAATTCCTGCTGGAGACATATTGACCAAAGAAAATGCCTTAGAAAAGGCGTTACAATTTACCAAAAAAGAAGGTTTTCCTGTAATGCTGAAAGCAGTAGCTGGTGGAGGAGGAAGAGGGATAAGAAAAATAAATAACGAAGATGAGCTTAGAACCCAGCTTCCTATTGCTGAAAAAGAAGCCGAGTCTGCTTTTGGAGATGGAAGACTTTATTTGGAAAAAGGAATAATAAGACCGAGACATGTAGAGGTGCAGATATTGGCAGATCATTATGGAAATGTGATCCATCTTGGCACCAGAGATTGCTCAATCCAAAGGAGGCATCAGAAACTTGTAGAGATTGCTCCTGCTATGATAGAATCTGAGGTGCAAGAAAAGATATGCGAAGCTGCTGTCTTGTTTGCAAAGGAGTCAGGTTACAGAAATGCTGGTACAGTGGAATTTCTGGTAGATCAAGAGAACAACTTTTACTTTCTTGAAATAAACACAAGACTGCAAGTAGAACATACAGTAACAGAACTGGTCACTGGAATAGATATTGTACGCAGACAGATAAGAATAGCTGAAGGAATGCCCTTAGACATAACCCAGGAGGATGTGGTTTGTAAGGGATCTGCTATAGAGATGAGAATAAATGCGGAAGACCCGAAAAGAGACTTTGCGCCTGAAAGTGGAAAAGTGGTTTCAGTGTATCAGTCTCCTGGGGGTCCCGGGATAAGGTTGGACGGCACTGTGTATCAGGGTTATAAAGTACCCAAAGAATATGATTCGCTTCTTGTAAAACTGAGTGTGTATGGCTTTGATTGGAATGAAATGATCAGCAGAGCTGTTAGAGCACTAAAAGACTTTATTATTGTCGGGCCAAAAACCACGATACCCTTTTATCTAAGACTTTTGCAAGAAAAAGAATTCTTAGATAAAAAATTCGACACGGAGTACATAGACAGGCATCCAGAGCTGTTTGATTATAAACCATTGGAGAGAGAAGAAGCAAAGATAGCCAAGGCAATAGCGATAATACATCATGCAAAATACAATCCATTCTCAATGTAAAAGGAGAGGCCATATGAGGATTACACCTGACATACCACCTGAACAAGGCCTAAGGATGCTTAGAGAGGCAAAAGGATATTTCATTACGAACACTGCCAGAGATCTTTCTCAGTCTGACTTTAAAAACAGGATTCTATTACACACAGAACTCTTAGTAGCAGAGGAAAGAGACGAAGCAGGATTTTTCTCATTAGAGATTTCTGGTGGAGCCAGTATTCATGTGGATATGTTGAGAAAGCTTGTAAATCCATTTGAAAAACTGAAGTTGCTCAGGAAACACATGCCCAGAACCATGTTCCAAACTCTGTGTAGAGGAGTGAACCTGTTCGGATACAGGCCTTATCCAGAAAATGTAGTCAGATTAACAGTGCAAGAATTCGCAAAGTACATAGAAGTATGGAGGGTATTTGATTTTCTGAATCACATACCAAATATGATCCCGGTATTTGAAGAGGTAAAAAAGGCCGGTAAATACTTAGAACCGGCTATATGCTTCTCCACTGGTCCTGAACATACAGACGAATTTTATGTGAGCAAGGTAAAGGAAATCTTAGATGTTACAGGACCTGATATAATACTTGCTATAAAAAACCATTCTGGTCTTGGCACCCCTGCTCGTATTGGAAGGCTTATAAAAGCCATATTAGACAAATTCCCGGACTTGATTATCCACTATCATGGACACAACACAGACGGAAATGATGTAGCAAGGATAGTTGCGGCAGTTAAAGCAGGTGCAAAGATAGTGGATGCTGGGGATCATGCAATGACAGGATTTTTTGGGCCTCCACCGATACTTACGGTTATCCAGACCTTATTAGAAGAAGGATATGAAGCAGAGGGTATAAATATTGACGCAGTCATAGCAACCAGTAACAAGTTGAAAAAAGTAAGGCAAGCCTATGAACCGTTTGAAAGCCAGTTTAAAGGATTTGATCCTACTGTTCACATACACAAATTGCCCGGTGGAGCAATGGGATCCAGTTTTGAACAGGCAGTAAAAGGTGGTTTCTTAGACAAGATGCCGGAAATCCTGATAGAAGAACTTCCAAAAGTCCACAGAGAGCTTGGTAATTTTTGGAGTGTGACCCCGGGTTCTCAGATCCTGTGGACTACTGCTGTAACACATGTGTTAAGTGGGGTGAGATATAAAAATGCGTCTGAAGATCTGAAAAGACTCTTATTAGAAAGATACGGACCGTTTCCTTTTTATAGACCTTCGGATGAGATATATAGAGAAGTATTTGGCAGTAAGTGGAAAAAGATAGTAGCAACTGAGTCAGGCAGAGAAGAGATCACTCCTATAGACTTAGAGGAAGAGAAGAAAAAGTTAGAAGACAGTATTGGAAGAAAAGCAAGCACAGAAGATCTTGTTCTTTATCTGCAACATCCAAAAGATGCCGTGGACTTTTTCAAGTTTGAAGAAGAATACGGAAAGACCTACGTGCTGGCACCAGAAATCTGGTATCGTCAAGGAGGATTTGAAATAGGAGAAACCATAAGGTTCAGAGATTACACAGGAAAGTATCATCAGATAACAATAGGCCCGAGTTCTCAAACGGAAGACGGTGGAATTATAACATACCTTATGGTGGATCATCATCCAGAACCCTTTGTTTATAAACCTGAAAAGGAGGAAGTAAAAGAAGAGAAAAAGAAGAGTATAGAAGAACTCATGTTGCTTGCAGAAATGGGAGAAATATGCGCCACCACAGACGGAACAATCGTGGAGGTCAGAGTGAAAGAAGGAGACGAGGTCAAAGAAGGAGATATCATAGCCATACTCGAGGCTATGAAGATGTTAAACAATGTGACAAGTCCGGTAACAGGAAAGGTAAAACAAGTACCAGTTAAAGAAGGACAGCAAGTAAAGGTGGGTGACCTAATAGCCAGGATAAAACCTAAAAGAAAGGGTGATTCGTAAATAAATACACATGCCAAGACCTAAAAAACCAAGAAGGGTTTATTGGCCACCAATTGCTAACATATTTGTTCCAAATGTTGTTCCTCCGTGGGGAAGACGAGAGATAGTGCTGCCAATTGAAGGGTTTGAAGCAATAAGGCTTGCAGACTTCGAAGGCTTAGACCATGAAACTGCAGCAAAGATGATGAATATTTCGAGACAGACATTCGGTAGAATCTTGGCACAGGCAAGAGCCATCGTAGCAGATGCTCTTGTCATGGGAAAGGTACTCAGAATAGAGGGGGGTACTTTTGTCATTCCTCCTGGATGCGGACATAAACACCGTCACGGATGTAGAAAAGGCAATCTGTAGTAATGGAATTGAGCAACCTAAAGCATATCGTCACCCAAGCCTTAAAAAAGGGAAAGTATATCACTGTTCTTACAGGAGCTGGCATATCAGCAGAAAGTGGCATACCAACCTTTAGAGGCCCGGAAGGATACTGGACAATAGGTTCAAAGGAATATCAGCCTCAAGAGATGGCCACATACTGGATGTTCAAAAGAAAGCCTTATGAAGTATGGAAGTGGTACCTGTACAGAATAAAAGTGTGTAGTAATGCAAGACCAAACTCAGGACACATTGCTATTGCAAAGATGGAAAAACTTCTAAAAGACAACTTCAGGCTCATAACACAAAATGTAGACGGTCTTCACCTTAAAGCAGGCAACAGTATTGAAAGGACATTTCAAATCCACGGGAATATCTTCTTTGTAAGATGTTCACAGGAATGCTCTAAGCAGATATATCCCCTGCCAGAAGGTATAAAAGGTAAAAACAAAGGAGAAGATCTTACAGAAGAAGAAAAAGAACTGCTTAAGTGCCCAAGGTGTGGAGCTATCCTCAGACCACATGTGCTTTGGTTTGATGAATATTACAATGAGGAATACTTCTACTATGAAAGCTCTCTTAAAGTTGCTTCAGAAACAGAGCTCCTCATTACTGTAGGTACCTCAGGAGCCACAAATTTACCCAATCAGATAGTATGGACCGTGTATTCTAAAGGAGGCACAATAATAGACATAAACATTCAAGAAAATCCGTTTAGTGAAATTGCAGAAAAAAGCAAAAATGGTTTTTTTATAAAAGAAAGTAGCAGTAAGGCCCTACCAAAGTTATTAGAATCAATTGCTCAGTTAAACTGTGTTGCTTGACAAATAAACTTAGGTGCTGTTAAAGAAGAAAAGACTTTTAAAATGAGGGAGAGATATGGAAAAAGAGGTATTACCGAAGTCCTATGAGCCAAAAGATGTAGAAGAGAAATGGTACAGATTTTGGGAAGAAAATGGACTGTTTAAACCTGATATAAACTCGGAAAAAGAGCCATTTTGTGTGGTTATACCTCCTCCCAATATCACCGGATTCCTTCACATGGGTCATGCCCTGAATAACACGATTCAGGATATTATCTGCAGGTACAAAAGAATGAAAGGATTTAATGTGCTGTGGCAACCAGGTACTGACCATGCAGGAATTGCGACCCAAAATGTGGTGGAAAGGGAACTCGCAAAAAAAGGGCTTAGCAGACATGAAATAGGTAGAGAAAGATTTATTCAGCTTGTTTGGGAGTGGAAAGAAAAATACGGGAACATAATAATAAAACAGCTTAAAAGGTTGGGGTGTTCCTGTGACTGGAGCAGGATCAGGTTTACCATGGATGAGGGCTTAAGTAAAGCAGTAAAAGAGGTGTTTGTTAGGCTATACGAAGAGGGACTTATTTATAAAGACGATTACATAATAAATTGGTGTCCCAGATGTCATACCGCACTTGCGGACATAGAAGTTGAGCACGAAGAAACAGATAGTTTTCTCTACTACATCAGATATCCTTTTAAAGAGCAGAACGGCTATCTAATAGTAGCTACTACAAGACCAGAAACACTGCTCGGGGATACCGCGGTTGCGGTAAATCCTGAAGACAAAAGATACAAGGAACACATAGGCAAAACCGTGCTTCTGCCTGTCTTGGAAAGACCTATCCCGGTAATTGCGGACAGTTATGTTGACATGGAATTTGGTACAGGGGCTTTAAAAATAACACCTGCACATGATCTAAATGACTTTGAAATAGGCAACAGACACGGGCTTGAAAGGATAAAGGTGATAAACGAAGATGGAAAGATGAACGAGCTGGCAGGCCCCTACAAAGGAATGGACAGATTCGAGTGTAGAGAAAGAATAATAGAGGACTTAAAAAAAGAAGGGCTTTTAGAAAAGATAGAACCTTATAGAACAGCTATTGGTCATTGTTATAGGTGCAAAACTATAATAGAGCCCCTTCTTTCGAAACAATGGTTTGTAAAGACTGCCCCGTTAGCAAAACCGGCTATAGAAGCGGTAAGGTCACATAAAACAAAAATATTTCCGAGTAACTGGGAAACAGTTTATTTTGAATGGATGAACAATATCAGGGATTGGTGCATATCAAGACAGATATGGTGGGGACACAGGATCCCTGCTTGGTACTGCAAAAATTGTGGGCACATAAATGTAGACAAAGAAGAAGTACAGACATGTGCAAGATGTGGAAGCAGTGAGCTATTTCAAGATGAAGATGTGCTGGATACCTGGTTTAGTTCAGCACTTTGGCCTTTTTCTACCTTAGGATGGCCTGAAAAGACCAAAGAACTTGAGATTTTTTACCCGACCTCTCTTTTGGTTACAGGGTTTGACATACTCTTTTTCTGGGTAGCAAGAATGATGATGATGGGAATCCATTTTATGGGAGATGTTCCTTTCAGGCATGTTTACATACATGCTCTGGTACGAGATGCAGAAGGAAGGAAGATGAGCAAATCTAAGGGAAATGTTATAGATCCACTGGATGTTATGAATAAGTTTGGCACAGATGCTTTTCGCTTTACTTTGGCTGCACTTGCCGCTCAAGGAAGAGACATAAAGCTTTCTGAAGAAAAAATTATGGGATACAGACACTTTGTAAACAAATTGTGGAATGCTTCCAGATTTGTTCTGATGAACTTAAAAAATGAAACAGAATTCGAAGACTTTGCACACAGAATAGACAGAAAAGATCTGGGTATGGAAGATAAATGGATAATCACGAGACTTTCTAAGGTGGTAAAAAGTGTGTCAGAAGCAATAGAAAACTACAGATTTAATGAAGCTGCTGGTACATGTTATCAGTTTGTGTGGCATGAATTCTGCGATTGGTATGTAGAGATGTCTAAGTTATATCTATACAGCAATAATAAGAATAAAAGAAAAAGCACTTTAACTGTTCTACTAAATGTATTATCAACAGTGCTTAGACTTCTGCATCCCTTTATGCCCTTTGTTACAGAAGAGATATGGCAAAAGCTTCCAGGAAAGAAAAAAAGTATCATGGTATCCAAGTTTCCCGAACCAGAGGAATTTTTTGAAGATAAAGAAGCCCTTGAAAAAATAGGTCTTGTGATGAGTGTAATTACGGCTATAGAAATGTAAGAGGAGAGCTTAGAGTACCTCCTTCTAAAAGAATAAATGTAGTAATTGACGCACCCGAACAAAAGGCAACTTTACTGAAAGAATATGTTCATCACGTAAAAGAACTCGCAAAGGTAGACGAAATACACATAGGACATAACATAGAAAAACCGGATTCGTCTGCTACCTCTATTGTGGAAGATGTATCCATTTATGTGCTCCTGAAGGGACTGGTAAACATAGAAGAAGAGAAAAAGAGGATAATAAAAGAGATGAAAAAAACCCAAAAAGAGATAGAAATGTTTAAGAAAAAACTTGAAAATAAAAACTTTGTAGAAAAAGCACCTTCCCATGTAGTGGAAGAGGTTAGGGAAAAGCTAAACATGGCCAGTGAAAAATTCAGCAAGTTAAAACAAAGCTTAGAGCTTTTTGAGTCTATTTCATGATAGAAATAGAAAACAATCCCCTTGTAAAAGAGATAATCTCTCTTGCCTTAAAAGAGGATCTGGGTCCAGGAGATATAACCACAGATGCTGTTATAAAAGAAAAAAAAAGAGCAAAGGCAAAGTTAATAGCTAAGGAAGAATTCATTCTGGCAGGCCTTCCTGTATTTAAAGCAGTTTTTAGACAGTTATCCAAAGATGTAGTCTTTGAAGATCTCTTTAAAGAAGGAGACCTCGTAAGGTACGGTCAGGTAATATGTTATGTTGATGGGCCAGTTTCTGTAATCCTTAAAGCAGAAAGAACAGCGCTTAATTTTCTTCAAAGGATGAGCGGTATTGCCACTGCTGTTAGAAATTTTGTAAAAAAGGTATCTCACACCAAAGTGAAGATATTAGATACCAGAAAAACTGCTCCGGGAATGAGACTATTGGACAAATACGCCGTAAGAATAGGCGGTGGATCTAATCATAGATTAGGGCTTTTTGACGGAATACTTATAAAAGACAATCACATCTCAGCTATCGGTTCCATAAAAGAAGCAATTCAACGAGCTAAGTCTTATGCGCCTCATACCTTGAAGATAGAAGTAGAGGTCGAAAACCTGTCCCAATTAAGAGAAGCTATAGATTCAGGAGCAGACATAGTGCTATTGGATAATATGGGGATCGAAGAAATAAAAAAAGCAGTGGAAATAGCTAAAGGAAAAGTGCTTATCGAGGTGTCTGGTGGAATAAAATTGAGCAATGTAGAAAAAATAGCAGCTACAGGGGTTGACTTTATTTCTGTAGGAGAGATTACTCACTCTGTAAAAGGGGTGGACATAAGCCTTGAACTTCAAAGATAAGGTGATAGAAGTTGAACACATGTATTTTTCCTATGAAGATGTTCCTGTGCTGGAAGACATATGTTTCAGTGTAGAAAAAGGGGATTTTTGCGTAATAATAGGGCCAAATGGGGGCGGAAAAACTACTCTTTTAAAACTTCTATTAGGTCTACTTAAGCCTGATAAGGGAACAATAAGAGTATTGGGAAAAAATCCAAGCTCTGTGAGACACAAGCTGGGCTATCTACCCCAGTATACGGATTTTAAACTTTCCTTTCCTGTTTCTGTAATGGATGTGGCGCTTATGGGAAGGCTAAACAAAAGGGGATTAGGAAAAAGATTTACCGATGAGGACAGGAAAAAAGTGGAAGAGATACTCAAGATGCTTGGAATGTGGGAGTACAGACACACTCATATTGGAAGACTTTCGGGTGGACAGAGACAGAGAGTCTTCATAGCTCGTGCCCTTGCCACGGAGCCAGAAATACTCTTCTTAGACGAACCCACAGCAGGTGTTGATCCTGAACATGAAACAGGACTTTATGAAATCTTAAAAGAGTTAAACAAAAAAATGACCATTGTTGTTATTACTCATGACATAGGGGTCATATCCAGATATGCCAGATCTATAGCTTGTGTGAACAGAAAACTCGTCTTTCATGAAGAAGGGAAAATTACAAAAGAGATGCTTGAAATGGCATATGAATGTCCGGTTGACCTTATTGCCCACGGCATTCCCCACAGAGTTCTCCCAGAGCATTAATCGCGTAGGAGAAAAACAAAATGTGGAGTGCACTTCAGTTTGAGTTTATGAGAAATGCCCTTTTGGCAAGCATAATAATAAGCGTATTGTGTGGAATTATAGGAACCTTGGTGGTGGTAAACAGACTTGTGTTTATGACCGGAGGAATTGCTCACTCTGCATATGGTGGAATAGGGCTTGGCCTGTATACTGGCATGTCCCCTTTCTTAGGAGCAGGAATATTTGCTGTATTGAATGCTCTTATTATGGGATTAGTTACTGTAAAAGATAGAGATAGAGCAGACACCATTATTGGTGTGCTCTGGGCTATTGGTATGGCAGCCGGGATAATATTCGTAAATCTGTCTCATGAATACAATGTGGATCTCATGAGTTACCTGTTTGGCAGTATATTAAGCGTTTCTAAAAAAGAGATATACATGAGCGCCTTCTTTATGGTGTTGGTTATTAGCTGGGTTTCCTTGTTTTACAAGGAACTACTCGCTATATCTTATGATGAAGAATTCAGTTATGTTGTAGGCATTCCGGTACTACCCCTTTATTTCTCTACCCTTATATTTACCGCTATTTCGGTTATCATAGCCATGAGGATGGTGGGACTCATTCTGGTAATCGCTCTAATATCTATCCCGCCTTATATTGCAGAAAATTGCACCTATTCTTTGGCTCAGATGATGGTGCTTTCTTCTTTATTTGCGATGTTTTTTGCCATATCTGGACTGTGGTTTTCTTATTACTTCAACATACCTGCAAGCGCTTCTATTATATTGATAGCAGGGTTAGGGTTTTTTGTCTCCTATCTTTTAAGAACATTTGAAAAGAAAAAATGGATATAGAAAATATAAAAAGAGCGGGAATAATTGTTATATCCACATGGTTTGGATGTGGCTTCTTTCCCTTTGCTCCCGGCACAGTTGCGTCAATAGCAACTCTTCCCCTTCTTTTTTTATTGAAAAACTGTTCGTTGTTGGTACGAGTTATCGTGCTGGTTTCCATGATTTCCTTAGGGATAGCTGTATCCGAATACGCTGAACAGATCTTTGGAGAAAAAGATCCAAAACAGGTAGTAATTGATGAAGTAACCGGTATGCTCGTGTGCTGTCTGTTTATACCATTTGAGTGGCGATATATTGGTGCAGGTTTTATCTTGTTCAGGCTATTGGATATATTGAAACCTTTCCCCGTTAGTACAGCAGAAACCCTTAAAGGAGGATTTGGAATTATAGTAGACGATCTAATCGCAGGTGTAATGAGTTATGGATTAATGTTTGTCCTCATCTTTTTCCTTTGGCATGGGAATCTTGAAGAATTCTATTCCTTCCTCCCGTAGCATCTTCTCTTCCTCTTCTGTGGCTGTTCCTCTTATATTTCTCTTTTTAACGACACCGTAGTGCATTTTAAGTGCCTCTTTTGCAAAATCAGGCCCTACATCTTCGGAATTCTTTTTTATGTATTCGATAAATTCCCTGTAAAGTTTTTCGTAATCTACATGTTTGTCTTGCTTCTGTGTTTCTGTCTCTTCAGGTTCTTCTCTTCTGCAGTGAGCAACTGTTACAGGAGAAAGCACTCTTCTTACATTCGTATCATTACAGTAAGGACAGGTTATAAGTCCCTTGCTCTTTTGTTCTTCAAATGCATCTGCACTATCAAACCATCCTTCAAATATATGTCCATTCGAACACTCGAGATCAAATATTATCATGTCTCTTCTCCTTTTATTATCTGTCTGAGTCTTTGTAAATTTATAATATCGTAATCCACTCCATTCTCGTCTTTTTCCTTCGGAGTTTCAATGATAAAAGAAATATCTTTAAATCTGTTATCTTTTAAGAAAAATCCAAGCCCTTTTTCCCCTATTTTACCTTTTCCTATATGCATGTGTCTGTCTACTCTCGAACCACATTCTTTCTTGGAATCATTTATGTGGATTAAAAAAACATAATCAATTCCTATAAGCTTTTCAAGTTCTTCCATAAGGGCTTCGTATTGCTCTTGTGTCCTAAAATCATAACCAGCAGAGAAGATATGGCATGTATCAAGACAGACTCCCATCCTTTCTGGTACAGCCACCTTTTCTATTATCTCTGACAAGTGTTCAAATCTGTAACCAATACTTGTTCCTTGACCTGCTGTTGTTTCAAGCAATATTCTGGTCTTCTGAGAGGTATCGAAAATGACCTCTTTAAGTCCTTCTGAAATCCTCTTTATACCCTCTTTTTCACCAGCACCTTTATGTGCTCCCGGATGCATGACCACATAGGGAATTCCAAGAAGTTCTGCCCTTTGAACTTCTTTTTTTAAAGCGTTTACAGAGTTCTTCCATATCCTATTTTCAGAGGAAGCAATGTTTATTAAATATCCAACATGAACTGAAACAGGAATAACTTTTGTCTTTTTTTTAGCATCTTCAAAAAGTTCTAATTGCTCAGAAGATATGGGCTTCATATACCAGCTATTTGTATTGTGAGTAAATATCTGCACAACTTCGCACCCGAGTCTTTTCCCTTCGTAAAGTGCTTTTTCCATCCCACCTGATATAGGCATATGTGCGCCTATGTAAGGCATCTTTATGATTCTATATCTTTCCTGAGCATATCTAAAAGTCTTTTGAACACAGGCCCAGGTTTACCATCACCTATCGTGTGCTCATCATACCTTACCACAGGAACTATATCTATGGTGGTGCCAGTAAGTAAAATCTCTTTTGCCTCATAGGCTGCATCCTTAGGAATATCATCAAATCTAACAGAGGACAAAATGCCTTCTTCTACAAGCGCCTCCGCAAACCTAAACACTTGCTGGGCGGTTATTCCCGCCAGCGTTCTTTCAAATTTGGGGAACCTGAGCACATTATCTTTTCCAAGCACAGCGATATTTTCCGTAGCACCCTCGGCTAAAAAACCATCTTCGTCCAGTGCCACAGAAAAATCCGCTCCAGACTGAATGGCTTCCATCTTCATAAGAACATTTGGAAGATAATTACAGGACTTGATGGTAGCAAAGAAGGACTTCTTTATAGGAATACAACTGGTTATTAGAGAAACCCCTTCCTCATAAAAACGGCTTGGAGGTGGTTTGTATCTTATGCTGTTTACATACATATAACTTTCCGGACAGTCATAAGGATTTACAGAAAAACTCCCGGGCCCTCTTGAAATAAGTATCCTGATCAAGGTATTTTTTTCTTTACTTAGTCTTATAACTTCATCTAATATTTCCCTGATTCTGCTGTATTCTGAAGGTAAAGGTAAAGATATCTTCATGGCTGATCTTTCAAGCCGTGCCAAGTGCTCATCCAATTTATAAATCTTTCCATTAACACACCTCATAACCTCAAATACCCCGTCTCCTCTATGAGCAACATGATCATCTACAGGAATGAACATAAGATCAGGATCTGTTGTAAAACCTTGAAATAAAGAAGAATACATTGCTAAGTAGTTTTCTTGCCAAGGTCTTTTTCTTAGATGAAAAAATATGTTTTGCTTTGTAATAATTCTTGTCTTCATGATTTAAGATACTTCCTCCAACCTGACCAGCTCTTTTATTTCATCATCTTTCAGTTCTGTAATCCATGTCTCACCAGCAGTCACTATACTTTCACTTAAAGCACGCTTTTTTTCAAGCATTTTGTCTATCTTTTCTTCAATCGTTCCTTTCGTAAGGAGTCTGTGCACAAAGACATTATTTTTCTGACCAATTCTATATGCCCTGTCTGAAGCCTGATCTTCCACTGCTGGATTCCACCACAGATCATAGTGAATCACATGAGTTGCTGAAACCAGATTTAATCCTGTTCCACCTGCCTTAAGCGAAAGTATAAAGATCCACGGGTCGTTATCTAAGCTGAATTTTTCTATCATTTCATCTCTCTTTTTTCTTGGAATTGCACCATGTAAAAACAGCACATCTTCGCCCATTTCCTTTAAGATCAGATCCCTGAGTAAAGCTCCCATTTCTTTAAACTGAGAAAAGATAAGCACTTTTTCTTTCTGTCTTTTTATTTCATCCAGAAGTTCTATTAATCTTAAAGTTTTTCCTGAAGCATTTGGATCTATTTGTTTTTGCTTTAAATAGAGTGCAGGATGATCGCAGATCTGTTTTAAAGAAAGTATAAGCTTTAAAATGAGCCCTTTTCTTTTTATGCCTTTTTCTCCGGAGATCTTTTTAAGAGCTCCGTTTACAACTTCTTGATACAGAGCAACCTGATCTGAAGACATTGGACAGTATTCATTCTTTTCTATCTTTTCAGGAAGATCAGATATAATTGATTTATCTGTCTTTTTTCTCCTCAAGATAAATGGAGAAATAATACGTTTTAAACTCTTCTTTGCATCTTCATCTCCATATCTTTCTATTGGAAGAGAAAAGCGTTTTTTAAAGTACCGCTGACTGCCCAACAGTCCCGGATTTAAAAATTGAAATATGCTCCAAAGCTCCATGAGCCTGTTTTCGATTGGGGTGCCTGACAAAGCAATTCTATATGGAGACTTATTTAAGCCATAAACTGCTTTTGTTTGAGCAGTAAAAGGATTTTTAATATTTTGGGCTTCATCTATAATTACAACAGGAAACTTTTGCGGTGAAAAGTTATCTTTTCTCTGTCTCAGCATTCCATAGGTAGTTAAGACAACATCTATGTCTTCTAAGTTGTCTAAGTTTTTATCTGAACCATGATAGGAATATACCTTGAGACATGGTGCAAATTTGTTTAATTCCCGCTGCCAGTTTCCAAGCACAGTTGTTGGCACAACAATCAGTGCTGGTTTTACTTTCCTTTTGCCTCTTAAATAAAGGAGAAAGGCTATTACTTGAATGGTTTTCCCAAGCCCCATGTCATCAGCAAGACAGCAGCCAAATCCTGCCTCAGTATTAACCACCAGCCAGCGATAACCTGTTAACTGATAAGGCCTGAGTTTCGCTTTAAGTTCAGATGGAGTTTTAATTTGCTTCAGTTTTGAAAGCTCTTTTATCTTTTTCTTTATTTCCTCTGGTGGAATAAATTCTATTGTTCCATCATCTGTTTTTATCTCCTGCAGGAGGGAAAAGCGCACAAGTTCAGAATAATCTTCTATTTCAACATCCATCTGTAAGATACGCTTCACCCTTGAAAGTTCATCAGGCTTAATCAAAAGCCAATTTTCTTTGATGTTAACAACCGGACTTTTGCTTTCACATAACTTCAAAAATTCCTCTTTGCTCAGAGTAAAGTCGCCAACACTAACCTGCCAGTCAAATTCAAGCAGTTGTTTTAAAGAAAGCATGGATCCAGCAGATTCGGTAAACCTTGCTACTATTCTTGGTCTTATCTTAAAAACCTCTTTTATCTGCTGTGGTAATATCAGAGGAATGTCAAATATCTGCAGGTACTCTTTTCCTCTTAAAAGAAAATCAGTAAGTTCGTCTGAACTTAAGCTGATCTTTTCTTTAAATCCTCCTGTTTTAGCCTCTATGGAACTGAGAACAGGGATATGGCGAGTTAAGATGGAGATTACTTCGATGATGTCCTTTTTATCTTTATCATTTGCCTGTTTCCAGAATCTTTTCAGATTAATCGGCTTATTCTTCTCTGCAAGAATAACTGGTTCTAAGATCCAGTTGTCATTTTTCCTTCTCGGTCTTAAAACAAAACCGATTCTTACAATATCTTCTCTTTTTTTTAAATATAAAGGGGCAAGCCAGGATTTCAGGGCAGAGAAAAAGGAATTTACCTGTGGATTATCTGCTAAAATGGGTTCTTCTTCTTTAAGGATATACAGATACTCATCTTCTAATATCTTGTCAGTATTAATTCCTTTTTTTACCAGTATGTTTACACAGCTGTCTAAAAAATCTTCAATTACCTCCTCAGGAAAAAGATAACCTCCCTTTTCGTCTGAATACTTAAGATATGTGCAAAGAGGAGCCTTCTTTATGCATTTATTCAGTATCTCTTTAAGCTTTTTTGAAATAATGTAAGCCCTGTAAGAAATTCTGTAATACACATCTTCTTTTTTGTGTATTTCTTCTACATACGGTGTAAAATACGAGTTTTCTACAAGAGCTAATGCAAAATGAGCAAGATAAATGTAAGTAAAAAACGCAGGAGATATTTCATCTTCCATAAGGAGGGAGGTCTTTATAAGGTATGGGATTATTTTGCTTAGTTCTACAAAAATTCCTTTAACAGTTTTCTGTTTCAGTTTACCATTTTCAACAATAGTTAATCTGTTACTTTTGAGTCCTCTTTCTTTTTTATCCACTCCGTAGAAGAAGAGAGCATTTTTTTCTTTTAAAAATATTACCCCCTTTGCCTTGTTAAGATCAGAAAAGTCGTCTCTGTTATCCAAGAATAGATCCAATTCTATTGAGTCATATATGGCACTCAATATATCTTTAAAATTGCCTTTTCTGTAAAATATGGGATTTTCAGTAAGTGCGGAGAATATAAACGCCTTTCCCTTTCCTTCTATGGAAAGGGAAGGAAAAGGATGGTCTTCTTTGTAGGAATAAAATTTTTCTTTTTCTAAATCAGTTGGTAGAAAGTCTGAATTTTTTTCTTGCTGTTCTATTAATTTTAATTTTTTAAAAAATTCTTCCTTTGGTATGCCTCTTAAAGTAAAAAGCACAAAGGGATCATTGTCTATGACCTCGGCAAGCACATAAAACACTGCCGCAATATGCTTACAGGGATTTGCCCAATCAGGGCAACTGCAATAGGTATCAAATTCATCTTCAGTCGCAGGTAAAAGCTGGATTCCATGCTCCTTAAACAGATCTACAATGCCTTCAGGTAAAGTCAAATTTAGCATTGACGAAACAAGAAGTGGTCTTTGTGTAAGTATGTTGAATATTTTCTCTTTTGTCTTTTGTGTAAACCTCTTTACTTTTATTTTCACTTCATAGGGAACTTTTCTGGTGCCAGATACACGAGCTGTAATCAAACCTGGCTGAACATCGCATTTAACTACCCTGCCTGCCCTCGCATAGGTCCTTCCTCTTGGAAGCCGGTTTTTCCAAATAGAACCGAGTTGCTCTAATGCATTAATCCATGTTTTTCCCCACCAGGTCAGAGCAAATGATACCTTACCCATGACTTTCAATTAACAAAACTACACATCAGTGTAGTTCTGGGTGGGGTATTTATATTCCGCCTTTTTCAGATAGCCAGCCCCACCAGGCGGTATTTGGTCATTCATGTAAAAATATTCCAGCTTTATCTATTCTACCATTTTTGTTATAATTTTTTATTATATTTAATTATAGAATGCATTTAAACTGTGTTGATCAAGATCTGGATAAAGCTCTAAAAAATAATACCAACCAAAATTGTCAAGCATGGAAATATTCTATAGATTGTCAAAATATAAAGATCTTTTCTTAATATTTATCTGGCGAGAATTCAATATCAGGTATAAACAGTCGATCATTGGCTTATTATGGGCTGTTTTGCAGCCAGTAAGCATGATGATTTTATTTACCTTAGTGTTTACATACGCTATGCCTGTAAAAGTCTCCTCTTATCCTTATCCCTTGTTCTTTTACTCTGCACTTCTTCCTTGGAATCTTTTTAGCTCATCTCTGAATTACGCGATCCCCAGTCTTTCAAATCATTACTCTTTAATAACTAAAATATACTTTCCAAGAGAAATACTCCCTTTGTCAGGAGTAGCTGTAGCCTTTATCGATTTTTTAATAGCATTCTTGTTTCTGCTTTTTTTGTTCATTTACTATCAGGTCCCTTTAAGTATAAACATGATCTGGATAATACCTCTTTTACTCATGCTCCTCATATTTGCAAGTACTGTGAGTTTAATCCTTGCATCTTTAAATGTCTATTATAGGGATGTAAGACTGGCATCAGGCTTTATAATCCAGCTCTGGTTCTTCGCAACTCCGGTAATCTACAGCATAGATAAGTTACCTCTAAAACTAAAGCTTATCGCTTTTTTAAATCCCATGACATTTATTGTAGAAAACATCAGAAGATGTCTTGTAGAAGGAAAAGGAGTAGTCTGGTGGCAGTATGTGGTAATGATTGTTTTTGTGATTGCTCTCTTTCAACTAAGCTATAAGATATTTTTGATCATGGAAAAAAGATTTGCAGATGTAATTTAAGCTATGAATGATAATGTTATTTGTTTGAAAAATGTGTGGAAGAAGTATTCTAAGGAGCTTATATTTCACAGGTGTCTGAGAGAGGATCTAATAAATTTTTTTAAGTTAAAAACAACTAATAATAAGACACTTAAAAAGAACGAATTTTGGGCGCTAAAAAATATAAACTTCCAAATAAAGAGTGGGGAAACCTTGGGACTATATGGACCAAATGGTGCTGGTAAAAGCACTATTTTAAAACTGATAGCAAAGGTTACCTATCCTACTAAAGGAAAAATTTTAGTAGAAGGAAAAGTGGCTCCATTAATCGAGATCGGCGCTGGTTTTCATCCTGATCTTTCTGGCAGAGAGAATATATTTGTAAACGGAACAATACTTGGTATGAAGATAGAGGAAATAAGAAAGAAAATGGATTCTATTATAGAGTTTGCTGAA
>CAYMUI010000005.1:0-7354 GCA_964393645.1 uncultured Desulfobacterales bacterium | reverse complement strand
TACTTCATACCTTTGAATAAATATCCTTTTTTCTTTGGTTATGGTAACAACAAGGGGTTCTTGTTTTGTGCTTATAAATTTTGTGGTGGTTTTTGGTAAATTCACCTTTACTCCTTCGATCATCATAGGTGCGGTTACCATAAATATAATCAAGAGCACAAGCATTACATCTACTAAAGGAGTGACATTTATATCCGACATGAGTTTTTTATTGAACATCGTTTTTTTCACTTCCCTTTTCCTCTTTTTCTCTCTTGTCTTGGTCTTGAATCTTTTGGGTGACTGCTCTCTTAAGTACATATCTTTCTGATATATTCAGAAAATCTGAAACAAAACCCTCCATGTTAGATCTTATGTGAGAAAGTCTGTTGCTAAAATAATTAAATGCTATCACTGCAGGAATTGCTGCAGCTAATCCAGCCGCGGTGGTAATGAGTGCTTCTGAGATCCCCGGTGCAACTACTGCAAGGCTTGCAGATCCTTTTAATCCTATTCCCCGGAAGGCACTCATTATTCCCCATACTGTACCAAAAAGTCCTATAAAAGGAGTCGTATTTCCTGTGGTTGCCAGAAATCCAAGACCGTATTCCAGTTCTTGCATCTGTTCTATTATGGTTCTCCTTAATGTTCTCTCCAGCTCTTCTATTACAAATGTCTGGTTTATTGCTTCAGAATATGCTTTTCTTATTCTTCTTATCTCCTCATATCCCTCTATAAAAAGCAATGCAATGGGACTGTATTCCATTTCCTTAGCCAGGTTGTACAGTTTTTTAAAGCTTTTCTCCTCCCAAAAGGATTCTAAAAACTCTTCTGATTCTGATTTTATTTTGCTGAGAAGTCGTAACTTCATAAATATTATTGCCCAGCTTATTATCGAAAAAACAAGCAGAATAATCAGAACGAATTTTGCCATCAGTCCCGCACTAAGAACCATCTCTACTATATCAGAGCCAAAAAAAGATCCTTGCATTTGTGCCTCCTGTAAAAGTCTTATTGTTGCTTTTATATTACTGCTCAGCTTCTGTCAAATCAGAAGATGAACATTTCCTACTCTTACATTTCTTAAACCTACTTTTTTGGCTTCACTGTAACACTGTTCTGCAAGCTGTTTTGAAGTAAATCCCATATCTTCCATAAAAAAGTCAGGATGAAATGCCAGCAGACTGTATGGAATGTCAGGATCTATTTTTGCAATAAATTCGGAGATTTTTTTTACTTCCTGTACATCTATATATCCTGGAACAAGTAAAGTGCTGGCCACTATAGGTGGTGGAACCTTTCTGTATTGAAGCATAGAGCTGGCAAATACAAAGTTTTCGAGTGTTCTTCTATTCGTAACTCCTGTAAGTGCAATGTGTAAGTTCTCATCCCATGCTTTTATGTCAAATTTTATTGTTCCTCCACTGAGAAGAGAAAGTCTCATCATCTCTTTTAATAGGGTTTTGTTCATGGAACCGTTTGTTTCCCAACATATTCTTAATATCCGGTTTCCAGCATTTTCTAATGCTAACCTGCTTGCTCTTATTGCAAACGGAAGCTGAGGGGTTGGATCTCCACCAAAATAACAGATACAAGATACAGACTTATCCACATAACTGACCAGTTCCACCACATTTCTTTTTTCGGGTCTTAATGTCTGTTCTCTAAAATGCCAATTTTGACAGTAAAGACAGTCAAAGGAACAGGCGTGAAAAAAGACCGCAAGATTTTTATAACCATACTCTGGACCATTTCTATAAGCATACTCGGGATATCCTGCACCTGTGCCTCCGGCACATACCCAGTCAGCAACACAGTTTGTCGGCAATGGATCGTAATACCAAGAAAGCTTGGCTTCTCGAGAAGAACTGACGCTTAACCCGCAATATCCTATCTTATCCTTACCTCTTCCACACTCATTTACGCAGATTTTACATTGTCTTCCTTCTTTTGGCGGAAGAGGGGGTAACTTGAACTCTGATCTGATTCTTTTGTGTGCTTCAATAGTTATGGGTACAGAAACTTCGGGCTTCTTTCTTATGCAAGAAAGACATACCCTTAGTGTTTCTGAAATATCAGCAGACTCTTTTCCACATACAGAACATCTAACCGTTTTAGCTGAGTGGAATCGATGTATCATTAACTCTATCCTTTATAAGGCCAAAAAGCACTTGATTTTAAGAAAAAAAGAAGTAAACTATAAAAGTAATCGGGGCGTAGCGCAGCCTGGAAGCGCACCTGCTTTGGGAGCAGGGTGTCGGGGGTTCAAATCCCTCCGCCCCGATTTTTATTTGTCTGTTGTATCCCACCTTTTTGACATAACATAAGCCATTATTTTTGCATCGTCTATTATGTTTGAAATCAGACAATACTCGTCTGGCTTATGAGCTGTATCTGAAACCGTAGACCATACAACTGCCGGAAGCCCTTTTTCTCTTAAAAAAGCAGCAACAGTGCCTCCACCAATTCCTTTTACTTCTGCTGGTTTCCCTTTTATTCTTTCTATTGCTTCAGAGAGGGCTTTTACCACCAAGGAGTCCTTAGGGGTTGGTTGTGGAGCATCTAACCGGTATACGGTTTCTATATCTATCTTTACGCCTAATTCTTTCTCTACAGATAGGGCTATTTTTCTTATCTCTTCGGTAATCTTATCTAAGCTATAATTGGGAAGAACCCTGCAGTCCATATAGAATACATCTCTTCCTGGGATTGTGTTTATATTTTCAACATTTGATTCTATCTTTGTGGGTTCAAATGTGGAATAAGGGGGACTGAAAAGAGAGTCTTTTTCAGAAAAGAGCTCTGTTAGTTTCTTTAGATTTACAATCAGTTTTGCTGCAGCATAAAGGCTGTTGTTTCCTTTATCAGGTGTACTTGCATGACATTGAATTCCGCGGACCTCAAATCTAATCCACAGCATTGATTTTTCAGCGATCTCTATCATAGTTCCTTCTTCGTTTCCGCCATCTGGCACAATTATAAGATCGTTTTTTTTAAATACATCACGATGATGTTCCAAGATATATCTGAGCCCATATCTGCTGCCTGTTTCTTCATCTGCTACGACAGCCAGCCCAACCGGGTGTTTTAAAAGTTCTTTGTCAGTTTCCAAAATAGATTTAACAGCTATATAGAAACTGACAAATGCGTGTTGATTGTCTTCAACTCCTCTGCCGATAATTTTGTCTCCTTCTACTCTTACTTCATAAGGATTTCCGCTCCACAAAGATAGATCTCCTGGTGGGACTATATCAGAATGGACAAGAACCCATATACTCGGATCTGACTCATCCTTTTTCCATCTGATTATAAGATTCGGTCTAAACCCGCACTTAACCCTTTTGTCCGGAACATTTATTTCGTCTATCAGATCAGGTTTAAGCTCTTGCAGTACTTTCTTTATAAAAACAGCCTTTTCATACTCCCCATCTCCTCCATTTTCTGGACCAATCGCTACTCTTTTAGTCAGCTCTTTTTGTAATTGAATGATCAGCTCTCTGCTTTGCTCTATCTTTTCGAATATCTCTTTCATGTCCTGTTTATAAGGGTTGATATATAGGCTGCCCCAAATCCGTTATCTATGTTTACTACTGCTATACCTGGGGCACAGGAATTTAGCATTGCTAAGAGAGCAGAAAGTCCTGAAAAAGAAGCTCCATAACCTACACTTGTAGGGACAGCGATGACGGGACTTTCAACAAGACCTGCGATGACACTTGGAAGCGCTCCTTCCATGCCTGCCACGGCAATTATCACGGACGCCTTTCTTAGTTTGTCAATGTGATTGAAAAGCCTGTGGATTCCTGCCACCCCCACATCGTATATTTTCTCTACTGGATTTCCTAAAAACTTGGCAGTAACAAATGCCTCTTCTGCTACTGGCAGGTCAGAAGTGCCAGCGCATACCACAAGCACAGTGCCTTTTCCAGAACTTTTTATGGGGGTGTTTATCAGGGTCAGCGCCCTTGCTTTTTTGTGATAAGTTGCTTCTGGATAAAAGCTTTTTATCTTTCTGGCCTTTTTATCAGAAATCCTTGTGACCAAAATGTTTTCCTTTTTTCTTTTCATCTCTTCTATTATGGAGACTATCTCCTCTGATTCCTTCCCTTCCCCAAATATTACTTCAGGATAGCCTTTTCTTACTGGTCTATGGTGATCAATACACGCAATCCCGAGCTCTTTAAACGGGAGATCCTTTAGCTTTTCCATTCCTTCTTCTACACTCATTTTACCATCTTTTATATCTAACAAGATCTGCCTAAGTAATTGAGGATCCATGTGTGTTTAACCTCTCAACTTTTTTGCTACTTCTGCCACTCTCTGTCCAAGTTTTTCTCCGTTTTCTTCTGTTTCTTTATCTGGAGCTCCTACACATGCAATACCATAGTGACCAGTAGCAGACATAGGATCTCCCACAATAATCATTCCGTATATAAGCAAACACTGGATGATTGACATCATGGTCGTTTCTTTTCCGCCTGTATGATGGCCCGAAGTAGCAAATGCTGCTCCTACTTTTCCTTCCATTTGTTTTCTTATGCTTACAAAATCATCAAATACCTTCTTAAGCTCTGAAGCCATTACTCCGAAGTATACGGGAGATCCAGCTATTACACCGTCAGAATTCAAAAAATCCTCTTTTGTTACTTGATCCGTCCTTTTAAGAACTGCTTTTACACCGTCAACTTTATTTACTCCTCTTGCAATTGCTTCTGCCAGCTTTTTTGTGTTTCCTCCTTTTGAATAGTAAAGTACAAGTATTTGCATATCTTCCACCTCCCTTACCCTTTTATGACAGCAAGAGGCCTCAATCTTGCCACTTTTAAGGCAAGACCTGCTCCATGAACCACATCCACCACTTCTGCCACGTCTTTATAAGCATCTGGCATTTCTTCTTTTAAAGTCTTTTTTCCTCTTGCCTGAACAAATATTCCTTTACTTTCAAGCTCCTGTTTTATTGATCTTCCTTTTGCCTCTTTTATTGCCTTTGCTCTACTTAAAACTCTGCCAGCTCCGTGACAACTGGAACAAAATGTTTCAAGCATTGCCCCTTCTGCACCTACCAGTACATACGAGTATGTACCCATATCTCCGGGAATAAGTACAGGCTGGCCTGTATTTCTGTAAATCTTTGGAAGAAGAGGATGTTTTGGAGGAAGAGCTCTTGTGGCACCTTTTCTGTGAACACAGAGCCATATTTCCTGTCCATCTACTAAGTGCTTTTCTTTCTTTGCGATATTGTGACAGACATCATACAGAAGTTTCATTCCGAGTTCCTTAGGACTGATAGAAAGACTTTTACATAGCACTTCTCCAGCCTTGTGCATAAGTATCTGCCGATTTGCCCAAGCATAATTAGCAGCACATGCCATAGCTGCCCAGTATCTTTTTCCAAGGTCAGACTTTATCTTAGCACATGCAAGCTGTTTGTCAGGAAGGTATATGTTTTCTTTCACCACATACTTTGCCATTTCTTTTAAGAAGTCATCGCATATCTGATGCCCAAATCCTCTTGATCCTGAATGTATAAGTATAGTTACTTGACCCTCAAACAGGTTAAATACTTTGGCTTTTTCATGATCATATATGCGTTCCACTACCTGAACTTCTAAGAAGTGGTTTCCAGAACCAAGCGTGCCTAATTGATCTTCTCCTCTTTTAATAGCTCTATCGCTTAATACCGACGGATCAGCACCTTCCATCTTTCCTCCATCTTCTGTTCTTTCTAAGTCTTCATACTCTCCATATCCTTCCTTAATAGCCCACTCTGCTCCTAAGGTTGCAACTTTTCTTTCTTCTTTTTTGGAAAGCCTTATTGCACCCGTTGACCCAACACCTGTGGGTATGTGTCTGAATAAGTCTGTCACAATCTTTTGAAGATAAGGTCTTATTTCATCTGCCCTCAGATTTGTGGTCATAAGCCTGCATCCACAGTTTATGTCATATCCAACTCCACCAGGAGATATGATACCTTCGTCCATATCAAATGCAGCAACTCCACCTATTGGAAAACCGTATCCCCAGTGTATATCTGGCATAGCAAGAGAGTATTTTACAATACCCGGCAGTGTGGCTACATTTGCTACCTGAACAAGACTTTCATCTTCTTTTATAGCTTTTAAAAGCTTCTCATCTGAATATATAAGCCCATCTACCCGCATCTTACCTGTCTTGGGTATCTTCCATCTATACTCATCTATTTTTTTTAGCTTTATATCCATGCTTCTTAATACCTACACATCAAATATCACTGTGGCTTTCCATCTTGAGTTCTCTTGGGTTACACTTAGCTGATGATATGTTACAGCCTTTATTTCACATTGAACAGTATGTTTTTCTCTGTCAAAATCGATCAAGGTCAATAAGGCACGCAATCTATTTTCAGAGATGTCAGATACTTTTATATCACATGCAATCTTTTTTTCTCCTTCAAAAAGATAAAGCACCTCGCTTAGCCAGTTTACCATAAGATCTGAAAGATCTTCTCCTTCTATGCTTACAGATACAGTGGTTGTCTTTTCACCCGGTTTGGGGATCTGGCCAAATATTAAATGAATTAAGGCAAAAGCTGCGTTTTCAAAAAGCTGGGCTAAAGAATCCCCTTTTACCTTTATCCCCAAATCAGCAGTATGATCTATTAGTTCATAAAATTCTTTCATTTTCCAAAAAATACTAATCTGTTTGACCAGTATAAGTCAAGACCATCTTAATTTAAAGGTAGCGTTGACTCAAAAAACACTCGGTAGTATAAAAAATCACGATTTATGATGAGGCTATCTAAGGAGTAATAGAGATGAGACTAATAAGATTACTTATTTTCATAGCAGGGTTTATTTTCATTTCATCAAATACATCACTTTCTGAAACTACAATGAGGTCTTATTCAGAGGTTCAAATAAACGATATTACCGGTCCTGGCCGAAGAAGTAGTTTTTATGAAGATGGAGTTAGGTTTCTTTCAGAGTTAACCATTTTCTCAAGAGGACAATGGAAGGACATTTTAAACTATAACCTTTCTATTAAGGGAAGATATACGGATTCAAAGATAATAGACAGAGAAAAAGAGACACTCCAAGAGTTTAAATTCTGGATGGGGTCCAGTAAGTTTGAAACCACGGTTGGAGATTACTTTGTAAATTTTTCCCAATATAGTATGACCAGAACAATTAAAGGCATGTCGTTAATATTTAAAGAGAACGAAGATAAAAAGGGATTGTCTCTGGAAATTGTGGGCGGAACTTTTGATGACCAGTGGGCGTATCTTTTCTATGATGCAAAAGGAGAGCCCATGGATAGATTAATGGGAGGCTTTAAACTAAGATATAAAAAAGACGATAGAAACAGTATTTCGTTAAATTACGCATATGTTTGGGAT
>CAYMUI010000004.1:0-8026 GCA_964393645.1 uncultured Desulfobacterales bacterium | reverse complement strand
CGAAAAAAACCGCTCTTTACACAAACAGCTTTTTCAGATGCTGGACAAGTCTATCGAGGCATCAAATAACTACATAAATCAGGTAAGCTATAGATTGGAAGATAAAAGAAAGAGAAAGAATGTGACTAACTTAGAAAGAATGGTGCTGAGACTTGCGGTGGTAAACACTCAAACCAACAACGACATAAAAAGGCTATTTTTAGGACTTTACTCGGATATAAACAAAGTGTCTGATCTGTACAGACTTATTGACGATGCAATTGTTAATGCAGAAAAAGCAAAAGAGCTCCTGAAAGGTTCTCCTCTGGTAGTTTTACCCATAAATGCTATTAAATCAGATATAAAGGCAAAAGAGATAGTAAAGAGGTTCGAATCAAATACAAGAAAAAAAGCGGAGTTAGAAAAAGAAATTAGAAAATCTTTTAATGAAATCGTGTTTAAGCTGAGCACCAACACAGCAAGTGTTGTTTCTAAGATAGGAAACTATGTTTATTTAGTAAACGGGCTGGTTGTCATATTAGCAATTGTTTCAGCTCTTTTGATTTACAGCATAATAAAAAGCATGAGCACAGCAATATCTGAATTTGAGGTAAAACTTCCAAAGATAGCTGAAGGAGATCTGAATCACACCCTTGCCGTCCGTAATAAAGATGAATTTGGGGAGATATGCAATCTTTTTAATCGCTTCATTTCAAAACTTAAAGACAACCTGAAAGAAATTATGAGAAAGCAGAGCGAATTTATTTCTGCAAGTCAGCGCTTAGCTGACTCCACAAATGCTGTAACAAAAATAAACCTTGACATAATAAGTGAAATTAAAGACATCTCTGAAGATTCTTCCAGGATAAAAGATGAAGCAGGAAAGCTCGTTTCAAATATAGAGCAATTGAAAAACACTATAGAAGAAGTGCATGAAAGGGTATCAGCCATGGCAAAAGAAGTAGATACTGTTTCCGGTACTGTTAATAGCACCAACTCTGTGATGGAGCGTCTCAATGCAAGTGCTCAGGAGATAGGAGATATATTGAAGATGATAAATGAGATAACAGACCAGATAAATCTTCTGGCCCTTAATGCCACTATAGAAGCTGCAAGAGCTGGGGATGCGGGAAAAGGTTTTGCGGTAGTGGCAAATGAAATAAAAGACCTGGCAAATGAGACCACAAAGGCTACTGACTACATAAAGGAAAAGATCTCTGCTATTCAAGAAAGTTCTAAAGCCACTTTTGATAAGATCGCTCATGTCAGCTCAATTGTAGAAGAATTTGCAAGGTCTTTTGATTCTATTACTGAGATAAGCAAAGAACAAAAGGTTTCAGCCGAGGACGCATACGCAAATGTAGAAAACACGGCTCAGCATTTGTCCAAGATAGACGCGAACATATCTGTTCTGAGTAAAAGAATAAAAGAAATAGAGGATAACATAAGAAATGCGAAGAATTTTATCTCTCGAATTGATACCATGGTAGAATCTACAAGGAATACCATCAGCCAATTCAAACTGGATTGATTCCTGTTCAGGGATAATGTATAAATTCACCCATGAGTAAAAAGAAGTCCATCTTACTTTCTTTTCTGTTGTTTTTCTCATATCTTTTCTGCACCTGTGCGGTAGCGTGGATAGAAGGCCCTTTTGTAAACAACATAACCTCTGATTCTGTTGTCATATGGTGGAATTCCTCCTCTCTTGTTTCCGGGCGAGTCTTTGTAGGAGATAAGGTAATTGAAAAAAGATCCTTTCCGTTTGAGATAAAGATAACAGGACTTAAGCCAGATACTACTTACAATTACTATGTAGTCTTTAGCAATGGAGAAAGGAGACCAAAGAAGGGGTACTACACATTCCATACCGCATTTAAAGGCACAAGAAGTTTTAAGTTTGCTGTTTTTGGAGACAGTCGCGGACCTTTTTCACTGATTCCAGTAAACGAGGAGGTACTGAAAAAGATTCTCTGCCAAGTAAAAGAAAAGGATGTGGAATTTATTTGTTTCTTAGGAGACCTCGTTTACGGAAAAAGCAGAAAAGAGAAACAGTTGCGTGACGAATTTAGGATCTGGAAGGACATAGCATCTTTTGTTATGCATGAAATCGCTGTTTACACCATTATGGGAAATCATGACACTGTGATGCACAAAACAGCTCAGGGGTACCTGTTGGATGGCGAAAAAAGAGAGAAAGACATTATATACAGTGAAAAGATATTTGCTGATGAATTTGTAAATCCCGAGAACTCACCTGCTCCTGAAACCCCTGTCTCTCCCTCTTATAAAGAGAATGTGTACTCATTTGATTGGGGAAACTCACATTTCGTTGTTATAAACACAGACTACTGGATTGCATTTCCAAAGAGGGAGTTGTTAGGGGAGTCAAAGAAGATTCGATTTTACGGAAGAGGAAATCTTCCAGGAATGATAATGAGGAATCAGCTTAAGTGGATAGAAGAGGACATAAAAAAGGCAAGAGCTTCAGGTGCAAGACATATATTTGTTTTTGGACATCAGCCAATATTTCCCGTAACTGACGAACATGCTATTGACTACAGCCCAAATGCCACAAAAGAGGTCAAAGAATGTGTAAGAAAAATGAGAAAAAAGCTGTGGGATATATTTGAAAAGTACGATGTAGATGCAGCTTTTTTTGGTCATGAACATAATTATTCCAGACTCCTTGTTAACAAAACTTGGCAAATAATTACAGGAGGCGCTGGTGCTCCTCTATATGATAAAAACGACAAAGTACATTACCCTTGGCTTAAGGGGTTGAAAAAGTTTAAAAAGTGCTACCATTACTGTATCGTAACGGTAAATAAAGATAAAGTAAGATTGGATGTATTCGGAATGATAAAAGGAAAATTTCAGCTTATAGATCATGCAGATCTGTGAGGTCCTTTCTTTTATAAGTGCAATCATATGGTTGGTAATCCTCTTTCTTCCCTGGAAGCCATATTTAACAAAAGAAGTGCTGGAAGCAGATACTTCTGAAAAAGAACCCGATCTAAGCGATGTTACGGTACTGATTCCCGCCAGAAATGAGGCACAGGTAATAAAGAAGACCATGAGTTTTTTAAAGGATCAGGGAAAAGGGCTTAAAATAATACTTGTGGATGATGAATCCGAAGATGGAACAGCAGAAAGGGCAAAAGAGGCGGGGATTGCCGAGCTTTACATATTAAAAGGTAAACCCCTACCTGCTGGATGGGCAGGTAAGATCTGGGCTTTAGATCAAGGGTTTAAATTAGTGAAGACCCCTTATCTACTGATTATGGACGCAGACATATTCTTAAAGAAAGGGACAATCCTTTCATTAAAGAAGAAGCTATTAAGTGATGAGTATGATCTGGTGTCCCTTATGGCGGTGTTGAGCATGAAAAGGTTTTGGGAAAAGATGCTTATTCCCAGTTTTGTCTATTTTTTTAAACTGCTGTATCCTTTTTCTCTGTGTAATAAAAAAGATCTGCCTTTTGCTGCGGCAGCAGGAGGATGTATGTTTACGAAAAGAGAGGTTATACAGAAGATCGGCGGTTTTAAATCCATAAAGGACGAGATAATAGACGATTGTGCTCTTGCAAAGAAGATCAAACAGAATGGATACAGTACCTGGATAGGACTTACCCATTCTGTTATAAGTGGTAGAGAATATGCGGGTCTTTCAGACATATGGAATATGGTAGCAAGAAGTGCCTTTACTCAGCTTAACTATTCCTTTCTTCTGCTTGCACTTTGCACAATAGCGCTTATCTCATCGTTTGTATTCCCTTTTTTGGGAATGACTTCGGGCAGTCTCACAGGAGTTCTGATCACTTTTTTGGCACTAAGTGCCATGATACTAACTTACATCCCTGTACTGAACTTTTACGGGATAAACAAACTTTGGGCATTGACTTTGCCCATTTCAGGGCTCTTATACCTTATGATGACCTGGAGCTCTGCTTTCAGGTACATGTCAGGGAAGCGCTCTATCTGGAAGGGCAGAGTTTATTCTGTTCATAACATACCTGAGTGATTTTCTTGCCTTAAAAAATCCACTGCCTATACAGATTACCTCTTTTGTGTGAAAAGGATGTTTGAGAAGTTCTTTAATGAATTTATCTAATAAAAACTGTCCAGAGCTATTTATACATAAGTGAAGCCAGTCGGGAATCTTCATGGCATAAGTGTCAGCTATGGCTCTTATGCACAAAAAATGCATCTTTTTCTCTAAGCAGGCGCAAGCAATAGGATAGCTTTCCATATCTAAGGAAACACATCCTGTTTCTATGTAAAGCCTTTTTTTTCGGACAGGCTCAGCTACCACGCTTTCAACTGAAAGAAGGGCTTCTGTACTCAGGCTAAAAGGTGCTTTTTTTAAAAGAGACAACACTCGTTTATGCCACTCAAGATCAACGGTTACAGCTTTTTCTTTATATCCAGCGATCTTTTTCGGGATTACCACATCTCCTTTTTTGAGCTCTGGAGAGAGACCTCCTGCTGTTCCGAAGGATATAATGTGTTTCAAACCTCTTGTTTCTGCCCAGTTAACCGCTTTTTTCACACCTTTTGCTCCTATTCCACTTACTATAAGGCGGTCTGTTTTTACTATCCCCTTGATGATTTCTGCTTCTCTGTCAGTAGCAACTATGATGCATGTATCCCTCATAAAAAATCCCTTGACCAAAATAAGAAAATCAAGAAAAAATAGCAACAAAATCCGAAGAGGAGCAGTTATGATAAAGGAAGCCGTGATATTCTTCTTAGATGAGCAAGCTCTGTTTCCCATTTTTGGATCCCCTGTCATAAAGAGGAACTTTCTTCTCCTTAAACAGTTGGGTATAAACAAAATAATAGTTTTAGGAAAATCAGATCTTTATGAAAAACTATCTGATATTCCGGAATTGGGTAACTTTGTATACTGTCCTTCTGATATAAAAGAGGTAATAGATGAACTCTTAGATAAAATAATCAAAGGGGAAGAGGTCTTGCTTTTAAAGGCAAATCATGTTTTAGACAAGCCTTCTTTACAAAGACTAATTAAAGGATGTGATAACAAAAGCATCTGCATCTTAGAGGGGGACGGAAAAGAGCCTGTGGTTTTGTCTTCAAAAAAAGATTTAAACAAGATCGTACCAGCTTTTTTAAATAGAGAATCTTTTTCTCCTTTTATAGAAAAGGCAAAGGTTGTAAAAGGGATTGCTGGTCTCCCTTATCTGTTAAGCCAACACGAAGACATAAAAAAAGCCGAGCATATGCTTGCAAAGTCATTATCCTTGGAAAAGAGAGATAGTGACAGCTTTATTGCCAAAAATTTTGATAGAAACATCTCTCTTTTTTTTACAAAAAGGCTTGTGCACACCTCCATAAGCCCTAATCAGATTACATTAATAGGTATGAGCATAGGGATTATCGGAGCTGTTTTGCTTTCCTTTCCGAATTACTGGGCTCAGCTTGTAGGTTCGTTTCTTTTCTTGTTTTGTGTGATAGTGGATGGTGTGGACGGAGAAATCGCCAGATTAAAGCTAAAAGAATCCGTGTTTGGACATTACTTGGATATAATTACGGACAATCTGGTGCATGTAGCTATATTTATTGGGATGGGAATAGGGCTTTACAGAAGAACAGGGGATCAGATTTATATTACTCTCATATGGGTGCTTCTTATCGGATTTGGTCTATGCGCTATTTCTGTTTATCAATGCATTCTCAAAAAAGGAGAAGAGGAACTGAAAAGATCTCCCATTCTTATAAAAGCCATGTCCCTTCTTACCAACAGAGACTTTGCTTACTTAGTTGCACTGCTGGCAATTTTTGACAAATTGAACTGGTTCTTTGTAATGACAGCTATAGGTTCTTATGTGTTTTCGCTGACTCTCTGGATAGCAGACTACCTTTACAGAAAAAACCGCTATCCTGCCGACTCCTCTGCATAGGCTTTTTTTATGGCCTGTTGCTGTAGTTTCATCTTTTTCATTAATGCCTTGAAAGATGCCATTCTTATAACCCGTGAAAATGCTCTCCTGTAATTTCCCACGATACTTACCTCATCTATGTCCACATCAAATATAAGCCATCTGTTTCCCACCTTTCTTAAGTGATAGTAAACAGGGATTTCATCTTCCATTTTTAGTATTCGTGTTCTTACGATTACTTCGTTTCCTTTTTTCTCCTCTTTCTCATATTTGATCTTTTCTCTTTTCAAAAAATCGAGCACCATCTTGGTATAAGATTCCTGAAAGAGGTCCTCAAACAGTTTGGTAAATTCCACTTTGTCTTTTTTACTCAATTTACTCCAGTAACTTCCGAGAGCATTTCTGGCCATAAGGGTGGAGTCAAAATTCTTTTGTATTATCCTCTTTATGGCCAGCCTTCTTTTGGCTCTGAATCTTTTAAGCTTAGGATCTGTTTGAATGTCCATTACCTTATTTAGTATCTTTTTCACTACTTCTGTAGGTTCTCCAGCGTAAAGGCAATTTTCAGAAAAAAGACTTAAAGCAAACATAAACACAAACAAGAAAAAAAACTTTGTTCTGTACATTTGATTCCCCCGTTTTTTCTTTTACTATGCTTTATAATTGCTATAAATGTCAATTTTTTATATAAAGCTTTTCAAAACTACAAAAGGGGATAAAAGATGGACCAAAAGGAACTGGACAGTGCTATATCCAGAGCACTTGACTATATATTATCGGTTCAGCACAAAGACGGTTTCTGGGTTTTTGACTTAGAAGCCGATGTCACAATACCTGCTGAATACATACTTCTTCAGAGATTTCTGGGAAGAAAGCTTTCCCAAGAATTAAAAGAGAAATTCAGACACTATATTCTCAGAAGACAATCCAGCGATGGCGGGTGGCCCCTTTATGAAGGGGGAGATTCTGAGATAAGCGCTTCGGTAAAGGCATATTTTGCTTTAAAAATACTCGGAGAAGATGCAAAGGCTCCTCATATGCAAAAAGCCAGAGAAAAGATCTTGAGAATGGGGGGAGCCTCTAAGGTAAATGTCTTTACGAGAACGACTCTTGCTCTTTTCGGACAAATCCCGTGGGATACCGTTCCTTACATGCCGGCAGAGATAATGCTTCTTCCAAAGTGGTTCTTTTTCCATCTTAGTAAGGTTTCGTACTGGTCTCGTACGGTGATAGTGCCTCTGCTTATCCTTTATGCAAAAAAACCCGTATGTCCGCTGAAGCCATGGGAAGAGGTAAGAGAACTATTTTTAGAAGACCCACATCAACTTAAGTACTTGGATAAATTCGTAAAAGGAAATCCCTTAAAAAATGCTTTCATACTTCTGGATAGATTTCTGAGAAGATTTGATCCTTATTTTTCAAAGTCACTCAGAGATAAAAGCGTGGAATTAGCAGAAAAGTGGACAAGAGCACACATGAAAGGAGAAGGGGGAATCGGAGCTATATTCCCTGCTATGGCAAATGCTGTGATGGCTTTGAAAGTGCTTGGTTATCCTGAAGATGATCCAGACTATGTGAGGGGGATAAAGGCACTGGATGATCTGGTTTTAGACAAAGGAAAAGAGGCGTTCTGTCAGCCGTGTAATTCCCCCATATGGGATACCTGTCTTGCACTGTCAGCCATACTTGAGGCGGGAGTTCCTAAGGACCATCCTTCTGTAAAAAAAGCTGTGCAGTGGCTTATAGAACAACAGATAACCGATGTGAAAGGAGACTGGGCAATAAATGCTCCGTATTTAGAACCGGGCGGTTGGGCATTTGAGTTTGAAAATGCCATTTATCCTGATGTGGATGATACATCCATGGTACTTATTTCATTGCTTAGGGCTCAAGTGCTGGAAAAGTATAAGGAAAATGTAGAAAAAGGGGTAAACTGGGTTATAGGAATGCAAAGTTCTGATGGGGGATGGGGTGCCTTTGATATAGACAACAATTATCTTTACCTAAATAACATCCCCTTTGCAGATCATGGCGCTCTATTGGATCCGAGCACATCAGATCTTACGGGCAGGTGTATAGAGCTGCTTTCTCTGTTGGGGTATAGACACGACTTTCCTCCCATAAAAAAGGCGCTTCGGTTTTTA
>CAYMUI010000003.1:0-2974 GCA_964393645.1 uncultured Desulfobacterales bacterium | reverse complement strand
AAGCAACCGATTCTTCTCCTGTACCTAAGAATCTATAACCTGTTCTTGGGGTCTTTTTTAGTATACCAACCTCAAAAAGAAACTGAACTAACCTTTTCGTTACCATACTCATTACCATGCGTCTCCTTGCTCTTTTGTTAAGTGAAGATAATAACATAATCATGTCACGACTTAAAGACATCATAAATTCAAATCATTGACACAAATATCTTTTTTCTGATAATTTTAAAAATAAACACTGCCCCTGTAGCTCAGGAGGATAGAGCACCAGATTCCTAATCTGGGGGTCGGGTGTTCGAATCACCCCGGGGGCATTTAAGAAGCTGGATCTTTTATTAGATCCAGCTTCTTTATTATAAATTCCGCCACTTCATCTACTCTGTCTCTTTTAAAACAGGGAATTGGTGAGCTCTCTTCTTGGTTATTGCTTATCACTGCTATTAAATTGGGATCGTCTTTACACATAAGATTATTATCTTTCGACACTTCAATCTTCAGATGGCGGGATTTCTTATAACCTTCAGCTAAAACGAGATCCACTTTATCTGTATCTATGTATTTTAATAATTCTTCTGGATCGTGATCATGATCAGTGTCCATAAGTATCCCAATCCTTTTAGGAGACGAAATCACAGTAGCTATGGCGCCTGCTTTTTTGTGTCTCCAGCTATCTTTTCCGGGTTTGTCCAGTTCAAATCTGTCGTGAATATCGTGTTTTATAGTAACAACATTTAGTCCTCTTTTCTTTAACTCTGGGATCAGTTTTTCTATAAAAAAAGTTTTTCCAGAGCCAGATACCCCAACAATACAAATTATAGGCTTTTTCATTTTTTAGATTTTCTTTTTTCTTAAGTTTTTATATATAAGACGTAAGTCTCTTAACACTATAAGAGTTAAATTTCAATATGGAAATAAGAATAGGCACTTCGGGCTGGAATTATCCACATTGGAAAGATATATTTTATCCTTCTAAATTGGCTAAGGCCAAATGGTTGGAATTTTATGCAACCCAATTTGACACTGTGGAATTAAATGCAACATTTTACAGAATACCTTCCGAAAAAACTTTTCAGAATTGGTATAAAAGGACTCCTTCCAATTTTTTGTGGTCTTTAAAAGCAAACAGAACGATCACTCATATTAAAAAGTTAAAAGATGTGCAAGAGCCTTTGGATAAATTTTATCAATTAATCTCTTGCTTAAAAGAGAAATTAGGTGTTGTACTTTTTCAGCTTCCTCCAAGTTTGGTTTTTGAAGAAGAGCTTTTAAGGAATTTCTGCACTCTTTTGGATCCTCGTTACAGATACACTTTGGAGGTAAGACATAAATCGTGGATAAATGACAAGGTGTTCGAAATATTAAGTAAATACAATATCGCATTTTGCATCTCTGACAGTGCGGGAAGATTCCCTTATTATGAAGCAATAACAGCTAACTTTATATACATCAGGCTTCATGGGCCTACCAAGCTCTACGCCTCAGAGTATTCAGATGCACAGATAAACGAGTGGGCTGAAAAGCTTATTAAATGGGGGAAAGATGCGTTTGTATATTTTGATAATGATTTTTCTGGATATGCTGTAAAAAATGCTAAGATGCTAAAGCAAGCGCTTGCCCAGAAGTGATTATGGAAGATATGATCTCAATTATAATCCCGTTCTTTAATGAAGAAAAAAACATAGCTCCTTTGATAGAAGAGCTTATAACAGAACTAAGAAGCTCTAATCTTCGGTTTGAAATTATATGTGTAGACGATGGAAGCACAGACAATACAAAAGATGAACTTATGAAACAAAGCAAGAAATATCCTGAAATTAAACTTGTTGTTCATAAAACCAATTTTGGCCAAAGTGCTGCTTATGCTACAGGTTTTCTTTTTGCAAAAGGCAAAATAACCGTGACCATGGATGGGGATATGCAATATTACCCAAAGGACTTATTGCTGTTAGTACGAAAATTAAAGAATCATGATGCAGATGCGGTATGTGGAATAAGAAAAAAAAGAAAAGATAGTATGATAAAAAAGATTCCTTCTAAGTTAGGGAATATGTTGAGAAATTTTATTTTAAAAGACCATATTACTGATATGGGGTGCACTCTGAGAGCAATAAGAACAGAAGTCTTAAGAGAAATCCCTGTCTTTAACGGTATGCATAGATTTCTTCCGAGCATACTGAAGTTTCAAGGTTATAAAGTCTTAGAATGCGAAGTGGGACACAGGCCAAGATTATATGGAAATAGTAAGTATGGAATATGGAACAGGTTTTTTGGCTATCTTTTAGACTGTGTTGGAGTATGGTGGCTTAAGAAAAGAACTATTCCTGCTCACAGGATAAAGGATTAAATGGACGATAAAAGAAAGTTATTGATATTGTTCGTTCTTATTTTTTTTGTCTTTTTTGTATCTCGTTTTACACCTCTAAAAAAATATACAACCTTAGAGCGACTTCGTGGAATTAAAAAGATGGCCGAATTTCACCCTTATAAAGGGGTTTTGTTGTTTATGACGATTTCGATCCTTTTTGTCGTGATAGGGGTTCCCAAATCTATCGTATGCGTTGGAGGAGGACTTATATTTGGATTCTGGAAAGGACTTCTTTTAGCAAGCACAGCAGTTATAACAGGGTCTTTTGTGATCTTCATAGTCGCTCGCTTGCTTGGTGCTCCTTTCTTTTACAAGAGATTGAGAAGATACTTAAAAATTGTAGAAAAATACAAAGGAAATCAATTTATAATGGTACTGTTATTAAAACAAATCCCCTTGCCTTGTCTTTTAAACAACACCCTTTTAGGCCTTGCTCCCATTTCTACTCCTATGTTTATATTAGGCTCCTTTGTTGGCCAGCTTCCCTCCAATATAGTATTTACTCTCTACGGAAGCAGTGTTCACGGATACGCTGTACTGAAAATATCTCTTGCTACTGTCATGATTGTACTTCTGTTTGTCTGTGTCAAATTTTTGACCTCAAAATCA
>CAYMUI010000002.1:0-17869 GCA_964393645.1 uncultured Desulfobacterales bacterium | reverse complement strand
TGATAGCATTTAATTATTTTAGCAACAGACTTTCTCACATAAGATCTAACATGGAGGGTTTTGTTTCAGATTTTCTGAATATATCAGAAAGATATGTACTTAAGAGAGCAGTCACCCAAAAGATTCAAGACCAAGACAAGGGAGAAAAAGAGGAAAAGGGAAGTGAAAAAAATGATGTTCAATAAAAAACTCATGTCGGATATAAATGTCACACCTTTAGTAGATGTAATGCTTGTGCTCTTGATTATATTTATGGTAACCGCACCCATGATGGTCGAAGGAGTAAAGGTGAATTTACCAAAAACCACCACAAAATTTATAAGCACAAAACAAGAACCCCTTGTTGTTACCATAACCAAAGAAAAAAGGATATTTATTCAAAGGTATGAAGTAAAATTAAAAGGCTTAGAGGATAAGCTAAAAAGAATATTTGCAAACAGAAGAGATGAACAGCTTCTTATAAAAGCAGATAAAGATGTGCCTTACGGATTCGTGGTAAAGGTAATAGCCTGTATAAAAAGGGCGGGTATAAATAAAGTAGGTCTCGTAACAGAACCAGAATCGGCCAAATAATGGACCATGTATATATTCAGGATAGAAAAAAAAACTTAATCTTTATGATATTGCTCTCCATACTATTTCACCTAATCATCATCTTCTCAACAATCTTTTTTGCGTCCAGATTTCTTCCTCCAGCAACAAGACCTTTAAAGAGATTTAAATATTATGAAGTAAGCTTAGTAGAAATCCCAAAGAAGGAAAAGAAGGGCGTTAAAATAAAAAGTAAAACCCGCCTTAAAAGAATAAGATACCGAATTTCTCAGAAAAAAGAAAAAACCATTATTATCCCCAAGAAAAAGATAAAGATTCCCAAAAGAAGGATAAGCGAAGAAAAACTCATAGAGCAGGCAATATCTAAGATAAAAAGAAAGGTGAGAAAGAAAAGGACAGATATCATCGAGCAAAGAATATCCAAGATAAAAAGTAGAATAAAAGAGTCAGCCGCTAACATCCAAGAAACAGGTACAGAAGAAGGTTTGAGTTTAAGAGTATATGCGAGTGTGGCAAAAAGTCGGATTAAAAGTAACTGGATCTACCCTCCTGCGTTGGCAGGCTTGGCAAAAAAGGAACTGGAAGCCATAGTGATCTTAAAAATAAAAAGAAACGGAAAAATAGTAAGGTTCTGGTTTAAAAAGAAATCTAATGATGCTATATTTGATAGGTCAATAGTAAAAGCAATAGAAAAATCAGATCCATTACCTCCCTTGCCGGAGGGATACAAAAAGAGGTATGAAGAAATCGAAATCCGCTTTAACTTGTCAGAACTTAAAAGCAGTTAAGTTTTTCTTGCTTGCACTATTGTTGTCTCTTCTTATTCCAGATCAGGCATTATGCATTCTCTACATAGATATAAATGCTCCCACTATAAAAAAGTTAAAGGTAGCAATTCCTGACTTTGTGCCCATGGACAAAACGGAAAACAGACAAGATCTAAAAACCAAGATTCCTCAAATTATAAAAAATGATTTAAAATTAAGTTCTTATTTTTCAATTATAGAAAAGTCTGCGTTTCTTACAAATCAGGTAAGTCCTGAAAGTCCCATGTTGCAGGATTGGTCTGCTATAGGAGCAGATCTATTGATAGTTGGCAGATACAGAACCATAAGCAAAAGTATTCAAATAGAAGTAAGAGTATTTGATGTATATTGGGCAAAACAGATTATGGGGAAAAGGGCCTTAGGGGAACTCAAGTACTTGCGTTTTATTGTCCACAAAATAGATAACGAGATTATCAAAGTCTTAACAGGTGTACCGGGCATATTTACTACAAAAATCGCTTTTGTAAGCAATATCACAGGAAATAAAGAGATTTATGTCTCTGATTACGATGGCCATAATATCAAAAGAATTACTTTTTACAACAGCATCACTTTATTTCCAAAATTTTCTCCTGATGGAAAAAAGATTCTGTACAGCTCTTACACTTCTGCCGGACCTGTGCTTTACTTAAAAAACTTAGAAACGGGAACAGAAAGGATTATATCAGCCAGAAAAGGTCTCAATATCGGAGGAAGCTGGTCGCCAGACGGCAAGACTATTGCGGTAACTCTAAGTATAAGAGGAAATCCAGATATATATCTCATAGACACCAATGGTAAAGTCTTGAAAAGAGTTACAAGATACTGGGGAATAGACTCGAATCCATGTTTTTCACCGGATGGAAAAAAAATTGCTTTTGTTTCAAACAGATCTGGCTCACCCCAGATATATATTCATGATCTGGATACAGGCAACGAAGAAAGACTTACATTTGAAGGAAGGTACAATTCTGATCCTGCCTGGTCTTCTCGAAACAAAATCGCCTATGCGTGTATGCTAAACGGCAATTTTGATATCTGCACAATCAATCCTGATGGCACGGATATGAAAAGGCTCACTGACAGTGCGGGAAACGATGAGTCACCATGTTGGTCTCCAGACGGAAGATATATAATTTTTACTTCTAATCGTACAGGACATTATCAACTCTATATAATGACCGCAAACGGAGAAAATCAGGTTATGATTACATCCCTAAAAGGAGATCAAACCTCTCCTTGTTGGGGGCCATAAAAGGAGGCATAAGATGAGGATAGGTTTTATTTCTTCTTATCCCCCCATTGAATGCGGAGTTGCTACTTATACTCAGTATCTTACAGAAGCACTCCGAAAAAAGGGAATAGATGTATATGTAGTGTGTCACTTAGGAGGTTCAGGTTATCAGGTGTTTCCTTCTTTTGATTACGAAGATGGAGATCTCGCAGAAAAAGCGTTTTCCGCAATGATCAGATTTACCCCGGACATAGTTCATATACAGCACGAATTTGGATTGTTTGGCAAGCATATGGGAGTTTCTGTCATTCCGCTCATACTGGAATTTCAACTTATAGGAATACCTGTAGTTACTACACTTCACACCGTCTATGCAGATATGCCTAAAGAGCATGAAATAATAATCAAGTCTATTCTTATGAACTCTAACTATGTAATAGTTCATGAAGAATATCAAATAGAAAATATAAAAAAGAGATTTCCTCCCGACTTAGTAAATAAAGTTCGGGTAATCCCTCATGGGGCAAGAGAGGTCAAACCTATCCAAAACGCAAAAGAACTGATAGGGCTTCCCAAAGAGAAAAAGATAATACTAATGATAGGTTACATTAGACCATCTAAGAACTTCGAATTGATAATCGATCTTTTCCCTGAAATCCTAAAGCGGTGTCCAGATGCGCTTTTAGTAATAGCAGGGAAGATTCGGGGACAGGAATATATCGATTACAGAAATATGCTATTTGAGAAAATAGCAAGATCTCCTGTAAAGGAGAACATTATTTTTATAAGAGGACAACTCCCTCAGCATGTATTTGACACTATTGTATGCGCTGCAGATGTGGTTGTTTTGCCTTATAAGATCTCATCTCAAAGCGGGATTCTTGCTCATTGTCTCGCATTTGGAAAGCCAATAGTAGTAAGCAGTAGCCCGGGCTTAGAAAATGTAATTCAAGAGTCAGGCGCTGGAATCTCATGTAGTACCAAGCAGGAATTTGTAGAAAACATAATAAAAATAATTTCTGACTCTAAGCTTTCTAAAAAACTAAGTGAAAATGGGCAAAAATATGTTAAAAACAATATTTCTTGGTCTATCATAGCAGACAAGCACTTGGCAATATACGACAGTCTTATGGATCTGCCAGATGTAAACATCAGGATTATATCTACGGAGTAAATGATGAAAATGAAAGCCTTAATCACAGGGGGTGCTGGTTTTATTGGTTCTCACTTGGCAGAATCTTTACTTAAAAAAGGATACAAGGTTCAAATTATAGACGATCTTTCCACCGGAAGTATAGAAAACATAGATCACCTTAAAGGAGATCCAAACTTTTCCTATTTCTTAGACACCATCCTTAATAAACCCCTCATGATAGAACTCATAGACAGAGCTGATATTGTTTTTCATTTAGCAGCAGCTGTTGGAGTAAGGCTTATAGTAGAAAAACCTGTTCATACTATAGAAACCAACATAAAGACCACGGAGATTGTGCTTGAGCTGTGCAATAAAAAAAAGAAACCCGTTCTTATAACCTCTACCTCAGAAGTATATGGAAAGCTGGATCTGAACAAATTTGCAGAAGAAGACGATCTGGTGCTTGGTCCGACTTCTCGTTTTAGATGGTGTTATGCTGCATCCAAAATAATAGACGAGTTCTTGGCAAAGGCATACTTTAAGGAGCAAGGGCTGCCCACTGTGGTAGTAAGGCTTTTTAACACTATTGGACCTCGACAAACCGGTCAGTATGGAATGGTTGTGCCCAGATTCATAAGACAGGCTCTTACTAATCAGCCGATAACAGTGTATGGTGATGGAAAACAAAGGCGCTCTTTTACTTGGGTTGGAGATGTGGTGGAAGCATTGATAAAACTTATTCATGAGCCAAAGGCTTATGGCGAGGTTTTTAACATAGGTCATACAAAGGACATCTCAATCTACGAATTGGCTTTACTTGTAAAAAAAATGACAAACAGCAAATCAGAGATACTATTTATCCCTTATGAGCAGGCATATGAATCAGGATTTGAAGACATGAAAAGAAGGCTTCCTGATATATCAAAGATACAAAAACTTATTGGATACAAACCAAGTCTTGATCTTCCAGAGATGCTTGAAAAGATAATCGAGTTTGAAAGAAGCAGGCTATAAATATACCTCTTTGATGATCCCTAAGAAAAGACCTGCTGCTAATAATCCATACTGAAGTGTGTTCTTGTCCTTAAAAGAGATCTTTTTTAATGAAAGAGAAAAATACAATGGAGACATCAAAAGAGCAAGCCATGGAAGTTCAAATATGGTAAGAAGGCCCGCTGTTGCTGCCCAGCAAGAAAGCACATCCTTAAGGAAAAAGGAAAGAAGAATAAGCCCTATTCCTAAGGGCCAAATAACAGGGTCTCATTCTATTTCCAAGCATCTAATAAGAAATCCAAAAAATATAGCACCAGCTATCAGGTAATTCGGATCAATTAAACTAAAAAATGATCCTCTTTGTTTTGCAATTCTTTTTATTTCTAAGGACATAGTGTAAAAACAAAGCACAGAAGAAATCAATAGCATCAGAAGAGGATATTTTTCTGCTTCAAAGGATCTCATCACATAGCTACTTAAGAAAAGAAGAGGATAACACATAAAACGAAAGGTTCTCGGAATTTCCGTGCGGAATATATTCGGGTTTTTCCAAGAAAAGCCCTCTTTACTAAAAACTGGCTTTTTAAAAGGAAACCACATAGGCACATCTTTTTTGTAATCCTCGTAAGCTGTCCCAAACTGCTCAATCATTCTCTTCTCTTCTTCTTTCATCTTTGGGATATAAACCCCCAGCCACATAAAGGGAAATAAGCACATAAGAGGAACAAACCCGCTCATAATACATATACTCATGTCTAAGAAAAAGTTGCCCAAGTAAAAAGGATGTCTTACAAGACTGTATGGCCCGGATGTGGTAATCTCTTGCATCTGGTGTAGACAACCTTTTGCCCATATTCTTAAGGATATGCCTATAAAAAAGAAAGGAAGACTTATCAATATCCAAAATGGGGTAGAAGAAAAGGAAAGTAGTCCTATGAGCAGTAAGTATGTTCTAAATCCAGATCTTTTATAAGGGGCTCTCATTAACACTCATCCAGCTCTTTTGCAAAAAGCGCAGCCCCATAGGCACCAGTAAGCTGGGGTCTTGGAGGAACGAACACTTCCCCGTCTATTCTTTCTCTAAGCAACTCAGCAATAATAGGGAAATGTTCCACAACTCCTCCACACATAAGCACCCTTCCTTTTAAAGGCATCATCTCCATTATTCTATCTATTACAGACTCAAAAACCCCTCTTACTAAGTCTTCTGCACAAACTCCAGCTCTTATATGAGAAAGTATCTCTGTGGACGCAAAGACAGTGCAATAACTTCCTATCTTAAACCTCTTCTTTGCTTTTCTGGCCATAGAATCCAGCACATTCAGAGGCAGATTCATCCTGTAAGCAATCTCTTCTATAAACGCGCCTGTACCGGCAGCACATTTTCTATTCATCCTGAAATCTATTCTTTTCCCTTCATCATCTATTTTTATCACTTTGTTGTCCTGTCCCCCTATGTCTACAAGAGTAAGACCTTTTTTTAAATAGCTAAAACCACCTTTTGCATGGCATGCAATTTCTGTTCTTCTTCCTGTGGCAAAATCTACATTATGTCTTCCATATCCTGTAGATACAATTTTGATGCCATTTGGCTCAATATTGCCCAAGGCTTTTCTTAACGCTTCCTGCGCGGCACGTCTATAATCTATGCCTGATCTCTGAACATGAGCACCTATTATCTTGCCTTCTGCATTTATTACAACGGCCTTTGTAGTGCAACTGCCCACATCAATGCCTGCATAGATTTGACTCATCTTACTCCTCCAATTGCTCTACAAATGCCTCTATGTTTGTAATGGTCTGTTCTTCTGAAAAACACCTTAAATCGTTTAGATCCCCATTTATTATAAGAAACGGGATGCCTAACTGTTTCTGAAGTCTCTGAGGCATAGCATACCTGCAATTCGTATTATTTGGGCAAGTCTTAGAATCATGGAAGATTATACCGTCTATTTTAAACTTTTCTACTTTTTCCGCAATGTATCTTTCTTTGAAGTTATCATCCTGACTTATGAAGATGGAACAATATGCTCTTGCCATACTTTTAAAAGGGTCCCTGGGATCAAACTTAGAAAACACCCAGCTATTACAGTAACTGCTCACCACTACTGCACTGTTCAGAGAAGCAAAAGTGTTACTCAACAATCTAAGCTTTCCCCATATAGGCATACCATCCCAGTAAAAACGATGTTTTTCTCCTGGAACAGCAGCAATTCCGTTTTTAATTCTGTCTTTTAATTCTTGGAGCAGTGTTTCATAGTACATAATGGCTTCTTTCCGACCCCTCATCACAACCGCGGGGCCCATGTGAATGCAGTGATCAAAAAAGGTGGCTGGTGCCGGAATGTTTGCTGCGGTATTGAGCACTTCCTCCCAAAGAAGAGAACACCTTAGAGAATCTGCTAATACCTCTCTGAGTCTATCTATATCAAACTTCTGCCCTGATATCTCTTCTAAATGCGGCACCATCTCTTCCATCTGCCTTGCACAAACCTCCACCACATCCTCTCTTATCTTAGGTTGATTCCGAGGCGTGTTTACTCCCAGTATGGGAACATTAAATTCTCTTGCGTAAAAGTTAAACCAATCGTATACATCTCTACACTGATTTGTGTTGTACAGCAATACATCTGGTTTAGGGACCTTCTCAATACCATAAGACTTCTTCAAAGGGGTCTCGCCTTTTAAATAGGCTCCTATGTCACTTGTTAAATAAGAACATATATCAGGAGAATATCCGTAGGCATTAGCTATAGGAATATACTCGGTGGCTGTTCTGTTTGCTCCCATGATTGCCGCGTGATTTTCCGGATAAAATACCAAAAATCCCATAGCAAGTGCCAGCTCTGCAGGACCAACACTCGTACACCAAGCAATCTTTTTGCTACCCGTCTTTGCAGCTTCGTCCAGCTCGTAAAAGTGTTGTTTCATTATCTCTTTTAGCATCTGTGTAGATTTTAGTGGCGGACTCTTTACTCGCTCTTCCATTTTCTAATATCCCCCTCTATTTTCTATTGCCTCTAATGAACGTTTTATTAGCACCTTACTTAAGTTCAGCATGACCTTATACGGTTGAATATCGGTGAGACTGTTTACCCAATTTGCTTTCTCTATCGCTATACTCTCTTTATCCTCTCCCCTTTTTATCCTGCTTATCATCTCTTCATGATATGCTAAAGTAGCCTTTATTGCTTTTTCAAAATATTCTTGCAAGTTTTCTTTTACAACCCAGTTATGACTGAGCGCACCTATACTTGCTTTTAACTTAGATAACTTTTTAATAGAATCTAAGTAGCTATCAAAAGAATCAAAATAGTTGGGCCAAAACACATCCTTTTCGGGCACATAAAACCCGGTAGCATCTCCTACGATTAAAGAACCTTCCTTTTCTTCATAATATGCTAAATGACACGGAGAATGTCCCGGAGTCTCATACACATGCCATACAATACCATTCCCGAGATCAATCTGGTCTCCTTCTTTCACTACCACATTAACAGTAAAATCATACTCTTGTAGTGTTTCAGGCAACTTATCTATCTCTTTTCTCTTTTTCATAAGCTCTGCAATGTTTCTGTCTATCCATAAAAATTCTTTTAACATCCCGTTATTTTTTAATATTTCTGCTCCTCTGGTGCTGCCAATAACCTTTACCCATGGCCACATCTTTTTAAACCTTGGAATCGAACCAATATGATCGGCATGGGTATGGGTCAAAGCAATGTAGTTAATCTTTTCTGCAGGAAAACCCAATCTTTTTATCTGTTCAATTATTATCTGAGTCGTGGGTCCTGTACCACCTTCTATGAGCATTCCAATCTCACCGATGGAAAGATAAACCGGGAACTGACTTGTCCCCAATTGGTAGAGATGAGGAGTTAGTCTCACCGGATCATGCATATAAACTACCTCCTTATTCACCTTTAAACTGCGGTTTCCTTTTTTCTAAATACGCACTTATACCTTCTCTTGCATCATGGGTATTGTAAAGACTGCCATAAATTGAAGAAATATATTCTATGGCATCTTCTTTGGAAATGTCAAACGCCTTGTTTATGGCTTTCTTCGCATAAGAGACAGCAATCTTAGCAGAAGAGATCTGCTCAGCTATCGCTTTTGCTTCTTCAAGAAGTCTGTCCTGTTTGACTACCTTACTGACAAGCCCGATTTCTTTTGCTTCTCGAGCATCTATTATTCTGCCTGTTAGTATAAGTTCTTTTGCTATACCCATACCCACTATTCTGGGAAGCCTAAGTGTTGCACCATAACCGGGAATTATTCCAAGCCTCAGTTCAGGTTGACCTAATTTTGCGTTTTCACTGCATATCCTTATATCGCAACAGAGTGCAAGTTCTAATCCTCCACCTAATGCCCAGCCATTTATGGCTGCAATAGTTGGAGTGCTCATATCCTCTATAAAGGAAAAGATCTTACACCCGTGCAAAGAAGCCTCCTTAGCTTCTTTTTCTGTATAGTCTTTCATTGCATACAGATCTGCTCCAGCTACGAAAACATCTTTGACTCCGGTAATGATTATTGCCCGCGGCCTTATCCCTTCTATCTCTTTTAAAACATTAAAAAGTTCCTCTCTTACCTGTTTGTTCAAAGCATTCCTTCTTTCGGGCCTGTTTATAACAACGATTCCTATATCCTCTTCTACTTTCCACTCTATGTAAGACATGGCAGGACTACACGCATTCTGATGTATCGCCAGAAATTTTTAAAATGGCATGTTCTAAGGCAGGTGTTACTGCCAAAAGATTATCTCTTGCTCCAGACGGGCTGCCAGGAAGATTTATAATAAGAGACCTTTTCCTGACCCCAGCTATTGCTCTCGAAAGCATAGCATATGGGGTGATTTGCAAACTTTTTGCTCTCATTGCCTCTGCAATACCTGGAACCTCATAATCGATCACTTCTTTTGTGGCTTGTGGGGTCACGTCTCTCGGGCTGACCCCTGTTCCTCCTGTGGTAATGATTAGTGGAATCTCTTTATCCTCTGCCCACTCTTTCAATGTTTTGACAATTTGGTCTTTTTCGTCTGGCACGATTCTTCTTTCAACTACTTCAAATCCGTTCTGCTCAAGGATTTTAATTACCTCTTCCCCGCTTTTATCCTCCCTTTGTCCACAAGCAGCCTTGTCACTTACTGTTAACACAGCCGCCTTCTTCATCTATGAACTACTCTTTTTCCTTTTCTTTCTTTGCTTCAGCTATAATCTTTTCTGCAAGCTGAGGCGGAACCTCTTCATAATGTGAAAACTCGACCTTAAATGTACCTCTGCCACCTGTAAGTGCATTTAGATCCAGAGCATACCTTAATATCTCTGACATAGGAACCTCTGCTTTTATCACTTGATACTTTCCTTTACTTTCCATACCAAGCACTCTGCCTCTTCTTCCTGTAAGATCTCCCATAACATCTCCCATTACTTCTTCCGGTACAGTTACTTCCAGCTTCATTATAGGCTCAAGCAAGACAGGATTTGCCTGTTCAAGTGCTTTTTTCGTACACATACTGGCCGCGATCTTAAATGCCATATCAGAAGAATCCACCTCGTGAGATTTTCCATCATAAAACCTCACTTTTATATCCACCACCGGATAGCCTGCAAGAACACCATTTTGCAGTGCCTCTTTGATCCCTTTTTCTACGGCAGGAACAAAGTTTCTCGGCACATTCATACCTGTAAGCTCTTCTTTAAATTCAAATCCCGCCCCTCTTTCTAAGGGAAAGACATCGAAATGAACCTCCGCAAACTGACCTCTTCCACCTGTCTGTTTCTTGTGTCTGTAAATCACTCCTTTTACAGGCTTCTTGATCGTTTCTCTGTATGGAACCTTCAAAGGCTTTAGTTCTGCTTCCACCCCAAACTTTCTCTTCAACCTTTCACAGGCCACCTCCAAGTGAATCTGACCTCTTCCAGAAAGGATTATTTCAGAACTTGCTTGATCCCTATCCAATTTTAAAGAAGGATCCTCTTCTACAAGCCTTGCAAGAGAGGAAAACAGCTTGTCTTCACTTCCTTTTGCCTTAGCCTCAACCGCATAAGACAAAACAGCGGGAAGTACATCCACTGGTTTAAACACTACGGGACTATTTGGATCACACAGTGTATCTCCTGTAGTTGTATCTTTCAGTTTTGCAACAGCCACGATCTCGCCTGGACCAGCCTCTTCTATAGGCTGCTGTTTTTTTCCTTCCATAAGGAGGAGCTGCCCTACTCTTTCGTTCGTATCCTTATTTGGATTATAGACAGTGGAATCAGAACTTACTTTGCCAGAAAATACCCTTATTATAGAAAGTCTTCCTGCAAATGGATCTGCCACGGTTTTGAATACAAGAGAAGAAAATGGTTCATCCTCTTTTGGAAATCTCTTCACCACTTCATCTGTTCCTGGCTTAAGACCTTCTTTTGGACCTCTTTCTGCAGGAGATGGCATCCCATTTACAATCAAATCCATAAGCTGACTTGTACCAATATTTAGCAAAGAAGCGCCACATGTAACCGGAATAATAATCTGGGATTTAATAGCCTTATAAAGAGCATCTTCCAGTTCTTGCTGACTTAACTCTTCTCCTTCTAAGTATTTCTCCATAAGCTCATCATCTACTTCCACTATGTTTTCGATCATCTTTTCCCGCCATTCTTCAGCATCCTCTGAAAAATCTGCCGGCACATCAGACACTTGAAAATTACCGCTGCCATCTTTTTCGTAAATACAGGCCTTCATCTTTACCAAATCTATTAACCCTTGAAACTTGTCTTCAGCTCCCAGAGGTATAAATACAGGAGTAGCCTTCGCTTGGAATGTATCTATTACTTCCTGTACCACTTTAAAATAATCTGCCCTTTCTCTGTCCATCTTGCTGACAAATATAATCTTTGGAAGTTTTAATTCCTCTGCAAATTCCCACACTTTCTCAGTGCCCACCTTTACGCCAGCAGTAGCATCTATTACCAAAACAACCCCGTCTGCACCTTGAAGAGCCAATTTTGTTTCAGACAGAAAATTATCATCACCCGGAGTATCTATTATGTTTATAAAATGCTTTTTCCAATTACAGTGATGAATGGCACTGCTTATAGTAATCTTTCTTTTTATCTCTTCTGGTTCAAAGTCAAAGTTTGAACTTCCATCATCCACTCTTCCCATCCTTGTGGTAGCCTTTGCATTAAAAAGCATAGCTTCTCCAAGGGAAGTCTTTCCAGAACCCACATGGGCAATTAAAGCTATGTTTCTGATCTGTTCTACTTTCCTTGCCATACTTCATTCCTCTCGTTTTTTTGTTTTGTAAGGTTTTGAAAAAATAACCTAATATGTTAAATAAAGTCAAGGCTAATGTGTCAATCAAAAAGTGGAACATATATATTAATTCTGAACTTGAAAAAGACCTGCAAAATCAAAGTGGGAAGCTTGGGAACCATATCTTTTAATCCTGGCATATATGCATATGTGGGTTCCGGAATAAAAAGCTTGGACAAGAGAATAGAAAGACACCTTAAAAAGAAGAAAAAACTTTATTGGCACATAGATTATTTTCTAAAAAAGGCTGCGATCAAAGCTATTATTACCATAGAGTCTGAAAAAAGGATGGAGTGTGAAATAGCACATCATTTATCCAAGCATTTTGAAGTAATTGAAAAATTTGGTTCAAGTGACTGTCACTGTAAAGGTCATCTTTTTATCTTAAAAAGAGGTAGTTAGTATGCGTGAGGCAAATGAAATAATAGATTACCTTCCTTTTGCTGTTATGGGGCATGATAAGAGAAGAAGGATCTTTCTGTTTAATAAAGAAGCGGAAAAACTTACCGGATACAAAAAAGAAGAAGTAATAGGAAAGGACTGTCATGAAGTATTTTCTGGAGGATTCTGTGGAAAAAAGTGTGCTTTTAAAGAAGGTATAGTCATACCAAACTTCAGTATGATTCACTACCCCTTAGAATTTGTGGATAAAAGAGGGAAAAAACATATGTTAGATGTGCGGGTAAAACCTATTTTGAATAGTAAAAACGAGCTTACAGGTGTAGTAGCAACCTTCGAAGATGTGGGAACTCAGATAGAGTTTGAGAAAGAAATAGATGCGATAGAAGAATTCATGGGTATCGTGGGAAAGGACGAAAAAATGCGCAGAATATATCAGCAGATTCAAAGCGTAGCAAAAGTAAGCTTTCCGGTCCTTATATATGGAGAATCTGGTACGGGGAAAGAGCTTGTTGCAGAAGCCATACATAAACTTAGCCCTCGCAGAAACGGACCTTTTGTCCCTGTAAACTGCAGTGCCATTCCTGACACACTTATAGAAAGCGAACTTTTTGGATATGAAAGAGGCGCTTTCACAGGAGCAATAAAGGAGAAAAAAGGGCGTTTTGAACTGGCACACGGAGGCACTATCTTTTTGGATGAAATAGGGGACATAAGCCCTCTCATGCAGGCAAAACTGCTCAGAGTTGTGCAAACCGGTGTTGTAGAAAGATTAGGTTCCACAAAATCAATAAAAGTTGATGTGAGAATCATATCTGCCACAAATAAGGATTTAGAACAAGAGATGCAGGAGGGCCGATTTAGAGAAGACCTTTTTTATCGTATCTCTGTTATTCCTATAAAGTTACCTCCGTTGAGAGACAGGAAGGGGGACATTCCTCTTATTATAAGAAAGTTTTTAAAAGACATCTCGGACAGCTTTTCTATAAAGATTTCACACATATCAAATCCTGCTTTAAATGCTCTTGTTAATTATCCGTGGCCCGGAAATGTAAGAGAACTTCAAAATGTAATTCAATATGCAATGGTTCAGGCACAAGCAGACGGAAGAGATTATATAGAACTTTCCGATCTACCAGAAAAGATATTCTCCCACAGGAGAATAGACCTAAAGCCTCCAAGCCCTGAAGATAAAAGCGCTATAAATATAGAGCTTATAAACGAGGTATTAAAAAGCACAGGTGGAAACAAAGCAAAAGCAGCAAGACTTCTCGGAATCTCTCGAGCAACTCTTTACAGACTGCTAAACAAAAAAAGATAGTTTTTACACAATTCTTTAAGGCGTAAATAATCTTGACAAACCAAAAAGGATGCTTAGCTTTTTATAAACCACAGCTGGATAGGAGTAGAGATATGGGAGAAGTAAAAGATCTCCAAAAAGAGAGAGAAAAAAGGGAAAAAGAAAAGGCTGAAAAAGAACAGCAGAGCAAACCAAAAGAAGTTCCTGTCGAAGAAATGAGCAAGGAACAGATCATAGAAAAACTGAACGAAACCACTGAAGAAGCGAAAAAATACTTTGATCTCTACCTTAGAGCCCAAGCAGAAATAGAAAATATGAAAAAGAGATTTCAAAGAGAAAGGGAGGAATTTATAAAATTTGCAAATGAATCTCTTATAAAGGATCTTTTAAATGTAGTGGATAACTTAGAAAGAGCAATTCTTCATGCAGAAGAAGGCAAACAAACAGAAGAAGCCTTTAAGGCATTGAAAGAAGGGGTGGAACTCACCCTCAAAGGATTAAAAGATATTCTAAGGAAAGCAGGACTTGAGGAGTTTGAAAGCCTCGGAAAGAAATTTGATCCCAATTACCATCATGCTGTGGAGCAAAGAGATGACTCTTCTGTGGAACCTGGCACGGTGGTAGAAGAATTGCAAAAAGGATATAAATTACACGGCAAACTTATAAGACCTGCTCTCGTGGTTGTAAGCAAAAAAGAAGACAAAAAACAAAATTAAAGGAGGAAGAAAATGGGAAAAATAATAGGCATAGATTTGGGAACTACTAACTCCTGTGTTGCTGTAATGCAAGGAGGCGATCCTGTTGTTATTCCAAATCAGGAAGGGGAAAGAGTAACCCCTTCAGTTGTAGCCTTTACAGAAAGTGGAGAAATTCTGGTGGGACAAACTGCAAAAAGACAAGCAATAACTAACCCTGAAAATACCATCTTTGCAATAAAAAGGTTAATGGGAAGGAAATATGATTCACCAGAAGTACAGAGGGATATAAAAATCCTGCCATATAAGATTGTTAGAGCTCCAAATGGTGATGCTCATGTAGAGGTGAGGGGAAAAAGATACAGTCCTCCTGAGATTTCCGCTATGATTCTCAGAAAATTAAAAGAAGCTGCAGAATCTTATTTAGGGGAAAAAGTAACCGACGCAGTTATTACTGTGCCTGCATACTTTAATGACAGCCAAAGACAAGCTACTAAGGATGCGGGTCGTATAGCAGGACTAAATGTGAGAAGAATCATAAACGAGCCAACCGCTGCTTCCTTAGCTTATGGTATGGACAAAAAAGGTGAAAAGAAAATAGCAGTATTTGATCTGGGTGGTGGTACATTTGACATCTCCATATTAGAGGTGGGCGAGGGCGTGTTTGAGGTTAAAGCTACAAGCGGAGATACCCATCTGGGTGGTGAAGATTTTGACATGCGCATTGTCAATTACATAGCAGATGAGTTCATGAAAGAACACGGTATTGACCTGAGAAAAGACAGAATGGCACTTCAGAGGTTAAAGGAAGCAGCAGAAAAGGCGAAAAAAGAACTTTCAACCTTACTGGAAACAGAGATAAACTTGCCTTTTATTACCGCTGATGCAAGTGGTCCAAAACATCTGAGCATGAAGCTTACCAGAGCAAAATTTGAATCCTTGGTCGAGGATCTCGTAGAAAAGGTGGTTGGACCGTGTCAGCAGGCACTAAAAGATGCAGGACTTACTGCAAGGGATATAGATGAAGTGATCTTAGTAGGTGGTATGACCAGAATGCCGAGGATCCAGGAAAAGGTAAAAGAAATATTTGGAAAAGAGCCGCACAAGGGTGTAAATCCTGACGAGGTAGTGGCTATCGGTGCTGCTATACAAGCGGGTGTCCTTGCAGGTGAAGTAAAAGATGTGTTACTGCTGGATGTAACTCCGCTTTCTCTTGGAATAGAGACCTTAGGTGGTGTGTTTACGAAACTTATAGAAAGAAACACCACGATTCCTACCAGAAAGAGCCAGATCTTCTCCACCGCAGCGGATAACCAAACCGCAGTGGAAATACATGTGCTACAAGGCGAAAGACCCATGGCAAGAGACAATGTCTCTTTGGGTAGATTCCAGCTTGTGGGAATACCTCCTGCACCAAGAGGAGTGCCTCAGATAGAAGTGACTTTTGACATAGACGCAGACGGAATACTCCATGTGTCTGCTAAGGATTTAGGAACAGGTAAAGAACAATCAATCCAGATAAAGGCTTCCAGCGGATTAACCGAAGAAGAAATCCAGAGGATCATAAAAGAGGCGGAACTTCATGCAGAAGAAGACAGAAGAAAGAAAGAGTTGGCAGAGGCGAGAAACAACGCCGACTCTCTAATATATACTACTGAGAAGTCTCTAAGAGAAGTGGGCGATAAGATAGACGAAGCCACAAAAGCAGAGATAAATAGAGCTATTGAAGAATTGAAGAAGGCAATGGAGGGTGATGATATAGAAGAGATAAAGAGAAAGACGGAAGCGCTCACTCAGGCATCTCACAGGCTTGCAGAAATGATGTATGCAAGGGCAACCCAGCAACAAGCCGGCAGCGGTGCTGGAGGCACAACAGAAAGTGGTAGCAAAGGCGGAGGGGATGATGTGGTGGATGCAGATTATGAAGAAGTAAAATAGCTACATCCTGATCTTTGACTCGGTTTTTTCCGGATGTTTTTCTAAGTGCTTGTATCGGCCAGTTGCCGACTCAGCAAGTTTTTCAATGAGGTGTGGAAGATCTGATTCCTTCCACACCTCTTTTAATTCTGAAATAAGGTCTGAAGAAATCTCATAAAACGGTGGTTTTTCGGGTACAAGCATGATATCTTTTTCTTTTATATCTATTTCTTTCTCCAAAATATCTTCCAGCAGCTCCTTTACAGCATAAAGGAAAAATTTCTTTACATCTTCTGTAGACTCTGCACTGCTCATATTGTCCCTAAATCTGGGAAGCAACCTGTTGAGATGCTTTGTAAAAGAAATTCTTCTTGTCATATGACTCCCCTCTCTTTAGTTTTTCAAGCTCAACAATAAAAACTTTAAGCCAGCTCTCCTACTCGGTTTGCACGGCCTCTTTTTTACAATGAAACGCCTCTCTGACAGTTCTGAGCGCACCTTGAAATCCCATGGTAGAGATATTTATTACGAGGTCGTAATTTAGTGGAGAAGATATGTCTGCATGGAAATATTTTCTTATAAAAGCTCTTCTATCAGACTCTGTCCTTATTACTCTTTTTCTTGCTTCTTCAACAGGCACATTAAACTTTTCTGACACATTTTTTATTCTTTCTTCCAATGGCGCAACAATTCTGACCCTTAAAGTCTTCTCTGGCGGCAGTAAAAAATTTGCTCCTCTACCCACAATTACTGCTCTCCCATGTCTGCCAATAGTCCCTATTACCTTCATGAGATGCTGTAAGAACTTATCAGGCCAAAGGTGTTGCCTGTTTACCAGAGAAGAAATCCATTCTTCTATTAAAGAAAGACCTTTTTCATCCAAGGTCTCTAATAGCATGTTGCTTATGTTTGTATTCTCTGCTATTTGAGTTATTATTTCTTTATGGAAGAAATCGAGCCCCTCTAATTCAGCAACTTTTTTGGCTAAGATACTACCTCCACTGCCTGGTTCTCTCGACACGGTAATAACAGGGATATAGCCTTCTTTTGGTTCCTGCTTTCTTGCTATTTCCCACCTTTTAATCTGTTTATTTATAAGCTGTTCAATAGTGGAACTCATAATTCCTCCTTTTTTAAAAAATATATCCCATTTTTCATTTAAAAAACAAGAAAAATCTATTTTTTATTCTCAAAACAGTAGGTTCCTCTGGGAATGAAAAAATTATTGTTGTCACATTCATTTCTTTTGTGATAATAAAAAACCATAAAATCAGTGATCCTTATTACCTGTGGGGGTATCACATGGACTCCAAAGACCTAATAGGCTCAGTTGCGGTCATTGGTGGTGGAATAGCTGGGATGCAAGCGGCATTAGATTTAGCGAACAGTGGTTATTATGTGTACTTAGTGGAAAGGGACAGTGCCATAGGTGGGGTTATGGCGCAATTAGACAAGACCTTTCCCACCAATGACTGTGCCATGTGAATTATTTCTCCCAAGCTGGTCGAGGTCGGCCGGCATCTGAACATA
>CAYMUI010000001.1:0-4313 GCA_964393645.1 uncultured Desulfobacterales bacterium | reverse complement strand
TCAAAAAGCTGGCAAACTTGACTATGAGCTTAATCAAGCAATTAGAAAACACAAATTAAAGGAGGTAGTTTTTATGATCGAAATAAAGGAAATAGTAAAAGAGGCAATCGAAAATCCAAATGACCCATTGTTTGGTAAATTTGTACCGCCAGACAAAAACAGATTAAAGAAAATTATTACAGCCAAAAAAAGAGATCTAACCCTGTATCCATGTAAAAAAATGAATGCAAGACTTACTATGTCGTAATCCCCTCTGGATCGGGTCATTCCTTAGAACTGTTGCTCTCAAAGTGCTGGTTATTTATACAAAAATACTCCGAAGTGCGCAACAATTTAAAATTATTCAGTTGTCAAAGAGCAATTTAACCACCAAAAAATACTAACTACCTGATTTTTTTACACAAATAAACTTCGCCTACTTACAAATAGGCATTTAGTAATATAGCTTTAAAATCAAAAGCTTACACTCCTCCTACAAAATTGTAGTGCAGTAGGCGGAAGCAACAAATAACACACAGGTCGTATCGCTTTACTTAACATATTACCAGCTCTTGTTCCTGAAGGAACTTAGCACCTAATCCTGAAAACTGAACTTTTTTGATACACTTATCACACAAAAAGTAATATCTTACACTATCCTCCATATGATCTATTATAGATTCCACCTGGTTTCTCATGTATTCAAACTGCCCATATGTAAGGTTGCATTCCCATACGCTTAGAAGGACTCTTTCTCCATAATTCTTCATGACTTTACCAATTTTCGTTAATCTCTTTTCATCTCTTATATCATAACTAACTACTATGTGGTAAGTTTGTTCTGTCATATTATTTCAAAACCCTCGTCCTCTTTTATTTCACCCCAGCCAGAAATCACCACTCTTTTGAGGCACGCCTTACAAATAGGATAGTATCTTACTCTATCTCTCTTTTTATCTATAAGTTCTTCTACCCCTTTCTTCATTTTATTAAACTGCTCCTCGTTAATATCGCATTCAAATACACTATATTGAACCCTGGTGCCGTAGTCTTTTAGAAATTTCATCACCTTGTTTCTTATCTTATCGTCTACGATATCATACGAAACCATCACATACATGTCTTTTCCTTTTTAAAGAATTCTCTTTACATAAAGTGTTTGTCATCTCAACGGTAAAGGCACATATTCTGGATCATCTCCCTTCAAGTATCTAACAAAATGCCTTATTTGTTCTCTTATGCAGTCTCTATAAGTTAAGTTAACATTTGTAATGTGATATTTAATTTTTTGTCTGATCTTTCTCTCATATTGAGCAATAAACTTTTTTAGACCTTGAGCAGTTAACTTAACAGGCAACGGTTTTGAAGTCTGTAAAAAAATAGGTTCTAAACTTTCATCGTCTTCTTCTTGTAAAACTTGATCTGATTGAGCTACTCTAAAATCAAGCTCGCTCAGGATGTTCATATTGAAAATGCTCAAAATTAGCGTATCTATTACAACCGGTCTCCACTCCTCCATCAGATCGAGAGGAAGCGAAGGCTTTCCATATTCTAAGGTATGAAGAGCTCCTAAGTAAGGATCAAGTCCCACCATACTAACCGCACCCATAAGCTCGTTAAAAAGAAATGTGTAGCCTAAGCTTAACAGCGAATTTACTGGATCAGTGGGTGGTCTTCTAATTCTTTTCGTAAAATTTATCGTTTTAGAAATAAAACCCTTAGAAAACCCGTCAAAGTATATGGCTGACGCTTTTCCTTCTATTCCTCTTATTTCGTCTATGTCTTTAGCACTGTCGAGTTTGTCCAGCATACGCTTTAAGGTAAAGATGTGGTCTTCGAGTGAAGCATGGTCTTTTGTTCTGTTTATTCTTAAAAGCAAAGCCCTCTTTTTTCTTATTTTTCCCTTTACTATGTAACGAGCGGTATTAAAGCAAAAGTCTGGTTCTGACAACTTTTTAAACTGGATTTGTCTCAAGTTAATGTTTTTGCTGTACGGTCCTTGGAGTCTTCCTTTGTACCTTCCGTTCTTGCTCATAAAAACTGTGTCTATGCCCAATTTTAAAAGATAGGATATTACGGGAGGAGTTATGGAAACATTTCCGAACAAAACTATCTGTTCAAGCTTAAAGGCGTGAAGAGTATGAAGTACATTTTTCTCTTTTTTTACAAGGATTCTTTCGCCTTCTTTTACCAAATATGCCCCTTGTTCTAATATGTAAGCTACCGTCATAAAAATTACCTCTTAATTTTCCAGTCTATCCCTTTCTTCGTTTCTACCCTGTAAACTGTGAGCCCGTCTATAGATATGCGATCTTTACCCGTAGAACGATAGTATTTTTCTAAAACTTTGACCGTTTTATTTATAGCAAAATCTACTTCTGTTTTTTGATGTTTCAAACTTATGTACTTACGCACTACATCTTTTATAGGCAGCTTTTCGGAAATGTCGAATTCACTTTTTGGACTGACCAGAGCAGGATTTACATGCATTACCGGAGATGGATAACGGCCACCTCTAAGGTCAAACACACAATTGCATAAAACAGAAGAAGTAAGCTCTGGGATAAGCTCTCTTATCTTGATACAGCTAATAGGATTTGGTTTTAGTCTGATCCTCTGGCGCTCCACTTTTGTGTAATTGTAATCTGGACACGGATACAGGATCCTATGCAAAGATGTTCCATCAGGATCTAACAAGCCAACTGTATAAAAAAGAACCAGTTTTTCTTCATTGCGAAGTATGTGCCCAGAATTGGCTTTTATTACTATTGCCTTTAAGACACTGCATGACTTAATCATATCTTCTACGGTCTTTCTTATTGATGCGGAGGAAAGAAAAGAAAGTTCTTTGTTTGCAGTGGAATCTGATTTATGCAAGTCTATCTTTAAAGAATAAAAAGAGTCTTTGAATGGAGTCTGCTGGATTTTCTTTAAAAACTTTAACTGATCTTCATACGGATTTCCGTCACGGTCTATAAAAAGAAATCTCTTTTTTGTAACAAGATTTATCCCAAAAGGCAGGATGACAGGATGCTCTATCCATCCTATACCAATCGGCTGTGTGCCTATCAGAAATTCTAACACCATATATGTCTCTAAAGGGGGGAGATGTTGTATGAAGGTTTTTAAAAAACGCCTTATTTTGAGAAAGTGAACAAAGTCTTTAAAGAAAAACCATGATCTATAGCTAAAGTCCCCTGAATGGTCTACATACACCGGAATTCCTACCTTGTAAGCAACATCGACGAGAGAAAGTGTATAATTGCGAATCTTTTCTTTTAAGTAAGTAAGGTAACCGGTATTTTTTACATTTTGCTTAAGTATTCTGTTCTTAATTCTTATCCTTATCGCTGCGTATTTGGCCGTGTTGTCACTCCTTATGGGATAAAGAGCAACGGTTAAATCACCATTTATATGTTTTTTTAAAGTATCAAGTGTAATTGCAGAATTTATAAATTTAAAAGAAGGTTCCGAGGTAACAGAATCGAGCACCTGAATCGCATAACCCACCTCTTTCCCTGAAAAAAGCTCGAACAGTCTATCAAGGTGTTCTTTACTTATGGTAGGAGGAAAATATCTTACAGGCTCTTTCGAAGGAACAATATCTTGAAGTAATTCTGCCTGACCGTAAAAGCCCATTTCTTGCAAAAACCTGGACAAAAGAGCCTTTGCGTCTTTATTTTCTGGATTTACTTTAATAGCTTTTTTTAAATAATGAATCGCATCTTCGTAATATCCTGAGTCACTTAGCAGGAGAGCGTAGTTAAAGAGGATACTATCGTCTTTAGGAGAAGCTCTTAAAGCCTGCCTGTAGAATTTTAAAGCATACCTCGCAAGCCCTAATTCTTCGCACACTTTTGCCCATCTGAAGCAGAGGGTAGGCTCAGAAGGAATCTGCTTTAGATTAAGTAAAGCTAACTGACGAGCCTTTTCCTCTTGCCCCTTAGATAAGTACTCCTCTGCCTGTTTTAATTGATAATAAAAATATTCAATGCCCATTGTCTTAAGTTTTGCATATCAAAGAAGAATATAAATGTAAAGTAAAGTTTTTAAACAAAAAACAATAACGCATAGAAAACAAATTGTATTTGTGAAAAAATAGCAGAATAGATAAAAAACAAGTCTCCAGATAGGCTAATTGGATTATTAAAGTAGTTGACCTAAAGAGGATCATTTGTTATTTTTTTATAAGCATACTCCCCGGTAGCTCAATCGGCAGAGCGGGTGGCTGTTAACCACTAGGTTGCTGGTTCGAGTCCGGCCCGGGGAGCTTTCTTTTTTGTAAACTTACAGAAGTCTAATCTTGAGATTTCGCAAAAGCTGACCTTAACCCT